>CAZFIR010000281.1:0-6626 GCA_964519535.1 uncultured Thermodesulfobacteriota bacterium | reverse complement strand
AGAGCCCGCTAGCCTTTTGGATTCTCCCCCACGGATCGACAAAGGCGCTGATCCCGGTGTTGGCCGCCCTGACCAGCCATATCCGGTTCTCAATAGATCTGAAAGTCGCCTGTGCAAGATGTTGGTAGGGTGCAGATGTCTTGCCGAACCAGGCATCATTGGTGATGGTTACCATAAAGTCGGCCCCATCACGGACAAACTTCCGGCACAGTCCGGGGAATATCACCTCAAAGCAGATAAGGACCCCAAACTTACCGCGTGGGAGTTGAAAAATCACTACTTCTTCACCGGGGGTGATGTTTCCAATACCCACCAGCGCATTAAAAAATGGAAAAAGGGAGGAGAGCGGGATATATTCGCCAAAGGGGACCAGGTGCATCTTATCGTACCGCGCGATGATGCGGCGGCGGGGCGAGAGGAGGTAGGCGCTGTTGTAGGTTCTTACCTTCTTTCCTTCTTTTTTTGCGGAGAGGCTTCCGAAGAGGAGGTAGGTACCTGCTTCTTGCGGGATGGCTAATACCGTTTCATCCAGCTTCGTCCCCGAGGGGAAATAGGAAGGGAAGGCCGTTTCGGGCCAGATGATAAGTCCTGGTTTTTGCCTCTTGAGTTGAACGGATAACTCGCGGTAGATCTTCACGGTCTTTTTTTGAAACGCACTATCCCACTTGACATCTTGTGCAATATTCCCCTGGGCAATCCCGATCTTCAATCCCTTTTCAATCTTCGGGGAAGAATCGATCTTCCAATGCCCATAGCCAAAGACCAGGGCCACCAAGGCCATGCTGAAAATAGTGGCTAGCAGAGGCACCTTCTTACTTTCCTTCAAACGGACAACCCACAGAAAAAGGAGGGTATTGCTCAAGATCAGGAGGAAGGAAACCCCATAGACGCCGGTTATATCAGCTATTTGTACAAAGGAGGTATTCAAGTACTGTGAGTAGCCGACTAGGGCCCACGGGAAGCCACTGAGCAAGAAGGAGCGCAGGTACTCCAGCCCTACCCATAGAGTTGGAAAGGCCAAGAGCGCTATCCATTCACCCTTTTCTCTAACGTATGAGACGAGGAAGGCAAAGGCACCCCAATAAAGGCTGAGGTATATGACCAGAAGGAGAAGAATAGGGATGGCGAGAGGAAGAGGGATATTGCCATATCTGTGAACAGACACCACTACCCAGTAGATGATCCCGAGATAGGCGATCACCCCGGCAAAAGCACCCAAGAAGAAAGCGTCCTTCCCTTTTTTCCCTCGAATGCACAGCAAGAGAGGTACCAAAAAAAACCAGGCAAGGGGCCAGAAGTTAACGATGGGAAAGCTCAAAACCAAAAAGGCCCCTGAAAGGGAGGCCCAAAAGTAGTCCAACCTTTTCACCTGCGATGATGTCATAAGATAAAGGTGTGGAAGAATTCTCCTATCTTTGAAACCACATATTCCTGTTGTTCCCTGGTGAGCTCAGGATAGATGGGGAGCGCCAGGGTCTCCTGTGCGGCCTTTTCGGCATGGGGAAAGTCACCTTCCTCATATCCCAGGTCCCGGTAGCACTCCTGCAGGTGCAGGGGAAGAGGATAATAGACATCGGTGCCTATCCCCTCTTGGGCCAGGAACTCCCTGAGTGCATCCCGCTTGGGGACCCTGATGACATACTGGTTATAGATATGCCGGTTGTTGTATTGGACATAGGGGATCTCTATGCCGAGGGCTTGATGACGGATTTCATCGAAGAGTTGATCATAATACGCGGCGTTTTTCAGCCTCTTGTCTGTCCATTCCTCCAGGTAGCGAAATTTCACCAGGAGGACGGCGGCCTGCAGGGCATCCAACCTGCTATTGATCCCAATGTATTGATAGTAATATTTGGCAGAGGCACCATGTACGCGAAGAAGTCTCACCCGGTCAGCCAGCTCTTCGTTATTGGTGGTCACCATCCCCCCATCGCCAACCCCCCCCAAATTCTTGGAGGGATAAAAAGAGAAACATCCCAAATCCCCGATGCTCCCTACCCGTTGAGGGGGTGCGGAATCCTTTATATAATCGGAGCCAATGGCTTGAGCGGCATCCTCAATGATCCGAAGGCCGTTGCTTCGAGCTAATTCCTTAACTGGTTCCATATCGACACACTGACCGAAGAGGTGCACAGGGATAATAGCCTTCGTCTGGGGGGTGATACGCTCCTGTATGTGAGCAGGATCGAGATTATAGGTCCTGGGATCAATATCTACAAATACGGGCGTGGCACCCACCTTGGAGATAGAACCAGCCGTGGCGAAGAAAGTGAAGGGGGTGGTTATCACCTCGTCTCCTGCACCCACACCCAATGCCATAAGGGATAAGGTCAAGGCGTCGCTGCCAGAGGCAACTCCGATCCCATATCGGGCAGAGGAATAAGCAGCGACAGCTTTTTCCAAGGCGTCAACCTTGGGTCCCAGAATAAAATGTTGTTCCGAGATTACCTCTGCGACGGCACGATCAATCTCATCTTTGATCTGCTGATATTGGGCCTTTAAATCGAGGAAAGGTACGTTCATCTTTAACTAGCCACTATAAGGGATACTATATCGTTTTTCAGTGAAAAATCAACTAAAAAAATGGAGGTGTCAATCGTGGCGGGCATAGTCCTCTGCCCGATGGCGAATGATGGTACCTTCAGTCATGTAAATGACGTCCTCCGCAATATTAGTGGCTTTATCAGCGATACGCTCCAAATGGCGGGAGACGAGCAGTAGGTGAATAAGCAACTTTACTTCCTGGGGGTTTTGCTCTATATGGTCTTGAATCAAGAAAAGTAACTCTCTGTTGATATCATCTATTTCGTCGTCGGCGGCACAAACCTCTACGGCCATCTTAGCATCCATCTTGATAAGAGAGTCTAAGGCTTTTTTTACCATCGCTATAGTCTTCTCGCCCATTTTAGTAAAATCAAGAAAGAGCTTTGTTCCCTTCTTATCAGCCAGATAGGCTGCGCGCTCGGCGATATTTACAGCAAGATCCCCCATCCGCTCCAAATCATTGTTCATCTTCAAGATCCCCACAACGTACCTCAAGTCAATGGCCGCGGGCTGGTAGAGGGCGAGGATTTTGAGGCAGTCCTCCTCTATCTCCACCTCGAAGTGATCTATCTCGTGATCGCTTTCGATCACTTCTCTGGCTAATTTCGCATCGTGACGCGTAAGGGAAAGTAAAGCCTTCTCAATACTCCCCTCCACCATTGCACCGAGGGTAAGGATTTTCTTCCTGAGCTTATCCAGTTCTCTTTCAAGATGTCTCTTCATATTCTCTCCTTAGCCGAAACGTCCTGTGATATAATCTTCAGTCTGCTTTTGGTTCGGTCTGGTAAATATCCTCTCGGTCTCGTTAAACTCTATGAGCTTGCCAAGATATAAAAAGGCGGTATAGTCGGAGACCCGGGCCGCTTGTTGCATATTATGTGTAACGATGACGATAGTATATATCTCCTTGAGTTGACGGATCAATTCTTCGATCTTTTGGGTGGCAATAGGATCAAGGGCCGACGCAGGCTCATCCATTAGGAGCACTTCAGGCTCTACTGCTAGGGCTCGGGCGATACAGAGACGCTGCTGCTGGCCCCCTGACAAGCCAAGGGCTGAGTCATCGAGCCTATCTTTGACCTCGTCCCACAGGACCGCTTGCCGCAAGCTTTGTTCTACGCTCTCCGTAATAGTTGCTTTGTCTGTAATCCCGTTGACCCGTAGGCCGTACGCGACGTTATCAAAGATAGTCTTGGGAAACGGATTGGGTTTTTGAAACACCATGCCAATACAACGACGGATCTCAACCACATCGATCGTTGGTGCGTAGATGTCTTGCCCATCAAGGAGGACATCGCCCTTCACCCGGCTGAGGGGGATGAGATCATTCATCCGATTCAGACAACGCAACAGCGTGCTCTTGCCGCAGCCGGATGGCCCGATCAAGGCAGTCACCCGGTTGGTAAGAAAGTCAAGAGTGATATCGTGGAGCGCTTGGGACTTACCGTAATAGAAATTCAAGCTCTTCGTCGCCATCCTTACTGAGTTATACGTCTTCATATTCCTCTCTGTCTGCCATCAATCGAAATCGAGTTATACCTATAGGCGCATTCGCTTCCTGAGTCGAGACCGATAGAGGATTGCGCAGAGGTTCAAGCCCATGACCAAGGTGATAAGGACCAGGGCCGTTCCATACTGAAGATGTCTCGTTTTTTCGATTTCGGTTCCAGCCGTTGCGAGGACATAGATGTGGTACGGAAGGGCCATGATCTTATCAAAAAGAGAAGTCGGCAAATGAGGGGTGAAAAACACGGCTGCGGTAAACATGATCGGTGCCGTCTCTCCAGCCGCTCGACTGAGTCCTAAAATGGCCCCGGTAAGTATACCGGGCAAGGCCGCCGGCAACACCACTTTATAAATCGTCTGCCATTTGGTAGCACCGAGGGCCAACGAGGCCTCTCTGTAGGTTTGGGGGACAGCCCGCAGGGCCTCCTCCGAGGCGCCGATGATCACCGGCAACGAGAGGGCACCCAATGTCAAGGCACCGGCGAGGATGCTTACTCCAAAGTGTAACCAGGTCACAAAGAAGGCCAGGCCGAAGAGCCCAAAGACCACGGAAGGAACTCCGGCCAGATTGTTGATCCCCAACCGGATTACCCTCACGAGGTGCCCTGGACGGGCATATTCATGAAGATAAATTGCTGAAGCGACGCCGATGGGAAGGGCAACCGCTATAGCTCCAAGGCTGAGACAGAGCGTCCCCACAATACAAGGCAGAATACCCCCCTTAGTCATAGAATCGGTTGGTGCTTGCGTGAGAAAGGTCCAGTTAATGGCTCGCCACCCGTTCTTTACAAGAAAGAAGACGATGACAAGCAATGCCAGTCCGTTGATGGCAGCAGCAACACGCAACAGGGTAAACATAATTTTTTGTATGGACTTGCGGCCCTGGCGCAGAGGGTGACCGTTCCCCGTGCCGGCAGCCCTTGCTTTCTTCACTGAAGTGTCTTGCGAAGAGGGCCCTTTTGCACCGGTCCTTCCACTAACGGCGGGCTTCCTCAGCTTCATGGATTTAACGCCCTTTTCGGAAGATTCTCGCTTCATCCGTCGTTCCTCATCAGAGTGTTGCGGTACCAACCTGTTTGTACTTATGGGCGACGTGATCCGCGATCATGTTAAAGGCCAACGTAAATAAAAAGAGTACGATAGCGGTGGCGAATAAGGCATAGTAGTGATTACTCCGAAACGGGGCCTCTGCCATTTCGGCTGCAATGCTCGCAGGCATGGGTCTGACCGGATCAAAAATAGAAGTGGGAATGAGGGTGGCGCCCCCGGCGACCATAAGGACCACCATAGTCTCACCAATAGCCCGGGACATCCCTAAAATGACGGCAGTGGTGATCCCTGACAGAGAGGCGGGGATGATCACCCGATAGATGGTCTGCCAATGAGTTGCCCCCAAGGCCAAGGAGGCCTCCTTGATCTCCTGGGAAACACTGTAGATTGCGTCCTCAGAGATGCTGCTGATGGTAGGGATGGACATGAAGGCCAGCATCAGGGAGGCGTTGAATAGGTTCAGTCCTGTCGCAATCCCAAAGACATTTTGAAGGAACGGCGCAACGATCACCATTCCAAAAAAGCCGATCACCACAGAAGGAAGTGCAGCAAGTAATTCCACGATCGGCTTGACCAGCTCGCGCAACCGGTGCGAAGCGATCTCTGCCAAGTAGATAGCCGTCATTAGTCCGAGGGGGATGGCAAATGTGCTCGAAAAGGCAGTTACTGCTATAGATGCTACAATCAGTGAAAGGATACCAAAATCTGGGGGGTCCGAGGTAGGATACCAATATTTTCCGAATAGAAAATCTTTTACAGAAACGACTTTGAAAATAGGAACACCTTCCATAAATAAAAAAAGGACGATCAAGAAGAGGATTACAATCGAAGCTAAAGCGATGCAAAAAAATAGGTTACGTATAAAACGTTCTTTCTGTTGTCGATTTTTGAGCATGCCTTTATTCAGCAAAGATTTTCTTTTTTACCGGAATCGACAAAGCCATGTTACCGACTAATAAATACAAGGGGTGCGCCATGCATAGCACTGGTCTAAATCATTAAATCTACTACTTAGTATAGTGGTACATAGCCAGCTTCCTCAACGTATTTCTGACCTTTCTGAGGATGGAGGACATAGGTAATGAAATTGAGGGCGTCTCCCTTGGGCCATCCCTGGGTAAACATATAGAGGGGACGGCTGATGGGATAGGTGCCATCAAGGGTCGTCTTTGCTGACCCTATGATTCCGTTTACCGTCAAGGGTTTGACACTCGTGTTGACGTAGCCAAGCCCGATGTAACCAATGGCATTCTTGTTCTTTGAAACGGCCTGGACAACAGCACCGTTGGATGCTTGCAGAAGCGCACCCGGATATACCCTCTCCTTTTTCATCACCTTCGATTCCCACACCTCATAGGTACCGGATGACGTATCCCGTGACACAACCACGATCTCGAGGTCAGGACCGCCGATCTCTTTCCAGTTCTTTGTCTTGCCCATATAGACATCTTTGAGTTGGTCGAGGGTGATGTTTTTTATGGAATTACTGGGGTGGACAACGGGGATGATGCAGTCGTAGGCCACGG
>CAZFIR010000280.1:0-4342 GCA_964519535.1 uncultured Thermodesulfobacteriota bacterium | reverse complement strand
AACGAACTGGGCCAATCGAGCATCCTCTTTTACCTCCTGGCCTATGTCTTTATGAACATCGGGGCCTTTACCGTGGTGATCCTGCTGGGGAAAAAGGGGGAAGAGAACACCCTGATCAGCGATTATGCGGGACTCGGGTTGCAGCACCCCCTCTTGGCGGCGGCCATGGCCATCTTCATGTTCTCCCTGGCAGGGGTGCCCCCCATGGCCGGGTTTATGGCCAAATTCTATGTCTTCAGCGCGGCGGTGAAGGCCGGCTATTACTGGCTGGCAATCATCGGGGTCTTGAACAGCGCCGTTGCCGCCTATTATTACCTCAGGGTGCTGGTATATATGTACTTTCGAGAATCGGAGAAGGAGCTGACTATTGGAGGCTTCTCACCAGCTGCGGTCCTGTCCATCATTATATCGGTATGGGGTGTATTGCACCTTGGGATCTTACCTTCTACCTTTCTGGCCCTGGCCCAAAGATCCATCCAGTTTTTTTTGTAAACGGTTTATCCCGCATCCCCCTCTCTCAACAGGTACTATGAGACCAATCTACCGCATTATCATTTCCACCTCATTGACAGGGTGGGAAGGGGTGGAGTAGTGTATATATAGGTGTATGTAATGCAACTCTGGGAAATTAAGGGCATATTAGAGGCTGAATTGCTGTGGGAGCCCGTTGATCTCCAACTCGAGATCGAGATGGCGGAGGCCGCCGATCTGATGAGCGATGTCCTGACCCAAAGTATTGGCGGGGAGCTCTTGCTTACGGGGTTGGTCAACTCCCATGTAATCCGGACAGCGGAGATGGTCGACATCAAGGCTATCACCTTCATCCATGGCAAGAGACCTGATGAGAAAACCATTTCATTGGCCAAGCAAAAGGGTATCCCCTTATTGGCCACGAAGCTCTTTCTGTTTGAGGCCTGCGCCAGGTTGGCCATGCGAGGGCTGACCGGGAGTTCAGGGACCATCTGGTGAGCGCGCACCGATGGACAAGCGAGCGCTGGAGTGGGATTATGAGATTGAGGGAAAAGACTTCAGGAATGCGGGAAAGGTCTCGAGCAAGGTCAAGGAGATTTTGAAAGAGCTCGGATTCGATCCCGACTTCGTGAGGAAGGTAGCTATTGCCTCTTATGAGGCGGAGATGAATGTGGTCTGTCATGCGGAGAAAGGAAGATTGCACTTCGCCATCCTCCCCGCGGTGTTGAAGATCGTGGTAGAGGACAGGGGACCTGGCATACCTGATATCGATTTGGCCATGCAGGAGGGATACTCCACCGCCCCCCTGGAGATCAGGGAGATGGGTTTTGGGGCCGGAATGGGGCTTCCCAATATGAAAAAGAACACCGATGAGTTGAATATCGTCTCCACGGTGGGTGAAGGGACGGTGGTGGAGATGGTCATTAGGCCCCCGCTCTCCAGGGAAGGATCAGGATGAAGCGATCGTATGGCATCATTACCATCGACGAAGAAAAGTGTCAGGGGTGCGTCAACTGCCTCATGTCCTGTCGCTCCGAGGCCGTCAGGATCTTTGAGGGCAAGGCCAAGATCGTCACCAATCGATGCATCTACTGTGGCAAGTGCTTTCGTGATTGCCCTGAGCACGCCATCACCTCAAGGACCCATGGCCTGGAGGATCTGAAGCAGTATAAGCATACCATCGTCATTCCAAGTTCCACCATCTATTCTCAGTTCCCTGGGGAGGATGCACCCAACCGGATCCTCTGCGCCCTCAAAGCCCTCGGTTTTGACCAGGTCTATGAGGAGGCGGTGGGGACCGAGGAGGCGAGTATTGCCACCCAGGAGTACCTTAAGGGGTATCGGGGGCCTTATCCCCTCATCTCCTCCCTCTGTCCGGCCATTATCAGGTTGATCCAGATCAGGTTCCCCAATTTCGTCGATCAAATCAATCCCATTGATCTTCCTGCAGAGATCGTGGCCAAGGATATCAGAAAGTCGAGGGCGAGAGAGCTGGGGATCAAGACAAAGGAATTGGGCATCTTCTACCTGGTCCCTTGTCCGGCCAAGATGGTGGCCGTGACGAAGACGGAGACAAAGGAGCGGTCGTATATCAACGGAGTCATATCCATCTCCGACATATACGGGCAGTTGTTGACGGCCCTGCGGGAGGTGAAAGAAGAGGAGGATTTGCAGAAGGCCACCGGGACGGGGATCGGATGGGCGGTGAAGGGTGGAGAGATCAGGGAGTTGGAGCGACAACGGTGCCTGCGGGATGACAAGGAGAGCATCGTGGTGGACGGGATCAAGAACGTCATCAATGTCCTCGATGCAATAGAAAACGGCAAGCTGCACAACGTAGAGTTCATCGAGGCCAGGGCTTGCCCCGAGGGGTGCATTGGAGGGGCCCTGACGGTGGCTGATCGCTATGTAGCCAGGGGGCGGACCAGGAAGCTGATGCTCAGTAATGAAAAGACATCGGTGGTAGACCGGAAAGAGGTGGTAAGGCGTTTCACGGAGGGGTATTACTTCTTCGAGAAGGGATTGAAGCCGAAGCCCTTTGCCAGCCGCCTGGATCCCGATCCTCTCAAGGCCGTGGAGAAGATGAAACTGCGGGACGAGATCCACGCATCCCTTCCCGGCCTGGATTGTGGGTCGTGCGGTGCCCCCAATTGCCGTGCCTTGGCCGATGACGTGGTGCAGGGCAGGGCGGAGGTAACCGACTGCATCTTTAAGTGGCGGGAAGGGGTCAAGGATTTGGCCAAAGAGGTCATGGTTTGGGCGGAGAAACGGCCCCATTCCCTGCCCAAGAGGGGGAGATGAAGCTCGCGAAACTTGTCGAGGAACTCGCCTTAACAATCAAGGCCGCCCAGGGAGGGCTTGTCAGAGAGGTGAAGGGGGGATATGCTAGCGACCTGCTCAGCGATGTCATGGCCAACAGCCAGGAAGGGGATATCTGGGTGACCATTCAGGGCCATCCGAACATCGTGGCAGTGGCCACGCTGCGGGACCTGGCAGGGATCATTTTGGCCAACGGCAGACAGCCCGATGCCGAGACCGTGCAGCGGGCCGAGGAGGAAGGCATTCCCATTCTGTGCACCCCCTTGCCGACTTATGAGGTTGTGGGTAGGCTCTATCGCCTGGGCATCCATGGCCAAGGATGATGGTGAGGGTATATGCCGCAGACCTCCATGTCCACACCTGTCTTTCTCCCTGTGCGGACGAAGAGATGTCACCGAAAAACATCGTGCGCACGGCAGTGGGGCAGATGCTGGACATCATCGCCGTCGCAGATCATAATTCCGGCAAGAACGCCCGGGTGGTGATGGAGGCGGCGGCTGATCTTCCGCTCACCGTCATTGCGGGCATGGAGGTTCAGAGCAGAGAGGAGGTCCACCTCCTCTCGCTTTTTGGGAGTGTGGAGATCCTTGAGGAGTGGGATGCCTTTGTCTACCAACACCTCCCCGATGTGCGCAACGACCCCGATGTCTTTGGCTATCAACCGATCGTTGACAAAGAGGGGTATGTTTTGCGCTTTGAGGAAAAATTATTGATCAACTCCCTCGATCTCTCTCTGGAGGAGGTCGTGAAGGGCATTGCAGATAGAGATGGGATCTGTATTCCCGCCCATGTGGATCGGGAGGCCTTCAGCATCATCGGGCAACTGGGGTATATACCCCCGGAACTCCCCATAGCCGCCGTGGAGATTATGGGAAGGCAGCGGGATACGGTGCCAGAGGGATACGAAGTGGTGACCGCCTCAGACGCCCATTTCTTACGTGCAATCGGGACCAAGAGGACCCTCTTTCTGCTGGAGGCCCCTACGATTGAGGAGATTCACCGGGGTCTCAGGAGCGAGGGGGGGCGACGCGTAACAGAGCTTTCATGATCGCGCATGCAAGACCTCTCCTTGCACATACTGGACATCGTGGAGAACGCCATTGCCTCGAAGGCTTCTCAGGTGGCGATACGCATTACAGAGGATCCGGAGCAGGACCAGATGATCGTGGAGATTGAGGATGACGGGGAGGGGATTCCCGCCGACCTTCTTGATAAGGTAGTGGACCCCTTTTTTACCACGCGCTCCACCCGCAAGGTCGGCCTCGGGTTGTCTTTATTGAAACAAGCAGTTCAACAGTGTGAGGGAGATCTTCAGATTCATGCGAGGAAAGGGCGGGGGACCCTGGTTCGGGCGGATTTCCGCTACGATCATATCGACCGCAAACCCCTGGGGGATATGGCCAGTACAATAGTAGCCCTCATCGTGGGAAATCCTCACATGGATTTTCAGTATGTGCACCGCAAAGGGGATAAGACCTTTTGCTTCGATACTGTGGAGCTCAAACGGGAGTTGGATGATGTCCCCATAGATCATCCAAAGGTGATCCAGTTT
>CAZFIR010000279.1:0-7804 GCA_964519535.1 uncultured Thermodesulfobacteriota bacterium | reverse complement strand
ATCGAGGGGCTGGCTTCACATCTCAAAATCCCCCTATCGGTGGACACCTATAAGTCGCAGGTGGCCGAGCGGGCAATTGAGGCTGGTGCCCAGATGATCAACGACATCAGCGGACTGCGCTTCGACCCGCAGATACCCGCTGTGGCCGCCCGATACGACACCCCGCTGATCATCATGCATATCCAGGGGACCCCCAAGATGATGCAACAGGACCCCTTTTATGAAGACCTCATGGGTGAGATTATCGCCTATCTGCGCGAGGGGATAAAAAAAGCCGAGCGGGGAGGGGTAGACCCCCACCAGGTGATTGTTGATCCTGGCATCGGTTTCGGCAAGAGGGTTCAGGATAATCTCGTCATCATCAACCGCCTTTATGAACTCAATGTCTTGGGAAGGCCGCTTTTAATCGGGACCTCCCGTAAGTCATTCATCGGCGCTGTGTTGGACGCAGAGGTGCACCAGCGTGGGATCGGGAGCCTGGCCACGGTGGCCGTCTCCGTCCTCAAAGGCGCCCACATCGTAAGGGTCCACGAGGTGGCTTCAGCGAGGCAGGCGGTCGATATGGTGGATGCCATTATTCATACTGAGGAATCGGGAAGATGATGGGATTAGGTGAAGTCTTGACCCACTTCAGGTTGCAGGACGTCTTCGACATCCTCATCGTTGCCGCGGTGATCTACTGGATTTTCCTCCTGGTCCGGGGGACCCGATCCTTTCAGATACTCATCGGCCTGGTTTTGCTCATTATCGCCCTTCTCGTCTCCCAACTGGGCAGGTTGATGACGTTGCACTGGATCTTGAATAACTTTCTCAGCTCCATCATCCTGATCATCGTGGTTATATTTCAACATGACATTCGCCGGGCCCTCTCCACGGTGGGCAAGAACCCCTTTTTTTTCGAGCCCTCCTCGACCCATGGTGCCCCCATCGTGGAAGAGATCATCGACGCTGCCCTCAGTATGGCCAGGAGGCGAATAGGTGCCCTGATTGTCTTGGAACGGGAGGCCGAGGTGGACAAACATGTAGAGGTGGGAGTTCCCGTAGATGCCACCGTAACCAAGGAGTTGATTACAACTATTTTTTTCCCCCCTTCTCCCCTCCACGATGGAGCCATTCTGATCCAAGGGGGAAAGCTTGCGGCCGCCCGTTGTTTCCTCCCCTTGACCGCTAATCCCCGCCTCGTCAAGACCCTGGGAGCCCGCCATCGCGCAGCCCTGGGGCTCACTGAGGAGACCGATGCGGTGGTCATCGTAGTATCTGAGGAAAAGGGGGTTATTTCCTTGGCAATCGGCGGAAAGCTCACGAGAAACCTCGATGCTGGCGGGCTCAGGCGGGTTTTATACAACATCTTTGTCAGCAAGAAGAGAAAGGCCCGGTTTTTCGTTCGATATTAAGAGTACGGTGGTTACGTGAAATTTATTACTAAAAATCCAACGCTCAAGATCATCTCTATCATCCTCGCCATCATCCTCTGGGTCTTTGTCAAGAGCAAGACCGGTGGTGAAGTGGGATTGGTGGTGCCGCTTGAGTTTTATCGTGTCCCCGCAAGCCTCATCGTCACCCAGGTGACCGATGAGGCCATTAATGTGCGCATCAATGGATCATTTATGCAGTTGCAGAGACTCCCCACCAGGGAGATCAGGGCGCGAATCGACCTTTCCCGCGCCAGACCCGGGACAAACACCTTTGATATCCTCCCTGATAACTTCAATATTGCCAAGACCTTGGATATTACACAGATCAGCCCTTCATCCGTCAAGATTGAGCTCGACCACGTCATGGACAAGATCGTTCACGTCAAGCCAGTGGTGAAAGGAAAGCCAGCCCGCGGATATCGTGTCACCAAGGTCTCTATTGATCCTCCCTATATCAATCTGCAGGGTGCTCGCGGTCAATTGGGAGGCCTGAAGGAAGTGTCGACCGAGGAGGTTGACATCTCGGGCCTCAAAGAGACCATAGAGATTGAGGCGCCCTTGCGGATCGCTGACCTGAGATTAAAGAAAGCTGTGAAGAGGACGGCCAAAGTCACCGTCGTCGTAAAGGAGGAACGGCAAAAGCGATGAGGAAGTTGTTCGGGACGGATGGTGTGCGGGGAGTGGCCAATGAGGAACCAATGACCGGTGAGATGGCCATGCAGATAGGCAAGGCCACGGCCTATCTCTTTCGCAACACGAAGGGGAGACATCGGATTGTCTTGGGGAAGGACACACGGCTTTCCGGCTATATGCTGGAGACTGCCCTGGCCTCGGGGATCTGTTCTATGGGAGCTGATGTCCTCTTGGTGGGTCCCCTGCCCACTCCGGGGATCGCCTTTATCACCGCCGACATGCGAGCCGATGCCGGGGTGGTTATCTCCGCCTCTCATAACCCCTTTTACGACAATGGCATCAAAATCTTTGCCGGTAACGGCTTCAAACTACCTGATGAAATGGAACAGAAGATAGAGGAACTTATCTTCTCCGGTACGTTGGACGGGGTGCACCCCACCGGCACAGAAGTGGGGAAGGCCTTTAGGATCGATGATGCCGCAGGCAGGTACGTGGCCTTTTTAAAACGTACCTTCCCCGAACAGCTCACCCTCGAGGGGTTAAAGATCGTGGTGGATTGTGCCAACGGGGCAGCTTATCATGTGGCCCCGGCAGTATTAAAGGAGTTAGGAGCAGAAGTGTCCTGCGTTGGGGTGGAGCCCGATGGAGAGAATATTAACCTCAACTGTGGCTCCCTGCACCCCGAGCTGATCAGCAACCTCGTGGTGGACAAGGGTGCAGATTTGGGGCTGACCTTGGATGGAGATGCCGATCGGGTAATCTTTACGGACCACACGGGGAGAGTGATAGATGGGGACCACATCATGGCCATTTGCGCCTTGGATATGATGCAGGAGGGTACACTCAAAAAGAAGACGCTCGTGGCCACGGTGATGAGCAATATGGGGTTAGAGATGGTCCTTAAGAAGGCCGGGGGGAACATGGTCAGGGCCCCGGTGGGTGACCGCTATGTGGTGGAAGAGATGCTCAGTGGTGGATACAACCTGGGGGGTGAGCAATCAGGGCATATCGTCTTTTTAGATCACAATACGACTGGTGACGGAATGATTACGGCCATGCAAATTTTGGCCATCATGCGGAAGAGGGGAGTGACCCTTGCTGGATTGGCCGAGGTGATGGTGACCTTTCCCCAGACCCAGCGCAATGTTATGGTCAAGGAAAAAAAGGATTTCTCCTTGGTCCCCCAGCTTCAGCGGATGATCAATGAATGTCAAAGAGAACTGGGCAAGCGGGGAAGGATATTGGTCCGCTATTCGGGCACTGAACCTGTGCTGAGGATCATGATCGAAGGGGAGAACGAGCAAAAGATAGCAAGGATGGCTGATGCCATGGTCGAGACGGTCCAGAGGGCATTGGGCTAGGAGGGGATTTGTTACCACGACTTGGGGTGAACATTGATCATGTGGCCACCGTACGGGAGGCGCGCAGGATCGACTATCCAGATCCGGTGACCGCCGCTGCCCTGGCTGAGCTGGGCGGGGCGGAGTGCATCGTGGTTCACCTGCGGGAGGACAGGAGACACATCAAGGACAGGGACCTACGGATCCTGCGTGAGACCGTCAAGACGACATTGAACATGGAGATGGCCGTCACCGAAGAAATGATTCACATCGCCTCAGAGATCAAGCCCGAGGTATCGACCCTGGTACCTGAAAAGCGGGAAGAGCTCACTACTGAAGGGGGACTCGATGTCGTTCGCAACCGCAAACGGGTGGAAGAGGCGGTACAAGCGCTCAAGGATGCAGGGATTAAGGTCAGTCTCTTTATTGACCCCGTCGAGGATCAAGTACAATCCTCCCGGGATGTCGGGGCCGATGCCATCGAGATCCACACCGGGTCGTATTGTGAGGCCAAGACCCCTCAGGAGGTGGATAAAGAGCTTCAGAAGGTAATAGTGGCGGCCAGACAAGCCCATGGCTTCGGCCTGGAGGTGAAGGCAGGACATGGCCTCAACTATTTCAATGTGGATAGGATTACAGATATTCCAGAGATAGAGGAGTTAAGCATCGGCCACAGCATCGTGGCGCGGGCGGTATTAGTTGGGATGGAGCGGGCGGTACGGGATATGATCTCTCTCATCCAGCGGCCACCTCATAAACGATCTCAAAGATGACCTCACTGGCGAAACCCAGGTTTTCAAGGGATATCCGCTCATTATGACCGTGGACCAGTTTTAGGTCCTCTTGCCTCAGGTGAAAGGGTGAGAAATCGTAGCAGGGCACCCCGATCTCTCGAAAGAAGCGGCTGTCGGTAGCCCCCGTTATGAGAAAGGGTGTAACCATGCACCCCGGATCCTTACGCTGGGCTACCCGCTCAATGGCCTGATAGAGCTCATTGTCGGTGGGAGAGGGCGGAAGAGGATTGCTCTCGAACTCCGGTAAGGGGGCAATATCGATATCATCATCCCCTATGACCTTTTGGAGTTGGGTGAAAAAATCCTTGCTGGAGGTCCCGGGGAGGACGCGGCAGTCAAAGGCAGCCGCGGCCTTCGACGGGATAACGTTTACCTTCTGTCCTGCTTTTAACATGGTGGGCGTCAAGGTATTTCTTACCATGGCGTTGTACTGCGTGTTGGCGGTAAAGGCTTGTGCAAAGGTGTGGTCGCGCAAGGCCTCCTCGATATCGTGGTATCCTTGCGCCTCCGCCGGAGGCTTGACCGTCGCCAGGTTAGCGAAATATTGCTTCACCAGGGGGATGACCACAAAGGGGGTTTCCCACTCAACCAGCCGATTGAGAGCCCTAATCAGCTTGATAGTGGCACTGTCCCTGTGGGGCATGGAGCCATGGCCTGTTGTCCCTTTGGCCCTCACGCTGAATTGGGCGACCACCTTTTGGGCCGTTGCTATCTCGTAGTGATCGGTTTCTCTATTTTCGCGTACGAGGATGCAGCCCCCTTCATTAAGGACACAGGCCGCTTTTTTCAACCCTGCTTCTTGCTCCAGCATCCACTTAACTCCCCAGCGACCCCCGGTTTCTTCATCGGCAGTGGCCAAAAAGATGATATCCCGCTTCAGCGGGATCTTGTGGCGCTTTAATAGGAGCATGGTCATCAGCTCGGCGACACCTTTCCCCTTCATATCGATGGCCCCGCGGCCAAAGATATAACCGTCCTTGATGATCCCGCCAAAAGGATCGAGGTTCCACTTATCCTCCTCAACAGGTACGACGTCCATGTGATTGAGAAGGACAAGAGGTTTTCCTCCCGTGTCAGCGGGTATGACGGCCATGAGATTGGCCCGACGTGAAACGGGTTCATAGATGGTAGTATTGATCCCCTCTGCGCGCAATATTCCCTCCAGGTAGCGGGCTGCCTCCATCTCGTTGCCAGGGGGGTTCGTGGTGTTGATCCTGATATAGTTACTGAGGGTCTCCGCCGCTTCGTCCCTTATTCCTTGCCAGTCGATATGATAGTTAGCCATTACTTTTTCTCCGAGAAGGAATTTTTTTCAGTGTAAACGAAGCAGTTTTCTCACATTGATGGGAAATTGTACTGTGGAATGGAAGAGATGTGCAAGGTCAATTTGAATATAAAGTTGATTTAAGAACAAAGACCTTTTTCTTCCACGGGTTTATGGGAATTAATAAAACATTGAGTCCTGCTCAATGAATTTTCGGTGAAGTTGCTACCTTGAGTGTCTGCTCGAACTTAAATCCTTTATCGTAAAAAACCCTCAAGCAGGCATCTACGACCTCAGGATCATATAAGGTACCCTTATTGTGTAAGATTTCCTCGAGAGCATCCCCTGCGCCGCGAGCCGGTCGGTATGGACGGTGAGAGGCTATGGCTTCAACAATGTCAGCCACCGCTAAGATTCTTGCCTCCAAGATAATCTCGTCACCTGAAAGACCTTGAGGATATCCGGAGCCATCAAACCGTTCGTGGTGTTGAAATACGATCTGGGCAACGGGCCAAGGAAATTCTACGTTTTTTAAGACGTCGTACCCGACTTGAGGGTGATTTTTGAACAGACTATATTCGATATCGCTTAACGGACCGGGCTTATTGAGGATTTCAGCGGGTATATTGATCTTGCCTATATCGTGGATAAAGCCGGCCATACGGATTCCATCAATCTGCTCCTCCGTAAGGCCCATTTCCTCGGCGATGGCACAGGCAAGATCCGTCACGCGCTGTTGGTGACCGGCAGTATAGGGATCTCTCACTTCGAGCGCCGAGGCCAATGCGCTGATCGTTGATTCTAGGCTTTTTCTCAATCTATCAAAACTTTTTTTAAGTTCTTTATCCGCTCGCTTTTTCTCGGTGATGTCTTGCACTGTCCCTGTTGCACGAATACCCTTGATTTTGTCATTAAGTTCAACCTCAGCCTTTTCCCTGACCCACTTCACTTCACCGTTCACTACAATGCGGTGCTCGATATCATAGAGCTCTTTGTCGAAAACCGCCGTCCAAGCTTTATCAACATATTCCCTGTCATCCGGGTGAACCGCTTCAAGGAATTCCTCATATGTCAAAACCGTTTCCTGGGGTATCCCAAAGATCCGACACGTTTCATCCGACCAGATAAGTTCCTTTTTCTTCAGGTCAAGGTGCCAACTTCCAACATGACCAACTTCCTGTGCTTTCTTTAAATTGGCTTCGCTTTGCCGCAGCGCTTCTTCCATCAGCTTGCGCTCGGATATGTCCTCACAAACAATGAGGACTACCAGCTTACCGTCAATATTCCGCACGGCACGCGCGGCTTCTTTCACCCACATTATGTTCCCGTCTTTTCGGACTTTGCGAAATTCCCAGTGAAATACCTCTGTGGGATTTTGTATACAGGTTGTAAATTGCTGCTGAACAGCCTCTTTGTCGTCCTCGCAAAAAACATTCAACACCGGTTGCCCAACCAATTCTTTAACTGTGTAGCCCAGTTGTTCGGCACCAAATTGGTTGACGGAAAGCACCGTGCCTTCTGCATTCACAGTTAAGTACATGGATGGGTTGTCTTCGTATAAAGTCCTGTATCGTTCTTCACTCTCACGTAGCTCCTGCTCCATCTGCTTGCGTTCGGTGATGTCTTCTACAATTACTATGAACGCGGTCGCTGTGCCATCTTGCCCTAAGGCTGGAAAGGCTTGAACCCTGATTTGCGCATGGCTCTGGCCATCGCGTACCCCTTCTGCCTCAACCTCCACAGGTTGACCAGTAGCCATTGCCTTTATTCCGATACAATTTTGGCAAACGCTATCCCGTTGTTGAAACACACGGAAACATTTTTTTCCGATCATCTCATTAATGGATTTTTTAAACCTTTTGCTTTGTGTAGCGTTTACCATGATTATATTGTGATTGGCATCTATAAGGTTGATTCCAAGATCAATGTTCTCCACCAGTGTTCGATAGCGCTCTTCACTGTGTTTTAGGGCCTCCTCTGTCATTGCCCTATCAGTGATGTCTTCATAGAAGAGATATTGTTTTCCGTCCCCTAAATGTACACTCCTGAAGTCAATAATCTTATTCTGGCCGTTTTTACATCGCACGGTGAAGATCCGTTGATTTTCCTCCCCAATCTTCACATCTTCGTCTCGATCCCTTTTCCAGAGGGAGGACACCTTTTTTCTGTATTCTGCATCTGGATAGGCCTTGGCAAACCAGGTATCCTTGTCCGATATATCCTCTTTGGCATAGCCGAAAATCACCGTAAACATTGGATTGAAATACACAAAACTCCTATCAGGTGCCATAATAGAGATACCAAAGGGTGCATTGTCAGCTAATAACCTGAATCGTTCCTCACCCTCCCGCAATGCTT
>CAZFIR010000278.1:0-10113 GCA_964519535.1 uncultured Thermodesulfobacteriota bacterium | reverse complement strand
TGAGTTTAAGATGTCTAATTGCTTGATAGGACTGAAAATAGATGGTGGCTCTACCAAAAGCCAAAAGGCTTTCTGGAAGGTCTCGCCATATTAATTGCTTCGCAAGAACTATGGCGGAGGGAGAGGGATTAGACCCCCCGTCTCCTTTCGGGAGAAGCGGTTTTCAAGACCGCCGCCTTCAGCCGCTCGGCCATCCCTCCGAGATCTGTCGCAAAGCGACAGATACATGTAGCTCTTAGCTGTAGCTAGTAGCTTTTATTAAAAATACTAACCACTTGAACCCCCGACCCCTCGGACCTCCCCCTTTGGGGGATCCCGCTTTCCATAAAATCTAAATTGTGTCGCTTTGCGACATCCTGCTTTCCTGAGACTTGAAATTTAAGGAGCAGGGAGGTGCGGGACTTTTTTTTAATTTTACCCTTTCTTCTCAATCCTATCAACGCCTCCCATGTAGGGGCGCAGGGGCTTGGGAATGACCACGCTGCCATCCTCTTGTTGATAATTCTCGAGGATGGCCACCACTGTCCTGCCCACGGCCAGGCCCGAGCCATTGAGGGTGTGGACCAGCTCTGTTCCCTTCTTCCCCTTGCGGCGAAAGCGGATAGAGGCCCGGCGGGCCTGAAAAGCCTCAAAGTTGCTACAGGAGGATATCTCCGTGTAAGTCCCCTGACCAGGGAGCCATACCTCGATATCATAGGTCTTGGAGGCGGCAAACCCCAGATCCCCGGTGCAGAGGGATACTACCCGATAGTGGATATTTAACCTGCGCAGGACCTCCTCGGCATCTGCCAGAAGCCGCTCCAACTCTTCATAGGAGGTCTCCGGAGTAGTGAACTTTACGAGCTCCACCTTGTTGAACTGGTGCTGGCGTATGATCCCTCGGGTGTCTTTCCCATAAGAGCCCGCCTCCTTGCGAAAACAGGGGGTATAGGCACAATAATACAGGGGCAGGTCCTCCTCGGAGAGGGTTTCTTCACGATGGATATTGGTCACCGGGACCTCGGCCGTGGGGATGAGAAAGTAATCCGTTCCCTCGATCTTGAAGAGGTCTTCCTCGAATTTGGGAAGCTGCCCTGTGCCGGTCATCACATCCCTGTTGACCATGAAGGGGGGAAGGACCTCTCGGTACCCGCGCTCGTTGATGTGCAGATCGAGCATGAAGTTTATCAGGGCCCTTTCCAGCCGGGCCCCGAGGTCTTTGTACAGGGTGAACCGGGTCCCTGCCAGCTTGGCCCCTCTCTTAAAATCGAGGATATCCAGGGCCTCCCCGATATCCCAGTGGGGTTTGGGCTCAAAGGCGAAGGCCGGGGGCTCACCCCACGTCCTCACCTCTCTGTTGTCCTCCTCACCCTTGCCCACGGGGATTGACTCATGGGGGATGTTGGGGATGGTGAGGAGAAAGGCCTGGAGCCATTCTTCTTTCTCCCGTAAGGCGGCCTCTAATACTTTAATGCTCTGGGAGACCTGGCGCATCTGGGCGAGCCGTGGTAAATCCACCGCCGCATCCCCCTTCTCCTGCTTGATCCTGCTGATCTCATCCGAGACCTGGTTGCGCTGGTTCCGGAGGGCCTCGGCCTTTTGGATCAGCCCCCGGCGCTCCTGCTCCATGGCAATAAAGGGACTAAGATCCAGGTCATCTCCCCGCAGGGCCAATTTCTCCTTGAGGAGATCCATGTTTTCTCTCACAAACCGCAGGTCAAGCACGGTTACCCTCCCTTTCCGCTTTTCCAAACGATACTAGGGTAAAACGAAATCAGCTGCAAGTCAAACGTGTTAGTGAAAAAACCGCTATCAGCACTTCCTGCTATCCGAACAACACGGAACAGAGTAAGAATTATTTGTTCACCCGCAAGGCGTTTTTAAGAAATTGTCCGGTATAGGAATGGGGCACAGTAGCCACCTCCTCAGGGGTACCCGTCGCAATCACCTCCCCCCCCGCGTCCCCCCCTTCTGGCCCCAGATCGATAATGTAGTCGGCGGATTTGATCACATCGAGATTGTGTTCGATGACGATGACGGTATTGCCGGCATCCACCAGCCGGTTGAGCACGTCGAGAAGCCTCTGGATCTCGGCAAAGTGCAATCCGGTCGTAGGCTCATCGAGGATATAGACGGTCCTGCCGGTATCCCGCTTACCCAGTTCCCGAGCCAACTTCACCCGCTGGGCCTCTCCCCCTGATAACGTGGGAGCTGGTTGCCCCAGCTGTATATACCCAAGCCCCACATCGGCCAAGATCTGCAGCCTCTTTTTTAAAGGGGGGATATGGCGGAAAAACTCCAGGGTCTCTTCCACCGTCATCTCCAGGACCTCCGCAATATCCCGCCCCTTGTATCTGATTTCCAGGGTCTCACGGTTGAAGCGTCTCCCCTTACACTCATCACAGGTAACGTAGACGTCGGGGAGAAAGTGCATCTCGATTCTCAGGATCCCTTCCCCCTGGCAGGCCTCACATCTGCCTCCCTTGACATTGAAGCTGAATCTCCCCAGAGTATAGCCCCGCACCTTTGATTCGGGGAGTTGGGCAAAGAGATCTCGAATAAAAGCTAAGACCCCGGTGTACGTCGCAGGATTGGATCGCGACGTCCTGCCGATGGGCATCTGGTCGATCTTAATCACCTTGTCCACCCCTTCGGTCCCCAGAAGGGCCGCGAACTCACCTGCCCGCTCCCTGGCGTTGTGGAGACGTTGGGCTAGGGCGCGGTAAAGGGTGTCGATGATGAGGGTGCTCTTGCCGGAGCCGGAGACCCCGGTCACACAGGTGAAGACCCCCCCGGGTATTTCAGCGTTGATCCCCTTGAGGTTATTGGCACCTGCCCCCTCGACGATCAATGATCTCGTGCCTCTGTTCCTCCTCTTGGCTGGAATGGGGATGGAGAGACGATTGGAGAGGTATTGGCCGGTCAGGGATGCATCTGCCTCTATTAACTGTTGGGGCGTACCCGTAAAGATCACCTCACCTCCATGCACCCCGGCGCCAGGTCCCATGTCGACGACATGGTCGGCGCTCATCACGGTCTGCGGGTCGTGCTCCACCACGATGACGGTGTTGCCCAGATCACGCAATTGCTTCAGGGTATCCAACAATCGAAGATTATCTCTGAGGTGTAGGCCGATACTCGGCTCATCGAGGACGTAGAGGACGCCGGTGAGCCCTGATCCTATCTGCGTGGCCAATCTGATCCTCTCCCCTTCCCCCCCGGAGAGGCTGGCGGCGGTCCGGTCGAGGGAGAGATAGGTAAGCCCCACGCGTACGAGAAAACTGAGGCGCTCCGTGATCTCCCGAAACACGAGTCTTGCAATTTCCTCCTCCTGAGGGGGAAGCATAACCCCCTTAAAAAAGGCGAGGGCCTCCTGGATGGAAAGCTGCGTTATATCAGCAATGGACCTCCCCTGAAACCGTACATGGAGGGCCTCCCTCCGTAACCGCGCCCCCCCGCAATCAGGACAGGGAGAAATACCCCCCGCCTCCTCGTTATCTTCGAATGACTTGTGCTCTTCAGAGAGGGAGCGTCCCTCTGAGGTAAGAAAACCCAAACCGCCACAGCGAGGGCACGCCCCATAGGGGCTGTTGAAGGAAAACAGCCGCGGAGATATCTCAGGATAACTGACACCACATTCCAGGCAGGCGAAACGTTCGCTGAAGACAAGCTCCTCCCCCCCATCCACCGCCACCTTCACCAGCCCATCACCATAGCGCAGGGCCAATTCGATAGACTCGGTAATCCTGTTCTTGATCCCCTCACGCAACACGAGTCGGTCGACTACCAGATCGATATCGTGCCTCTTGTTCTTGTCGAGGGAAATCTCTTCCCCGAGGTCTCTAATCTCTCCATCTATCCTCACACGAACAAATCCCTCACCCCTGAGTTGATCAAGGATTTTTTTGTACTCGCCCTTCCTCCCCTGCACCAGGGGTGCTATAACGATGAGGCGACTCCCCTCGGTTAAGGCCAGAAGTTGATCAACCATCTGTTGAGGGATTTGTGATCTGATCTCTCGACCACAGATATAGCAGTAGGGATGTCCCACCCGCGCATAGAGAAGACGAAGATAGTCGTAAATCTCCGTCACCGTCCCCACCGTGGAGCGCGGATTTCTGCTGATCCCCTTCTGTTCAATGGCTATGGCTGGGGAGAGACCTTCGATAAGGTCCACATCGGGCTTATCCATCCGCTCCAAAAACTGCCTGGCATAGGCGGAGAGGGATTCCACATATCTCCTCTGACCCTCGGCGTAGATGGTGTCAAAGGCGAGGGATGACTTACCCGACCCGCTGACACCGGTGAGCACCACGAGCTTGCCCTTGGGGATCTCGAGATCTATATTTTTGAGATTGTGCTGTCTCGCTCCTTTAATAACTATCTTGTCTTCATGCATACGTGAATCCTCATGAGGCCTGCCCCATACCCATGCATGAAGATAGCACATTCCCTAGTGAGGACTCAACGTTGCAAAAAAGAGAGCCTTTGATACCCCCTCATGCTGCAATAAACCTTACCCAAAATAGCGCGAGGGTATCATGCCAAGGTAAGAGGGGTCTACGTAACTTGTAACAAAATCCGTTTACGATCGATATTTGTATGCCATGTTTCCGCACATCAGCTAAAGGAAGGGTTGACAAAGGGCTCATTTTAGCCTTTACTAAATAAGGCATCACGAAAAAAGGGCTTAAGGCCTCCTGTGGAGATCATTCAAGAACTATTCGATACCATTTACGGAGCGAGAGCTTACCTCCCTGATACCAAGATAACCATCGGGATCTGCATCGGGCTGGCCCTTTTGATCTACTACAAGGGAACTCTGGGAGGCCTGGTGACCGCCATCTTGGTCTTTATCCTTGTCGCCAACTCTTATTTCGCCCAAGGGGATCTTTACCAAGTATCAACGGAAAGGGCCGTCGCCGGTGTCATCCTCGGACTCACTGCCTTTTTTGTAAACCTCTACTTCCTCGTGCGCATCCTTGCCGATTGGAGGGATTGAGTTCTCTCATCGTTCCCCCCCCGGCGGTATCGTGATCCCTGTCTCTTCCCCTCTGCCATAGAGTAAGGACGAAACGTAAGAAAAGATCTTGTCATCTTGATTTCCGTCTAACATGATGTTACCCTAATTTTATAGGAACAGAGGTAACGGTGGCATCAGAAGGAGTTTGTGAATGCAAAATGGCCATTATCAAGCAAGGATTAGAGCGATATATAACTATATCAGCGACAATCTGTATCTCAACAGACCTGATATCGCAATAAAGGGCGAAGCGTTCAACTCCACCCTTCTCTTAGGCCTCCTCACCGGTCTCAACAGGGGCAAGGAACTCATCATCGGCGAGCCGGGTCTGGGGAAAACCACCTCCGCGGAATACGTGGGCTCCATCCTGTACCGATATCCCCTCGGGCTTATCTGGGGAAGCGAGGTATCCGGACACCCCGAACAGACAGAGGAAAAGATCATCGGCAGACCTCATCTCGGGGAGCTTAACAAAGGGAAAGAAAAGGTGGTCTGGAGTAACTTCGCCCAGATCCCGGTGAAGATCGTGGACGAGATAAACCGCCTCCCGGAGACCAAACAGAGTATGATCTTGAACGGCGTCGACCGGGGCAACTGGGAATATCTCAACGAAATATTGATCAATGACGAATACTCCCTCTTTGCAACGGCCAACTATCAAGACAGGGGGACAAATACGATTATCGCTCCTCTCATTGACCGTTTTGACGTCCTGATAGAGTCGAGACACCCCGGTGCAAACATTGCGTATATCATCGGCAAGGAGGCAATTGTGAATCATCCCCTTCGGCACCCGCAGTATGAACAGGAGCTTCACCAGATATTGCGAGGCGATAAACCCTATGCGGAAAAGATGGCCCTCGCCGAAGGGGTCTGTGATCTCTTCGGTGAATACATGAAGGAACAACTCGGGCTCGAAGGCCTCACCAAAGAAGAGAGGAAAAAGATCAACGAGGAGATGCTGGAGTTAGATTTTGACATCGATGCAAACGCCTTTGTGCGCATGATGCTGGCCGAACTCTCCTTCTGCCATAAGTACGGTCAGAAGAGATCGGTGGAGGTGTGTGAAGATGGCTGCCATTATACCGGCTATCTCTGCCATCACATCAAGAATTGTGCCTCCAATCGACTCCCCTTGTCCATCAGAAATTACACGCAGGCATTGGCCTGGTTCTTGGAGGATGATGGGGTAGATCTTGAGCACGTCCGGCTGATCATCCCATACGTCCTTGCCCATAGAATCCAGTGGAAGGATTCCTACCTCTCCAAAAAGGAGGGGGAGGGGAGGAATGACCCTTTTCAGATATATCTGGTCAAGGAGGCGACGGAAGAGATCTTTCAACGATACAACGAACAACGAGAATACCTCTTGGAAGCCTTCTCCCTCGGATATCGGTCCTGTGCTGGCGAAGAGGTAATCCCCCTCGAAGGAGACCATCCCATCTATGAAGAAATAAAAAAGGATATCGGAGCGAAAGATGAAAAACCCCTTTGAGGCATTTCACCACGCCGGTATTCTCAAGCGCGAGATTCCCCTGGATACAATCTTAAAATCAAAAGAAGCCACGCTCGCCAAGATCCTCGCGGGGTATGAAGACCTCTTGAAAAATGAGGCCAAAGACTTGGTGTGGCTGATGCAATATAGCACCGTCATCAAGGCCTATAGCATAGCAGAAAAGGGGATGGAAGGGATAGAGTATACGGCAGAGGACATAGAAGAATTTTGTTATGCCCTTGACCACTCGGATCAGATCCCTTATCTGATAACAGGGCCAGCCGGGGTCTATATCTCCGCCCTCTGTAACCATGCCGAGGAGGAGGAAATCACGCTCCATCTGCGGGACCTTAATGTCAAGGTCAATCTCCTCGGATACCGCCTTCCCCCTCACAAAACATTGATCGTGGAAGGTAATGTGGGTGACTTCACGGGGATCGGACTGGATGGGGGAGAATTGATTATCGAAGGAAGCGGCAAGAACTATACGGGGGCAGGCATGAAACGGGGGAAAATCGTCGTCCGACATAATCTCGGCTTCAACACAGGACATGGTATGACCGGCGGTGAACTGATTGGGGGAGGTAGGATCATGGGATTGGGTAAAATAGTAGGGGGGAAGGTCTTCGAGAGAGACCAACTCATCTTTCCCAATGAAGGAATAAAACCCTTTTACTTCTGAAGAGCGGTAATGGAAATCGAAGATATCATTCAAAAGGTATGGGCCAGGGTGCGGAGAAAACACCTCTACCCCCAGCTTCCGCTACCCACGGTGATCGAAGGGGGCGAGGATGTCGCTCTGGAGATCAAGAGCAAACAGCTCTCCATTAGCAGTGCCTTTTTCAACAAACTCAAGGAGAAAATGGACGGAGAGGACATCGTTGAGGCTGTTCTCGACCATGGGATCACCCATTATATGTATTGCCCCTGGGATTTTTATACCCATATTACCCTCTATAACGAGGCCAAAAAGGTGGTGAGGCAGAAAGATCAGGCCCAAAGGGCAACTACCTATTTTATGGATGTCGTAACGGATACCTATTGTGTAAAGGAAAAAGATACGAAACTTGCCGCACTATACAAAAATCTTCCTCAGAGCGGTGTGCACGAGGTGCTGACCGCCCTCTACGAAAAGATCTGGGGAGAGGATTTGGGAAGTGGCAAACATGAAGAACTCGTCAATTGTCTCTCCCGCATCCCCTATCTGGAGAGAAGAAAATGGGGGAAGAGCATCAAAAAATTCACCAAGGTCATCCAAGACATGCTTGAGGAAGAATTGGGCAATGAACAACAAAGCGCTCAGAGCGAACCCAACCCCATGGGGGAGCACTCTCTAGAAAACTACTCCTTGGAGGAAATTGATCGGGGATTGAGGGAATTCGCCAGTGCTGTCGAAGATTTGCAGGAGTTCAAGGAGACGGTAGAGGATCTCAAAGAGGAATTGGAGGAAAAGGGATATGGCACCGGGGGGATGGGAAGGGGGAAGGGAAATGCCATCGATGCCAACCTCCTCTATTACATGAAACTGGCTGAAAGCTATACCCTCCCCATCAAGAAAATCCCCATTGAAAAGCGGGGATATCTTCATCCCCATGCCCATAGGCCCTGGGAAATAGGGAAACCCTTTGCCGATATCGATGTCTGGACCAGCTTCGGCAAGGTCATGCCAGGGATAACGCAGATGTGGACGAAGAGAGAGGGGGAAACGCATGGAGAATTTGAGGGAACGCCCGACAGTCTCATCATCATCGACTCCTCTGGAAGCATGATCAACCCCCGTGAGAGGTTATCGTATGCTGTCCTGGGAGCCGCCTGCGCGTGCAACGCCTACCTGAAACATGAAGCGAGAGCTGCTGTCTACAATTTCAGTGACGCCCTGAGGGGTAATAAAATCGTCTTGGACTTCAACCATGACAAAGAGCATGTTTATCAGGCAATATGTCGATACTTTGGTGGCGGCACGGCTCTGGATCTGGATGACATAACCTATCTCCTCTCGTGTGCAGACAACCCCGATATCTTCATCATCACGGATATGCAGATTACGAATCTCGAAAAGCTTATTGATTTCTTTACTGGAATCGAAAACCGGGTTACTGCCGTGCATTTGGGCCACAATGTCCATGCCGCTCGTTTTAAGGATGCAACGGAAAAAAAGAAAAACATCTCCCTTTTCAACGTCAAAAATAAAGAAGACATACCGAAGATTGTTTTAGGGAAGGTAAAGGAATATCTGACCTCCCCTTCGTGAGGGAGGTCAGACACGAGGGCATGTTCCTTCCTCTCTGCGCAGCTTGCCGATGGAGCAAGGAAGCCCTTTGACGAAAGAAGATGCGTAAAAAGGTTGGCATCCTTTTTGCTTAAAAAATTATAAATTATTACTAGTTGACAGATAAAGCGGGTGTGATTATTTTTTATCCTGGATCGAACGGATTTTTCGAGGTCTCCAAGAGGAGGAAGAGATGATATTTGTACCAAGATCAAAAGGCGATAAGGGAGAGGAAAAAATATCCGTCCCTAATCGTCTGCCCATATTACCGTTGCGGGGCACCGTCCTCTTCCCCGAACTTATTCTCCCCATCATGGTCGGTAGGAAGAAATCCGTAAAATTGATCGACGAGGCCATGGAGGGGGACCGGATCATCGGGGTTGTTACCCAACATAGCTCGGAAATCGAAGACCCGGATCCCGGAGAGCTCTATGACATAGGCGTTGCGGCTCACCTGGTCCGTATGGTGAGGGAGGTGGATGGGACCCAACGGGTCATTGTCCAGGGGCTCGAACGGATTAAGATATCACGGTATATACAAGACGACCCCTGTTTTGTGGCCGAGGTAAAGGTGCTTCCCGAGGAGGAGGCCACAGGAGTAGAAATCGATGCCCTCGTCATGAACTTGAAAAATCTCTTCCAAAGGGCGGTAGAATTGGCTCCTCACCTCACCGTAGAATTGAAGAACATGGTCATGAATATCAAGGACCCTGGCATCCTGGCCGATATCATTTGCTCCAACCTCAACATCAACCCTTCGGAAAAACAAGAGGTATTGGAAATCATTAACGTAAAAGACCGTCTCAGCAAGGTCCACCTGCTGCTTGCCCGTGAGGTGCAGATACTGGAGCTGGGAGATAAAATACAGTCACAGGTTAAAGAGGATATCGACAAGACGCAGCGGGAATACTATCTTCGGGAACAGATGAAGGCCATCAAAAAAGAGTTGGGTGAGATCGATGAACATAGTACCGAACTTAAGGAGTTAAAGGATAAAATCGAAAATGCAGGGATGCACGAAGAGGCACGCAAGACCGCGGAAAAGGAGCTCGACAGACTCTCCAAGATGCCCCCTGCCTCGGCCGAATACACGGTCGCCAGGACCTACCTCGATTGGTTGGTAGAACTCCCCTGGTCAAAGAGTACCGATGACAACCTCACTATTGACCATGCCCGAAAGATCCTGGATGAAGACCACTATGACTTAGAGAAGGTGAAAAAGCGGATTTTGGAGTATTTGGCCGTGCGCACGTTGAAAAAGGATATGAAGGGCCCTATCCTCTGCTTTGTGGGCCCCCCTGGTGTCGGAAAGACCTCCCTGGGGATGTCCATCGCCAGGGCCATGGA
>CAZFIR010000277.1:0-13256 GCA_964519535.1 uncultured Thermodesulfobacteriota bacterium | reverse complement strand
ATATTGACCGAGGAATCCATCGGCAAGCTCTTCATTGCCGGGATATTGCCGGGGATCATCCTGAGCATTTTTTTTGCCGCAACCGTGGCCTTTCTATGCTGGCGCAACCCCGCCATCGGTCCCCCTGGGCCCCCAACCAGTTGGAAAGAGAAGCTGCGAGCAACAACGGGAATAAGCGAGACCGTGATTCTTTTTCTTCTGGCCATTGGGGGCTTATTTCTCGGCTGGTTCAGCCCCACTCAGGCCGGTGCAATCGGAGCCGGCGGTGCCTTGCTCATCGGCTTGGCCCGACGACAACTCAGTTGGCGGTCATTTTTTGAGGCCGGCAAGGAAGGCTTGCGAACATCTTGTATGGTGCTATTCATTATCACCGGGGCTACTGTCTTTGGTCACTTCATGGCGGTATCGAGGATACCCTTCGTCCTGGTTGAGTGGCTCGGGGGGCTACCCATACACCCGATGGTTGTCATGGTGGTCATCATCTTCATTTACTTCATAGGCGGCTTCTTTATGGATTCCATGGCTTTAATCGTGCTTACCGTCCCCATCTTTTTTCCGCTCGTTATGGAGCTCGGCTTTGACCCGATCTGGTTTGGGGTCATCATTGTGCTCGTGGGCGAAATGGGGGTGATCACACCGCCGGTAGGGGTCAACGTGTTTGTCATTAAGGGGATTGCCCCTGACGTACCCCTTGAGCATATCTTTAAGGGGATATTCCCCTTCCTTGGGGCATTGATTATTCTTACGATTCTACTAATGTTTTTCCCGCAGATCGCTACCTTTCTACCGAGCTTTATCACCTATTAGGATTAGTCAATACGTATGCAACCGTGCACGGTAAGAGGGGTTGGATACGGCGGGTTTGGAGAAACCTCATTGCATTATGCCTCAGGTGCGCCCCATCCTTGACTAACGGCACAGCGGGCCTTATGTTTTAGGAGATGGCACGTGAGGCGGAGTATAAGAACTTTGAGGCGATATCTCTCTTTTGCCCCTGCTGCAAGATGGCGACCCCCGTGCGCAAACGGCTTCTCCTGATCCTCCCCGAGGGTGACAAGTACGAGTATCTCTGTACCCGGTGTGGCTCCTCAGTCGGGGATAAGATCGAAAAAGGGGAGGGGGGATTTGACCACCTGATCTCCTAGCTAGGTAGAAAAAAGTTCTTGCAATTTTATATTACCTGTGCTAAAAAAATGTTTACAAATCCTGCTTTTATTGAAAGGCGGGTATCAAAACCCGCTTTTTTGTTAGGGGCTGTTTGACATGGACAAAGGTGAGATTGCGCGCCGTGTTGAGAGCCTCCTTGGCCCCCTCCTGGAGTCCGAAGGATTTTCCTTGGTGGATGTCGAGTATATGTGGGAGCGAGGAGGTTGGGTCCTCAGGGTCCTCCTTGATAAGGAGGGAGGGGTGGCGCTGGACGATTGTGCCCGGGTAAGCGGGGAGTTCGGACAGCTCTTGGATGTGGAGGATGCCATCCCCACCTCGTACCGACTGGAAGTCTCCTCCCCTGGTTTGGACAGACCCTTAAAGCAAGAAGAAGATTTTGTTCGATACTCCGGCAGACGGGTGCGGATCAAGACAAAAGATCATGTCTCGGGGAGACGCAACTTCAAGGGTGAGCTACTCGGATGTACTGAGGGAAAGGTGATGGTGAAGGTGGAGGGGAGCGAGGTTTTTGTCATCCCCCTCTCGTCCATCCTCAAGGCGAACCTCGAGATAGAGCTCAATCGATTATGAGGGAAGCACGATGAATGAAAACCTCAATTATTTTATTGAACAGGTGGGGAGGGATAAGGGCATCGACAGGGCGGTCATTATTGAAGCCCTGGAAGATGCCATGCTGAAGGCCTCAAAAAAGCGGTACGGTCTGCAGAAGGATATCGAGGCCCACTTTAATGAGGAGTTGGGAGAGGTTGAGCTCTTCCAGTTTAAGACGGTCGTTGCACAGGTTGAAGACCCTGATCTGGAGATTTCCCTGGAAGAGGGTAAGAAGATGGACACCGAGGCGGAGATCGGGGACAGCCTGGGAGTCAAACTGAGTATCGAAGACCTCGGTAGGATTGCGGCCCAGACAGCGAAGCAGGTCATCATGCAGCGGGTCAGGGATGCGGAGGGAGAGACCACCTATAACGAATATAAAGACCGCAAGGGGGAGGTTGTTAACGGCTTTGTGCAGCGGATTGAACGGGGAAACATCTACGTGAACCTAGGCAGGGCAGAGGCCATCTTGCCAAAGCGGGAGCAGGTCCCCCGCGAGGTCTATAAGCGAGGGGATCGCATTCGGGCCTATGTCTTGGATGTCCAACGGACCCCGGTTGGATGCCAGATCTATCTCTCCCGAACCCACCCCGGCTTCTTGGCTAAGCTGTTCGAAATGGAGGTGCCGGAGATATCCGAGGGGATCGTGCGGGTGGTGAACGCGGCCCGGGAGCCTGGTGAACGATCCAAGATAGCCGTTTACAGCAATGACGCCGATGTGGATCCTGTCGGGGCCTCGGTGGGCATGAAGGGTTCACGGGTGCAGAGCGTGGTGCAAGAGCTGCGAGGGGAGAAGATCGACATCATTCCGTATAGCAGTGACCCAGCCAAGTTCGTCTGTAACGCCCTCTCACCTGCAAAGGTCTCCAAGGTCTACCTCAACGATGAAGAAAAGTATATGGAGATCGTTGTAGCTGACGACCAGCTCTCCCTGGCCATCGGTAAGCGGGGCCAGAACGTTCGCTTGGCTTCGAAGCTGGCGGGTTGGAAGATCGACATCAAGAGTGAATCGAAGATGGAGAAGCTCTCCGAAGAGGTCATTGAGCGTCTCTCCGCCTTGCCCGGGGTAGGGGAAATCATTGCCCGGGTGCTCTACGATGAGGGCTTTTACACCATTGAAGATGTGGCCGATGTGGATGGGGAAGAACTGGGAAGGATTTGTGGTATCGGCGAGAAGAAAGGTGAGAAGATTGTAGAGGCCGCCAAGGCCATGGCAGGGGTCGCCTCCGCCTCGGAAGAGGGGCGGTTGGGGCGGGTCAAACGGGGAGATGATTCCCTTGAACGGCTCCCTGGGGTAGGAGAGAAGACCGCCGCCCTCCTGAAGGAATCAGGATATGAGAGTGTGCGGGATCTCTTTCAGGCCGAGGTGGGAGTTCTTGCCCAGCTTCCCGGCATCAGCCGCAAGAAGGCGGAGAACTTAATCCAGGTGGCCAAGGAGCATATTGATACGGGAGAATGAGGACGGAGCATGTTCCCATCAGGACCTGTCTGGGGTGTGGACAGCGAAGGCCGAAGGGGGAGTTAGTGAGGATCGCGATAGTGGATGGTGCGTTGATGGTGGATAAGGACGGGAGGCTCCCCGGCAGGGGGGCGTATCTCTGTCATAATGCAGCGTGTGTCAGCTCCCTGCGTAAGAAAAAGGGGAGGCTATCCTATTCCCTGCGGGCTTCCGTACCTCGCACAGCAGAGGATGCATTTCTCATGAAATTGCTGCGCACACGGGACGGGGAGGAATAGTTTGTATGGAAGATGAGGGAAAGGTTGAGGTCGTAGAAAAGAGGGTCAAGCCCACCGTCATCCGCCGGCGAAAGCGGACGAAGGAGCTGGAGCCGACTCCTGAAGTAAAGACAGCGTCAGAGGCGTCGGAGGTGACCGAAGTCCCCCAGGAGACCTCCGAAGTCCCTCCTCCGGTCGAGACTAAAGAGACGGCCCCTGCCAAGCCCAAGAAAAAGGCCCCGAAAGAAGCCACCAAGAAAGAACCCCGGATTGCCAAAATTCCCAAGGAGAAGACAAAGCCTGCCCGGGTGGTAGGGAGGGTGGATTTGAAGGTCGCACCGCCGCCTCCTGAGGTGGTGGAGTACCTCCGCGAGGAGAAGCCTCTTGAGACTGTGGAGGAGGTAGTCCCAGAGGTATTGATAGAGCAGGTGCCGCAAGAAAAGAGGATAGACAGGAGAAAAAAAGAGGAACTCGCGGAGAGGTCCAAAAAGAGGCCCAGAAGGAGACGAGAGGTCATCACCGTCGAAGAGAACGCGCTTGAGGAGGTCCCCGTAGCCCGAAGAGGAGAAAGGGTTTTTTTCGGCAGGCCTGGCAAAAAAAAGGTGATTACCCGTCCTCGCCTCAAGACCCAGATTACTACCCCCAAGGCCATCAAAAAGGTTATCAAGATCTCCGAAGTGATCTCGGTGGGAGAATTGGCCCAGCGAATGGGGACCAAGGTGGGGCAAGTGATCAAGAAGTTGATGGACCTGGGGGTGATGACCGCTGCCACTCAGACCATCGATGTGGATACCGCCGCCTTGGTAGCCGCCGAGTTCGGCTATGAGGTGGAGAGTGCCGCCATCGATGTGGACAAGATTCTGCAGCCGGTTGAGGATCCTTCGGACAAGCTCCTTCCCCGGCCCCCCGTGGTCACCATTATGGGACATGTGGACCACGGGAAGACCCTGTTGCTCGATGCCATCCGTGAGTCCCGCCTGGTCGACGAAGAAGCCGGAGGTATCACCCAGCACATCGGGGCCTATAAAGTGGAGTTGGATAAGGGGACCATTGTATTCATCGATACACCGGGACATGAGGCCTTCACCGCCATGCGGGCCAGGGGGGCTCAGGTGACGGACATTGTCGTGCTGGTGGTGGCAGCCGATGATGGGGTAATGCCCCAGACCGTTGAGGCTGTTGATCACGCCAAGGCAGCTCAGGTCCCCATTATCGCGGCCATCAATAAGATAGACAAACCCGAAGCGGATCCGGAGAAGGTCAAGCGGGACCTCACCGAATTAGGGCTTGTCCCTGAGGAGTGGGGGGGGCATGCTCTCTACGCTCAGGTATCGGCCAAGAAGAGAACGGGCATGGACGATTTATTGGAACTGATCCTCCTGCAGGCGGAGATGCTGGACCTCAAGGCGAACCCCGACAAACCCGCCCGGGGCGTCGTTGTGGAGGCCCGATTGGATAGGGGGCGTGGTCCGGTAGGGACCGTGTTGATACAAGAGGGGACTCTGAAGCCCGGCGAGATCTTTGTGTCTGGGGGCACCTATGGCAGGGTAAAGGCCATGCTGGACGAACGAGGCAGGCAATTGAAAGAAGCGAGCCCTGCCACGCCTGCCGAAGTAGTTGGTTTTACCGAGATTCCGGATGCTGGCGATGACTTCATCTGTGTGGAAAGCGAAAAGGTGGCCAAAGAAGTGAGCTTCCATCGTCAGAAGCAGTTTCGGGGAGAGGCGGGTGCAAGACCGGAGCGGCTGTCCCTCGAGGATCTCTATGATCGTATTCAGCAGAGTGAAATGAAGGAGTTACGGCTGGTCCTCAAGGGGGATACCCATGGCTCCATTCAGGCCATCCGCGATGCCCTAGAGAAGTTGAGCACCGACGAGGTGAAGATCGAGGTCATTCATCAAGGCATCGGTGCAATTTCGGAGACCGATGTAAACCTGGCGGCCGCCTCCGATGCCGTGGTCATCGGATTTAACGTATCCCCACTCGGCAAGGCAAAGAGTGTTGCCGAGCAGGAGCAGGTGGATATGAGGATGTACAGCATCATCTATGATGTTATTGAGGATGTTGAAAAGGCCTTGAAGGGATTGCTCGGACCGATTAGGGAAGAGCTTATCCTTGGCAGGGCTGAAGTGAGGGAGGTTTTTGGCGTCTCCAAGGTCGGTGTGGTGGCTGGCAGTTATGTGACAGAGGGGAAGTTGACCAGGGGCGCGGAGGTGCGACTCTTCAGAAATGGCGATGTGGTGCACGAGGGAAAGGTCACCTCACTGAAGCGCTTTAAGGATGATGTGAGAGAGGTGCAAGCCGGCTACGAATGCGGTATCGGGGTCGAGGGGTACAGTGACTGGGAGGTCGGGGATACCATCGAAGCCTATACCTACGAAGAGGTAGCGCGTTAGCGGAGAAATGAGATGGTGGTGGGGGTATGCCATCTTGATGTCGTTCTCCCCGAAGGATCCTCTCTAAAAGAAAAGAGGAAGGTTATCAAGAGTCTTCTGACGAGGGTGAAGAATAAGTACAACGTCTCCATCTCAGAAGTCGGCGCACACGATCTCTGGCAGCGGGCCCGCGTGGGGATATGCTCGGTGGGAGCGGATAGGCGGTTTATCAATGCCACCCTGGACAAGGTGATTGATTATATAGAGGGATTGGGCTTGCTGGAGGTTGTCAGCGTGAAGATGGAGTTTGTGCATTTTAACTACGATGAGGTTTAAGCGGTCAGAGAAGGTGGGTGATTTGATCAAGGAGGAGATTTCACAGATCCTTCTCAAAGAGCTGAAAGATCCGCGGATAGGGTTTGTCACTATTACTCAGGTTGCCCTCTCCGATGACCTCAGAATGGCGAGGGTCTTTTACAGCGTCTTTGGAGGAGCGCAGGAAAAAGAAGATGCGTATCAAGGGTTGGAGAGCGCCAAGGGCTACATAAAGCGTGAGCTTGGCAAGAGGGTTCGGCTTAAATACATGCCAGAGATAAGCTTCATGTTCGATGATTCCTTGGAATATGGGGAACACATTGAGAAGCTGTTGCAGGGTGTGAAGGATGCACGTGAGGAACAATGATGGGTGGATTGCCTCCAGTGGTGAACGGCATTGTGGTCGCGGACAAACCAGCGGGTATCACGTCGTATGATGTGGTGCGGGGGTTCAAGAAGATGATGCCGGGTATAAAGATAGGTTATCTGGGGACCCTCGATCCCCTGGCTACGGGGGTGCTTCCCATCTTATTGGGAGAGGGAACCAAACTCGCCCCCTTTTTAGAAGAGGGGACAAAGGTCTATGAGGCCACCCTTCACCTGGGGGTAACTACCGACACCCAGGACAAAGAGGGGAAGATCCTTCAATCGGTGGCAATGAGCGACTATGATCTTTCTCCCCAGAAAGTAAAAAAAGTTATTCAGCGATTTCGGGGGAAGGTCATGCAGTTGCCCCCGATGTACTCCGCCCTTAAACATAGAGGCGAACGCCTCTATAAGCTGGCGCGCAGGGGAGAAGCGGTCGAACGGGTACCCCGGGAGGTGGAGATCTATGAGCTTCAGATAACGGATCTCGACCCCCCCGAGATGAGCCTCCACATTGAGTGCTCCAAGGGGACGTACGTCCGTACCGTGGCCCATGATATCGGGGAGGCATTGGGTTGCGGTGCCCATCTGACCGGGCTGCGTCGGACACGCAGTGGTCCCTTTGATATCGAGAAGGCCCTCTCCCTCGGCGATATCACGGTGTTGCTCAGCAAGGGGAAGCTGCGGGAACGGATTCTTCCCCTCGCCGAGGCCGTGGGTTTTTTGCCTGCCGTCGAAGTGGGAGAGGACAAAGCCCTCCAGATCAGCAACGGACAGACCGTCATCTTGGAGGATTTGTCTCAGAGGTCCGAGGAAGACGAGAGGGTCGTGAGAGTCTTGACTCAACAGGGGGGAGGACTCGTCGCCGTAGGGGGGGTTCAGCGGGACAAAGAGGGTCTTGTCCTCAGACCCTTACGGGTCTTTCACGATGCTCTATTTACAAAAGCCCCCCCTTGTGATAGAGATATGATAGACAATAGGTCACACACTAATAGCTGATCAGGGAGGAAAGTACATGGTCTTGGATGTCGAGAAGAAGAAAAATATCGTGGAACAATTTAGGGTACACGATAAAGATACCGGATCACCTGAGGTGCAGATAGCACTGCTCACCGAGAGGATTAACTATCTAACTGAGCACTTCAAGACGCACAAGAAAGATCATCACTCGCGCCAAGGTCTCCTGAAGTTGGTCAGCTTGCGGAGATCCCTCCTCGATTATCTCAAACGCAACGATACGGAGCGCTACCGGACGCTGATCAAACAGTTGGGCATTAGAAAGTAGCGCTTGGATTCCTGAAAGGAGAAAGCTTACATGCAAAAGCGGATCGGAAAAGAATGGGCGGGGCGGCCCCTTTCTATCGAGACAGAAAAGGTTGCCAAGCAGGCGGATGGTGCCGTCCTCGTACACTATGGAGAGACCGTCGTCCTGGTGACGGCTGTAGCTGCCAGAGAGGTGAAGGAAAAGATGGATTTCTTCCCCCTCTTGGTAAACTATATCGAGATGACCTACGCGGCAGGGCGTATTCCCGGAGGGTTCTTTAAACGGGAGGGGCGTCCGACTGACCGCGAGATCCTCTCTTCTCGTCTGATCGATAGGGGTATCAGACCACTCTTCCCTAAGGGGTTTCTTAACGAGATACAGGTGATCGCCACGGTGCTTTCCGCCGATCAACAGAATGATCCATCTATCCTGGGTATTATTGGGGCCTCAGCTGCCCTCCAGATATCTGACATTCCCTTTGTGGGGCCCCTCGCCGGCGTCAAAGTGGGCAGGATAGACGGGGATTTTGTCATCAACCCCACGACCGATGATTTGACCAAGAGCGATCTGGATCTCATCGTAGCGGGGAACCGCGATGGGGTTGTAATGGTTGAGGGCGGGGGTAGTGTCGTCGAGGAGGGGGTTATCCTCGAGGCGATCTACTCCGGCTATGAAGCCCTGAAACCGATCCTCGCAATGCAGGATGAACTCAAGGATATCTGCGGGAAGGCAAAGAGACCGTTCACCCCTCTCAAAGAGGGTGGTACCCGATGGGAGGAGGTAAAGGGGTTTGTAAAGCCCCTGCTTCAAGATGCCTTCCAGATCTCGCACAAGATTGAGCGGCGGGATAAGATGCACGAAATCTTTCAAGAGGCCGCAGAGCAATTTGGCGGCGCGGAGGGGGAGTTTGCAGCGGAGGTGCGCAAGGCCTGCGAGGATGCCGAGCGTGAGGTGATACGCTCTCCCATCTTTCAAGAACAGAAGCGATTCGACGGAAGGGGGCCTGCTGATGTGAGGCCCATCAGCTCCGAGGTGGGTCTGTTACCCAGGACCCATGGTTCGGCCCTCTTTACCAGGGGGGAGACTCAGGTCATGGCCGTCACGACTTTCGGCACTTCCGAGGACGAGAAGAAGGTGGAGTCCCTGCTCTTGGGGAGGGATCTCTATAAGACCTTCATGCTCCACTACAACTTTCCCCCATTCAGCGTCGGTGAGGTCTCCTTTTTGCGGGCGCCGAGCCGGCGGGAGGTAGGGCACGGCGCCTTGGCTGAGCGGGCCTTGTTGCCCGTCTTGCCTTCGGCCGATGAGTTTCCCTACACTATTCGTCTGGTCTCGGAGGTTTTGGAGTCCAACGGTTCTTCCTCCATGGCCACGGTGTGTGGCGGTTGTCTCTCCCTGATGGATGCAGGTGTTCCCATCAAGGCCTCGGTGGCCGGCATCGCCATGGGCCTGATGCAGGAGGACGATCAGGTGGCCATCCTGACCGACATTGCCGGGGACGAAGATCATCACGGTGATATGGACTTCAAGGTGGCCGGAACCGCACAGGGGATCACCGCCCTGCAGATGGACGTGAAGATCCCCGGTCTAAGCAAGGCAATTATGGAGCAGGCCCTTCACCAAGCCCATGAGGCCCGGCTCGCTGTCCTCGACGCCATGACCAAGACCCTGGCCAAGCCGCGCAAAGAGCTTTCCAAGCATGCACCCCGCATCGTGACCATCCAGATAAACCCGGATCGGATTAGGGATGTCGTCGGCCCCTTGGGGAAGAATATCAGATCCATCATCGAGAGGACCGGGTGCAAGATAGACATCGAAGATACCGGAGCCGTGAAGATCGCCTCGCCATCCGCTGAGGCCATCGAACAGGCCATTGCGCTGGTCAAGGAATCATCTCAGGAGGCTGAGGTGGGGGAAGTCTATACGGGCAAGGTAAAAAAGATAGTCGACTTCGGCGCCTTTGTGGAGATCCTGCCCGGGATTGATGGTTTGGTCCACATATCCCAGCTTGCTCAAGAGCGAGTGGCTCAGGTCTCGGATGTCCTCAAGGTGGGCGATGAGATCAAGGTAAAGGTCCTCGAGATCGATAACAACGGCAAGATTAGATTGAGCCGGCGGGCGTTGCTCGAAGAAGAAGAGGGAACACAAGGCCGTGAGCGGGATAAGAGGAGGAGCTTCTGACAATCTCCACTCTCCCCGCTGGAGAAGTACAAAGACCGCAGGAGTCGGTCTTTTTTTGTGAGTGGCTAAAGAGCCACTGGCCAAGGGGCCACCTACGGCTTCGGCGATGGTAACCTTTCAGAAGACCACGTTACAGAACGGCATTCGAATCGTAACCGAGGCCATGCCGACCTTAGATTCAGTATCCATCGGGATCTGGATCACGATGGGGTCCAGAGATGAGGGGCCCCGCGAGCGGGGCCTCTCCCACTTCATCGAACATCTCCTCTTTAAGGGGACGGAGAGACGCAGCGCCTTTGATATCAGCAGGGATATCGAGTCAGTGGGGGGGAGTATCAACGCCTTCACCGGCAAGGAATATACGTGTTTCCACGCCAAGGTCCTCAAGCGGGACGTTGCTCTGGCCGTCGATATATTGGCCGACATTGTCGCCAATTCCCTCTTCGACCCTCAGGAGGTAGAACGGGAACGGATGGTGGTCGTGCAGGAGATAAAGATGGTTGAGGACACACCCGATGATTATATCCACGACCTCTTTCACGGTTTTTTCTGGGGAGATCATCCTCTCGGATACCCCATAACAGGGGTGAAGGAGAACGTCCTCGCTTTTCAACGTGAAGAGATCACCGCCTTCTTGAAGGGCAAGTACACCCCCGACAGGATGATTGTGGCCGCAGCAGGAGACCTGGACCACCGGCAGCTGGTGGATCTGGTCGAGACCCAACTCGGCCGCCTCGTGCCTTGTTCCTCGCCGTTGCAGAGAGAGGGGACGCACGGAGGAAAGTCCCGAATGAAGGTTGCCTACCGTGAGCTGGAGCAGGTCCACTTCTGCCTGGGGACCGAAGGGATCCCTTACAGCCACCGCCTCCGGTTTGCCGGTCACACCCTCAACACCCTCTTGGGGGGCAATATGAGTTCACGCCTCTTTCAGGAGGTGCGGGAGAAACGAGGGCTGACCTACAGTATATACTCCTTTCTCAGCACCTATACGGATACCGGCCTCTTTGGGGTCTATGCCGGTACCACCAAGGATGAGGTCCAGCAGGTCGTCGACCTGATTCTACTGGAGTTGCAGGCATTACGGGCGGGAAAGCTGGGGGCGGAGGATCTGTCGGCGGCCAAGGAGTATCTCAGGGGGAGTATGATCCTCAGCCTGGAGGGTTCTGATGGGAGGATGAGCAAGTCGGCCAGGGATGAGATCTGCTTCAGCCGACACATCCCCCTGGAGGAAGTCCTGCGGGATTTAGAGGGGGTTTCTGAGGATGCAATCGTTGAAGTCGCGCAGGAGATGCTCGATTCTCATCCCCTCTGTCTTACCCTGTTGGGGCCCATCGACGAAGGGGAGCTCCCTTGGAAGACCCTGGATCTGTGAGATGGTGCGGTTGCTGGTAAAACGGTTACGGGGGGATGGGGTGATTGTTCCGCAGTATATGACGCCCCATTCCGCTGGGATGGACCTCTGTGCCTCTTTAGAGGAGGGCGAGGTCACGCTGTCGCCGGGCCGATGGCGCCTCGTTCCCACCGGTGTTGCCGTCGCCCTGCCCGAGGGGTATGAGGCCCAGGTGAGACCCCGCAGCGGATTGGCCCTGAAGCACGGGGTGACCCTGCTCAACTCACCGGGGACCGTCGATGCCGACTACCGAGGTGAGATCGGTGCCATCATGATCAACCTGGGTGATGAGCCCTTCGTCATCAGGGATGGCGACAGGATCGCCCAGATGGTTATCCACCAGGTCTGCCGAGCCGAACTGCAGGAGGTGGATGAACTGCCCGCAAGCAGCAGGGGCGAGGGGGGATTCGGGCACACGGGCCTGTGAAGGGGAGGGGGCATGAAGATCGGGATCATTGCCGATTCTCACGACAACGTGCCGATGATCAAACGGGCCTGCGAGCTCTTTAACGCCCGCGGGGTTGAGATGGTCTTTCACGCGGGGGACTATATCGCCCCCTTTGCTCTGAACCCCCTGAACAACATCCTTCAGTGCGATTATCGCGGGGTTTTCGGAAACAACGATGGAGAGCAGTTAGGGCTTCAGCGGACCGCAGATGGCAGACTCCACCCTTCGCCGGCGGAGTTCGATGCAGGGGAGTGGAAGGTCCTGGTGGCCCATGAGATGGCGATCCTGGAGGCCGTCGCGGCCAGCGGGAGATATCGCCTTGTGGCCTACGGTCACACCCATCTGCCTGAGGTCACGCAAGTGGGGCACACCCTGGTGGTGAATCCAGGGGAGTGCGGCGGGTGGCTCAACGGTCGCTGCACCGTGGCGATCGCCCGTCTGGATACCCTCGCGGTTGAGATCATTGACCTATGATTGAGCTATGAAAGTGAAGGGAGAGCTCCTCGATCCCTTTCTCAACTACTTGGCGGTTGAGAAGGGCCTTGCCCGCAACACCCTTGAGGCATATAGCCGCGATCTCAACGCCTACCTGGAATTTCTAGAAGCGGAAGAGATTGCTTCCTTTGGCGAGACCTCCAAGGTCACCGTCATGGCATTTATCCGACGATTGAAAACGAAGGGTCTTTCGCAACGCAGCATCAATCGGTCCTTGGTGGCCCTGCGCGGTCTTTATCGGTACCTCTCACAGGAGGGGTATCTGGAGGTCAACCCCCTTGAGGATATGGAGCTTCCCCGGTTGACCCCAGCCCTCCCTCATGTCCTTACTGTCCAAGACGTGGAGCGGCTCTTGGCTCAACCCGATGCTGAGGGTCCCCGGGGGATCAGGGATGGGGCGATGCTCGAACTCCTCTACGCCACGGGGATGCGGGTGTCAGAACTCGTCGATCTCCCCACCGGCGGATTGAACCTGGAGGTCGGGTTTGTGAAGGTGAGGGGGAAGGGGGGCAAGGAGCGGATCGTCCCTATCGGCGAGGCGGCCATGGAGAGGGCACTGGTCTACTTGGAGCGGGCCAGGCCGGCCATTCTCAAGGGGAGAGAGAACCCTTTCCTCTTTTTGAACAACCGGGGAGGGCGGCTCAGCAGACAGGGGTTTTGGAAGATCTTGAGACAGTATGCCTTGCAGGCCGGTATCACCAAGCACATCACCCCCCATACCCTGCGCCATTCCTTCGCCACGCACCTGTTGGAGCGCGGAGCTGACCTCAGGTTCATCCAGGCGATGCTGGGGCACGTGGACATCAGCACCACCCAGATCTACACCCACGTGAATCAGGAGTATCTCAAAAAACTCCACCGCCAGTTTCATCCCCGGCCGTAGTAATTGTCATCTTCATTTTTACAAATAACTGCAAGATGAGGCTTTGATTTAAAAAAGGCAGGATG
>CAZFIR010000276.1:0-3936 GCA_964519535.1 uncultured Thermodesulfobacteriota bacterium | reverse complement strand
GCCTTAGAGCTTGACAATGCAATCTCTGAGTACCATGCCTATATAAATACATTAGAAGCGAATACCAAGGCCGTTGAGTTGGCAAAGGAATCGTTCAAAATGACACAGGATCTTTTTGAGTCGGGTCAAGTCTCTCTTGCTGATCTCAACGATGCGGAGTTGCAGTTGACAAGCCAAAGACTGTCCATGGTGCTGACATTGCATAACCTCAATGCTACGTTGGCAAAGATTGAAAAACTGGCGGTAACGGAACTCAGGAAATGAAAAAAAGGGAATTTTTTCTCAGGGTCTTCATTGGTTTGGGATGTATCGTGGCCTTTACCTTCCTGGTGTTTTGGAAGCAGCATGTCGTCCAGACGAACAGGGATCAAGCAATTGTCAGCACCATTTCCGAGTGGAAGACGCACGGAAAACCGGTTGTGGTGCAGAACATAGTTCGCCAGGACATACAGGTATATGAGAAGATTACCATAACGCCGTTATCAAAAACATTATTTGAGGGATATGTTACCAAGGACATCCAAGAGCAATTAAAAGCCGGACAGACAGTCTCTGTTGATACAGAGCAGGGGGGAAGAGTTTTTGGGGTGATCAGCGACGTCGGGCAGGCGCTGAATGTGGATACCGGGATGTTCCGTGTACGTGCGGCATTTGACCATGAGGTAGCATCGAGCAATCGTATCATTGTCGCTTATGTCCATACCGGCACGATGAAGGATGTCATAAGCGTCCCGAATGAAATCATTGATGGCGCGGGCGGAAAATTTTTTGTGTGGAATACCCGGGATGGGTACGCCTACAAACAGAACGTCCTCCTTGGCGAGAGAAACGGCTACGGAGCTGTTGTCTTAGAGGGTCTGCACGACGGTGATGTGGTGGTGATAGCAGGGCAGACACAGCTTTCAGATGGAGATAAGGTTTCGGTTGCGGCTTATAAAGACATGTGAGAGATGAACAATGATTGAATTCTTCGTCAAACGCCCAATCACAACGATAATGTTTGTATGCGTATTCGTGGTACTGGGTATTTTCAGCTTTTACACCCTCTCCATTGAGTCGACACCGAAGGTAGATTTCCCCATTGTCACGGTGTCGGTACAATACCCCGGAGCGACTCCCCTGGAAGTGGAAACGCTCGTAGTAAAAAAGATAGAAGATACTGTCTCCGAACTCTCAGAAATCGACAAGATCAGAAGCCAATCGCATGAGGGCTTTGGATATATCTATATCGAGTTCCTCATGTCTGCCGATGTCAATGTGAAATCCATCGAGGTAAAAGATAAAGTCGAGGCGATACTCAATGACCTCCCTGATGCGATAGAAAAGCCGGTTATCGAAAAATTCGACCCTTTGGTTGAACCGGTTATGGACCTGGTGCTCTCCAGCGATACTGTTGACGCACGAGACCTGTACGAATACGCGGACAAGACGTTGAAAACGAAGTTGGCGTCCGTGAGAGGGGTCGCTAAAATCGATGTCTACGGCGGCAAAGAGCGGCAGATCAATATCAGGCTCGACCCCATGCTGATGAAGCAGCGTTACATCGCCATTGCCGATGTGATCGCGGCAATGCAGGCAAAGAGCACCAATATACCCGGCGGCCTGCTGGAAAAAGACCTCAACAGTTTGAGTGTGCGCTTCGTGGGTGAGTTTCAGAGCGTTGATGAGATCAAAAATATGATGCTCACCTCGCAGGATGGGGCTCGATTCCCGCTGCACGAGATCGCTATTGTGGAGGACAGTTTTAAGAAAGCAGAGACCATTGCCCGCTATAACGGCAAAGAGGTCGTCGGGCTTTCCTTAAATAAGGTTTCTGACGGCAATGCCGTGGATATTGCCCAAGAAATAGAGCGTAGGCTTGGTGAGTTCAGGGAGTTTTTGCCTGAGGGAATGCGCCTTGAGATCGCGAGCGATACCACCACGTTTGTTGTGAATGAAACGAATGATACGCTCATAAATATCCTCATCGGTGTTCTTCTCACCGTTGTTATTTTATTCCTATTTACCGGTCAGGCAAGGCTCACTTTTATCGCTGCCATCGTGATCCCCACATCGCTCATTTCCGCATTTTCCCTCATGAGCGCATCAGGATTTACCATCAACGTCATGACGCTTCTGGCCATTGCTACCTCGTTGGGGACATTGATTGCCAATGCCATTGTTATTGTTGAGAATGTGCTTGTTCATCTCGAGCATAAAGAGACGCCGGTGCATGCGGCAATCGACGGTACCAAGGAAGTCGCAGGAGCAGTTATGGCCGCCACGGGCACCAACCTGGTTGTGTTCATGCCCATTGCCATGATGGGTGGGATTGTCGGTCAGTTTATGCAATCATTCGGCTTGACTGTCGTGTATGCCACGCTTTTTTCGCTTCTCGCATCATTTACGCTTACCCCCATGCTCTGCGCCCTGTTGCTGAAGAAAAGAGATAACAGGCAGAAAAACAAAGGCAGGACATTCAATCCCTTCCACAAGCTGGTTGAGGTTACCGATAATGGTGTTGAATTCCTCAAAAAAGAATACCGCTCTGTCTTTGACCTGATATTCAAATTTCCCAAGACCACGTTAATCCTTCTGGTCGTTTTGTTTTTATATCTGCGGTTTATTATGCCCTATATCGATAACGAATTTCATTCTCAGACAGATGAAGACAAGATTAAAATTGATCTCGTCATGCCGCAAGGGTCCACTATCGAGCGCACCCTGAGGGTATGTGAGATAATAGAGGAGCGGATTGAAAAGATCCCGGAAAAGGTTTCCTATCTGACTGCTATCGGCGGAAACGGTGTGGAAAACGCAACCATCGCCGTCGATCTGGTGCCGTCGACTGAAAGGAAGAGGAGCGATGCGGATATCATCGATACGCTTATTCCTTTCATGGCCCGGATACCCGACGCAGAAATAAACCTTGAGCGGGGTATCAATCGCGGTTCAGTGACAGGCGACGTATCCATCAACGTCTATGGAATCAATTATGACAAGATGCTCGAACTTGCACAACTGATGAAGGCTAAAATGGAGAAGAGCGGCTATTTCCGATCGGTCACCTCTTCCTATAAGACCCCGAAAAAAGAGATCCAGTTTCTTCCTGACCAAGATAGGCTTATCCTGAATGGCGTCACCAATGCCCAGGTGGGCTCGACGGTGCGCTCTTCCATTTACGGCAATACCGATAATGTATATAAAGAAAAGGGGGAAGAGTACGATATTAATGTTGCATTGAATGATATATATGCCATGGGTGCTGATGATATAGAGGAAATCACCGTGCGTTCCACGAAGGGGCTCATCCCGATTATCGAAGTAGGTACGCTCAAAAACGATACCGCATTGCCCACCATATGGCACCGGGATAAGGACCGGGTCATAAGCCTTGGAGGATATCTTTCAAAATCTTCGTTGGGATACGTAAAAAATGTGCTGGACAAGGAATTCAAGGACCTGCCCTTTGAAGACGGATACGGTTATACCTATGTGGGAATGTCAGAGTATCAAGAGGAGACCAACCGGGAAATCGGCAAGGCATTTATCCTCGCGGTCATACTGACCTATATGCTGTTGAGCGCTCTCTTGAATTCAGGGATGTATTCCCTGCCGATCATGCTGTCGGTCGCGACCTCGTTTATCGGCGTGTTTTTTTCGTTGTTTTTCCTGGGGCAGTCAATGAACATCGCCTCCATGCTGGGTATGGTCATGCTCGTGGGGCTGGTGGTCAACAATGCCATTTTGCTCTTAGACTATACCTTGCTCAAGATAAAAGAGGGTATTCCGGTAAAAGAGGCGCTCTGGCTGGGGGCGTCGGTGAAGTTCAGGGCGATTATCATGACGTCTCTCGCCATTGTCTTGGGGGTGCTTCCCCAGCTGATGCATTCAATCAACCCGCTAAAGCAGTCCATGGGCGCGGTTATGATCGGGGGGATGCTGGCTTCGATGGTC
>CAZFIR010000275.1:0-12104 GCA_964519535.1 uncultured Thermodesulfobacteriota bacterium | reverse complement strand
AGACGGAGTTGATGAAGCTGTCCATACGGGACACCGAGTTGGTGATAAATTCCAAGGCCTCGGGTACATCCTCGTGCAGGGCCATGGCCACCGCGGACCGTTTTTCATCGTTCAGGTGCGGCAGCACCGCGTCTAAATTGGGGCCGATCACCTCCAAGGCGGAACGAAGTTCAGAGGTATACCCCTTCAGATTGACCAGGGGGACCCGCAGGTCGTGAGAGACGATATAGGCGAAATTCTTCACCTCCTCGTTGCTGATCTCCAACTCAGCGGCATAGCGCAGCAACCGCTCCTCTGTTTTCTTGCGTAGTTTTACTTCTCTCTTGAGAGAATCACGTGAAACAGTTATTTTGTTTAAATCTTTGATCATCTGATTGAAGCTTAGAGCCAACTCTCCTATTTCATCTTTTGATTCAACTTCTATCTGTGTGTCCAAGTTGCCCTTACTAATTCTTCTCGTAGCATCCCTGAGTTTAACGATGGGTTTGGTTATTCTTTTCGCAAGAAAGATACCCGATATGATGGCCAATATAAAACTGCAGATCATGATCAGTATTGAAAAAACAAACGTCCTTATGACGGTTTCGTATGCTTCCATAACCGGCAATTCCACAACAACCGCCCAGTCGGGCGTGCCTAAGTGTACGTGAGTGGTTAGAACAGAGGTACCGAGAATGCCCTTTGATATCTCGCCCCTGCTGTCATGAACGGATTCATTGCCGTCTGTAAATTCACTGATTTCTTTCAAATGACTCAAATTTTCTCTCTTCAATACGCGCCCAATATCATGAAAAGCGATGAGATATCCCTCCATGTCCACCACATAGGCATAACCGTTCCTGCCAATTTTAATTTGATCCATCAAATCCCACATGAACTTGAGATTCACCTCAGCGGCCAATATACCTTGGAAATCACCAAACACATCGGTGACCGGCACGGCCATGATGACCAGTGGTTCGGATGTGATCCCGTCAATATTGATCGAACTGATATATGGTTTACTCCGGCTTGCCTGAGAAAATAGTTCCCGCTTGATTTGATTAGTCAATCGACCGGATACCATGCGTGATAAACGAGAGATGTTCAGCAACTCCTGTTCCTGTGCGTCGAACAATATCAACTGACGAAATGATGGCTCCATGCCCAATACTTTTTCCAAGACAATTTTTTGATCTTCCCGAGAAACCCCATGCAGGTTTGCAATGTCGATGGCCGAATCCAGCGCGGTGAATTTATCATCAATAAATTCCTTCACGGAATCGGCCGCTTTCTGGGCAATGAGTTGATGCTGAATATCAATGAACTTTCGCTGGTTTTTAAAGCTGAAATAGATGCTTAAGCTGCTGTAAATAAACAGCACGAATAAGCTTAATGCCAGGAAAGCAAAGGCCAGCGTCACCGTTAGGCTGCGAAACTTCTTTGGTCTTTTCAATTTCAACATGTTAACGAATGATCTCATCTGCCCTGCTCAATAAACCTTCCGTGGCGGTTAACCCCATTCTTTGAATCGTTTTGTAATTTAACCTTAGATGACTATCAGGGGTAACAACCATCATTGTGCCTGCCGGAGTGCCATTAAAAACCTTGTCGGCAAGGGATGCAGCCAGCATGCCCATTTCAACTAAATCTGGGATGTAACTAAATATAGCCCCGGCGTCTGCCTCAAAAGCAGCGCTACCGGCAATAGGTAGTTTGTGTTCCTCCGCAAACCTACGGATAGTCGCCCAACCATCAGACGACTGTGTAAGAATCTCAGGCATAATCAGAATGGCGTCTATATCAATATCAGCCGATGCAGCTCTCTTCTGCAGGGCAGCCTCAAGTTCTTCCAAATTTTTAACAGGATCTTCCAGCAGCGTTAAACTCGAGGACTCGACCGCTGGTCGCAACTGACTAAGCGCAGTAGGTATAGTAGGATAATCTAGATCATATATTATCAAAATTCGTTTGGCCTGCGGCACCAACTCATGCAGGATATCCAAACGCTTAACCGTGAGTTCTGGGCCAGGATAGCGAACGCCAGTGATGTTCCCGCCCGGCTTGACCACACTCTCTATGAGGGTATTGTCTTCTATGCCGGCCATAGCAAACACCACGGGGATATCTGTCCCTCGGGTAGCTGCCTTGGCCGCTAAGGCCGGCTCAGTGGGAAAGGCGAAAATCATGTCAACCTTATCGTGCACAAATTTCTCGGCCACGCGCTTCTCCCCCACAGGATCAGCGTTTAATTTCTGTAAGTCATAGACGATGTTCTTACCCTCTTCGTAGCCTAACCCGGTCATTTTGGCCTTGAAGCCGTCTGCTATTTCGAGAAAGGCATCTGTGCCGGAGACAATACCCACCCGATATATCTTTTGTGCTTTTTCACCACAACCGCTCAAAAACACATAAACCATAACTAACAGTAAAAAAGCCAACATGTGATGCTGAGATTTTATGCTCTTTCTGAAATCCATGTACATCACCTCTTTTTTATTCATAATAATTAGCGAATGATCTCATCTGCCTGACTCAACAAACCTTCAGGCACCGTCAACCCCAGTTCTTGCGCTACTTTGTAATTGATCCACAGATCTTGTTCGGGGGTGACCACCGGGATGGTGCCGGCTGGGGTACCTTTGAGAATTTTGTCGGCCAGGGGTGCCGCCAGCTCACCCACTTTAAAGAGATTGTTAGCATTACCAAAAATAGCTCCCGCCTTTACCGTATAGAGAAAGCTGCCGCCCAGCGGCACTTTGTGTTCCGCCGCAAACTCGCTGAGCATCGCCAAACCAGCGGGCGAGTGGTTAAAACCGTCTGGCATGAGTATCATGGCATCCAGGCCAAGATTAGCCGATTGAGCTCGTGCCGCCAGATCTGCCTTAAGTTCTTCCATAGTGGTGGCGGGAACTTCCACCAACGTTACACCCACGGACGAGGCCGCCGGGCGCAACGTCTTAAGCGCGGGGGCAGTATTAGGGTTATTTTTGTCATAGCCTATCCAAACTCTTTTGACCTCTGGCGCTATCTCGATTAAGACCTCTAAACGCTTGTTCATCATTTCGTGGCCTGGGTAGCGCACACCGGTGATGTTCCCGCCTGGTTCGCGCACACTCTTTACCAGGTTAGACCCTTCTATGGCGACGTAGGCAAACACCACGGGAATATCTGTCCCTTGAGTAGCTGCATGGGCCACTAAGGTTACCGGAGTGGGAAATGTGAAAATCAAATCAACCTTATCGTCAACAAGTTTCTTGACCAAGCGTTGCGACTCGGCCGGGTCCATGTTCGTGAACTGTGAGTCATAAACGATGTTCTTGCCTTCGACATAGCCTAACTCGGTCATTTTGGCCTTGAAACCATCTGCTATATTAACAAAAGCTTCTGCATCAAATGCAATACCCACCCGATACACCTTTTGTTTTTTTTCACCGCAACCGCCCAAGAACACACAACCTACAAGTAAAAAGCTTAAAAGCAACATCTTCAGTCCAGATGTTATCTGCTTGCCTAAATCCATTTTCATTCTTTCTTTCATTATTCATATCAATTAACGAATTATCTTATCCGCCCTAGCCAGCAGACCTTCGGGTAATGTGATGCCCAGTTCCTGGGCCACCTTGTAATTTATCTCAAGATAACTCTCTGATGAGACAACAGGGATGGTGCCGGCTGGAGTGCCTTTTAAGATTTTGTCAGCTAGTATTGTTGCCTGTTCGGCTGTTTTTGGGATATCAACATTTATGCCAAAAATAGAGCCATAGCCCCCAACCTGCATCATTAGGCCTCCGATAGGTATGATATTTTCATATGCAAACCTACCCATTACTTCAAAAGCATCGAACATTGTACTGAGTGGCTCAGGTATGAACAATATCGCATCAAAACCAATATCACCAGACTCAGCCAGACGATCGAACTCAGCCTGAAGCTCTGCTGCATCGTCTGCTGGAAATTCAATTATGGTTACACCCGCTGCGGTTGCTGCCGGATGCAATACCTCCATCTGGTTTTCTACGATAGGATAACCTCGCTGGTACGGCACCCACATTATTTTGGCATCTGGAACTATCTCATGCATTACCTCAAAGCGCTTGATCGCGAGGTCAGGTCCGGGATATCTCACACCAGTTATATGTCCTCCTGGTTGTCTTACACTATCAACCAGGCCTGTGCCTTCTATGTTGGCAATAGCAAAAACAACAGGAATGTCTGTCCCTTGAGTAGCTGCCTTTGCTGCCATGGATACCTCAGTGGGAAATGAAAAAATCAGGTCAACCTTATCCTCCACAAATTTCTTTAGAATTTGCTTTTCTTTTTCAGGTTCAAAATTTGTACTCTGAATATCATAAATTATGTTCTCTCCTTCTATGTAACCTAACTCTGTCATTTTGGCCTTAAACACGCCCGGTATTTCATCCAAAAATTTTCCCAATCCATTTAACATACCAACACGATAAACCTTTTCCCCATCTTTTTTACCACAACCACCCGAGAACACACAAACCACAACTAAGATGATAAGAACCAGCATTTGATACTTAGATTTAATTTGCTTACTGAGATCCATTGTAATTACCTCCTCATTAAACTTTTTTTTCTGCATTTTTTGATCGATAACCGCCCACCAACAGCCATGTATCGGCTACTATTTGTTTCTCCCTCATCCCTGGCTCCTCAATTTTTTATAATTACATCTCTTTTACAATCATTTTATTGTCTTGCTTCCCAACCTTAAAACCTCCAGAGAATGGTGACTTGTTGGATATCAGGCATCAGGCACCCTTTGTTCAGAAGGGGTAGCAATGGTGAAGGTTAAGGTCGTGCCCTTCCCCAACTCCGATTCACACCAGATGCGCCCCCCGTGGCGTCGCACCAGGGTCTGAACATAGGCCAGACCCATTCCCTCACCCGGGGTATCCTGCTTTCCGGCCCTCCGGAAGGGTGTAAAGACCTTATGCATATCTTGCTGTGCTATCCCACGCCCGTTATCCTGGATGCGGAAGAACTGTTCACCGTTATTGATCTCCGCATTGACCTTGATCTGGCCGGGACGCTCAGGGTCGAGATATTTGACGGCGTTGCCTAAGATATTGCCCATGATCTGCTCCATAGAGGTCCGGTCGGCGACAACCTCAGGCAAGGACCCGACGGTCACGTCTATCTCCCGCTCATGGATCTGGTGCGACATGTTCTCCATGGTCGTCCGGACCAGGGTGTTCATGTCGATAGACTCGGGCTTGAGATCTTGCCGTCCCAAACGGGATAATGTCAAGACGGCGTTAATAAAGCTGTCCATTTGAGACACCGAGGTGGTGATAAATTTCAGGGCCTCGGGCACATCCTCATGCAGGGCCATGGCCACCTCGGACTGTTTTTCTTCCGCTAGGTGCGGCAGGACCGCGTCAAAATTGGCGCCGACCACCCCAAGCGCGGTACGCAGCTCCGCGCTGTAGCCTTTTAAGTTGACGAGCGGTACCCGCAAGTCATGGGAGACGATATAGGCGAAGTTCTTCACCTCTTCGTTAATCCTTTCCAAGTCGGCCGCATAACGCTGCAAGCGCTCTTCTATCTGCATGCGCTCGGTAATGTCGGTGATAAAGCCGTAACTGCCTTTATAGTGGCCGTCGGCATCGAAGATGGGGGTCGGCGCGAGGATCGTGGAAACGTTCTTTCCATCCTTCCTCCTCCAGGCAATCTCATAGGGATCCCGTCCGCCTCCCCTTCGTTTGGCCAATTGTTCCTGCAAGATCTTGAGATTTTCCTCATCGAGAAATTCGGTAACACGATGCCCCATGATTTCGTTGAGCGCATACCCCCATATGTCGCATAACCGCTCATTGACATAGATGATGACGCCGCTCTCTTTTATGGCGCTCACCCCGACCTTGGTCGTCTCGATCAACGTGCGGTGCAGGGCTTCACTCTTTTGCAGCGCCTCCTCCATGTGCTTGCGCTCGGTGATGTCGGTGAATATCGCAAAGCTTCCGGTAAACTGGCCACCTGCATCGAAACTGGGTGTCGGCGTCAGAATGGTGTGGACCTTTCGTCCGTCCTTCGTGACCCAGGTAACCTCGTACGGGCTAGGATCTTTCGACCCTTTCCTTCGTTTTGCAAAGTTCTCTTCCTGACGTTTTCGACTTTCTTCATCATAAAAATCGACGGTAGGATGTCCGATGATCTCATTCATCGAGTATCCTAGCATCTTGCAGGATTGATCGTTGACGTAAGTGATCACGCCGTTCTCGTCTATGGCACTCAATCCAACCTTCATCGTCTCAATCAAGGTGCGGTACCGGTCTTCGCTCTGACGCAGTTTCTCTTCTGCCTCTGCCCGATCAGTGACATCTTCATAGAAGAGATATTGTTTTCCATCGTCTAAATATACCGTTCTGAAGTCGATACGCTTCTCCGGGCCATTTTTACATCGCACGGTGAAGACCCGTGGATTTTCCTCCCCGAGCTTCACATCTTCTTCCAGATCCGTTTTCCATACTGCGGATACCTCTTTTCTGTATGTGTCATCAGGATAGGCCTTTGAAAACCAGGTATCCTTGTCAGGTGTGTCCTCTATGGTATAGCCGAAAATCGCCGTAAACCGTGGGTTGAAATACTCAAAATGCCTATCAGTCGCCATGATAGAAATGCCGAAGGGCGCATTGTCAGCCAACATTTTGAACCACTCTTCACTTTGCCGCAACACCTCCTCTGCCCGCCTGCGCTCGGTGATATCTTCTACCACTTCTATGAATCCGGATGCCGTACCATCCTCCTGCACGATGGGAAAGGCTTGAAGCCGCGAAGGAAAACGGTTCAAGCCATCTTCCGCACCTACGGTCTCCACCACGGCGGGTTTGCCGGCAGCCATTGCCCGCACTCCGGGGCAATGCGGGCACACGGTATCACGCTTTTCAAATGCCCGGAAACACTTTTTGCCGATTAAATTATTGGCTGAAGTTTTTCTTCGTTTGGTGAACGCGTTGTTTACCATGACTATATTGTAATCGGCATCTATAAGATTGATCCCAAAGTCAATGTTCTCCATCAGAGTTTGATAGCGCTTCTCGCTTTGCTGCAACCTATGCACCTCGCGCTTGAGCCCTGCGACCTCAGCCTGCAGTGCCTTGTTGGCTTTTTTAAGTTCCATCACGTGTACCTTCACTCCCCCCTCCTGCCCCTTGCTGTTTTTCTGCGCAATCTCTGCCTGCCTGCGGTCGGTGACATCCAGCAGGGAGGCCATGCTCTTGTTTGTTCCCGGGATTGTCCCGATGGTGAGAACGACGTTCTTGACCTGCTCTTGTCGGTCGAGGAACCGAAACGCAAAGCTTCGCGGCGCCAACATGGGATCTGATCTACGGAGCAGATGATATTCCCCTACCCGCTTTCGATCATCCCGCGACACAAATTCCGTCCAACGCTTTATGCCTTCGATCTCCTTTTTTGTGTAGCCGCTGAGCTTCTCAAATTCAGCGTTGGCCAGGGAGATGGTTGCATTTTCCTCGACGATTACCATAGCCTTTCCGGTGTTCTCAAATACGGCCTGATATTCCTTCGATAAAGCGGGTCTCGTCTTTTTTTGCGTTGCCGCCCTGTGAGGTTCTTGCCTTCTACTGCTTACTTTTTTGACAGCAAGTCCCATATTGCCTCCCGCAATAATGAAAGATTTGAATGCGTTGCAATGACACGAAGAATCCGCCTAACATATCTTCGTATAGTTCAGCATAATTTGTGCCAAGATAAAGAAGGGTATTGGAAAAAAAACTCTTTGAAAATTAGTCAGTTGTAGGACTCGGTGTGATTGATAGGAGGAGGGGAGCGTTTATTATCCACGAAAGAGACGTTTTTTGTCACCTAAAGAGGATATCGCATGCATATAATTATGAGGATAGGTTAAAGGAATTACGGCAAAAATTGCTCATGATGGCCGGAAAAAAGAAGCGGTTATTTCGGAGCTGATGCGTAGCGTTGGAAGTTGTCCCGCCCCCTTTGTTTGGCGCGGTACATAGCAATGTCGGCGTTCTTCACCAAGGTATCAGCATCGTTACCGTCCTCGGGGAAAATGGCGATCCCGATGCTGGTGGTGATGTAAACTCGGCGATCATCCAACGCAAAGGGTGAACGAAAGGACTCCAAGATCTTTTGGGCAATGGTGGTTGCATTTTCAATGCGGCTTATTTCTGGCAATAATAACAGGAATTCATCGCCTCCGATGCGGGCGACGGTATCCCCTTTGCGCAGCACTTCTGCGAGGCGATTGCCGACGACGCACAGCAACTGATCTCCCATGCTGTGCCCCAGGGTATCGTTGACGTCCTTGAAAAGATCCAGGTCGAGCATCATCACGGAGAGATTCTTTTGGAAGCGCCGAGCATGAGTCAGCGCCATCGTGAGTCGATCATTAAAGAGCGTACGGTTGGGCAGGCCAGTAAGGACATCGTGGGTAGCCATATATTCGAGCTCCTCCTCCGCCTGCTTACGCTCGGTAATATCCCTGCTGATGCAGATGTAACCTGTTGTTGTTCCATCGGGTGATCGTATGGGCGATGTGACTATTTCAGCCGGGAAGATTGTGCCATCTTTTCGCATAAAATCCCATTCCTCCCGCAGGGAACCAACCCTTTCAACCAACGTATATGTGGCCTTACTATAGGTTCGGAAGCTTTCCTCTGATGGATGGACGATCCTTGTCGATTTACCTGTAACCTCTTCTTTTTGATAACCAAATAGCTTGAGGAAGGCCTGATTACAGGTGATGATGTTCCTCTCCCGATCCAACATCAAGATGGCATCAGTAGAGCTCTCAACAAGGGTTCGATATCGTTCTTCAGAATTTTTCAGGGTTGCTTCAGCCTGTTTGCGTTCGGTGACATCGAGTATGGCAATTTGGACAGCGGGTTGTCCCCGATAGTGGATGCGACTGGAAAATGCCTCCACCCAGCGCACTGATCCATCCTTCCGAATGACGCGAAATTCGTAGCGCTGGGGGACCGATTTGTCTTCAAGATGATCCCGATAGTATCCCCATACAAGTTCCTGATCATCCGGATGCACGATGTTTTTTACTTCTTTGTGCGGAAGGGCTAGCAGCTCTTCAACCGTGTAGCCTAATATTGCGGCGTAGGCGGAATTGGCAAAGATTTCGCGCTGATCTTGGAGGATGTGCAGGCCTTGCAGGGAATGCTCCACCACGGCATGATAGACTTGCTCCGCTTGCTTGTGCTCGGTGATGTCAGTTAATATCACAATGGCCCGCTCATCTTTGAGCACGGTGCCCCTGAACTCAATCTCCTTTACCGTCCCATCTTTGCAGACTACACTGAACACCCTATCTAAAGCCCCGCGTGCGAAGTCCCTCTTCCAGATTTTGATGACGTGCTCCCTGTAGTTTGAGTCTTGATAGGCCTTGTTGAACCAATCCTTTCCCGTGGCGATATCTTTCAGGGTATAACCCGTGATGTTAGTGAATGCAGTATTGATATAGAGATATTTCCCATTCTTGTCGATCAAGGCTACTCCATCAGGAGTTTCTTGTAAGGTGGTATAAAATGTTTCTCGCTCCTTTTTCAAGAGCTCTTCGGTGCGTTTGTGTGCGGTGACATCTTTCAGAACTACAAGTACCCTCGTCGCCTTCCCCTTTTGCCGTAAGAGAGAGCCATAGATTTCAGCGATCCGTTTTTCACCTATCTTAGTATAACCTTCTACTTCATAAGGGGGCACTTCTTGGCCTGCGACGGTCTTGGTAAAGGCAGCTATCATCTTGGTAACGCTTTTGGCGGTAAACATCTTTAAGAAGTTAAAACGTTTCCCGACGATATCTTTTCCAGTGTAACCCGTAACTTCTTCTATCCTCTTGTTTACTTTGACGACCCGACCTGTCAAATCGAGCAAGACTATACCGTCTCTGACATCGTTAAAGATCGCCTCGAGCTCTTCTTCAGACTCTCGGAGCGCCTCCGCTGCTTGCTTTTGCTCAGTGATATCTCTCATGACCACTATTATACTGACAACTTCCCCTTTTTTCTTTAAAAGGGAACAACGGAGCTCCATAGTTAGTTTTTCCCCTCTTTTGGTATGCAGTTCCAACTCAAACGGAGGTACTTTTTTACCTGCAATCAACTGGGGGAAATTAGCGTTTATCGTGGCGATGCTTTTGGCAGTAAACATCTTTAAGAGTTTAAAACGTTTCCCGAGGATGTCTTTTTCAGTATACCCTCCGACCTCGAGAATCCGTTTGTTAACTTTGATGATTTTACCCGTTACATCAATTATAGCTATACCAGCCTTGGCGTCATTAAAGATCGCTTCTAGCTCTTCTTGAGAATCCCGCAGCACTTCCTCTGCATTCCTGAATTCACGTCTGGATTGCTCCAACTCAACAATCTGCCGGCGCAATGTTTCCGCTTCTTTGATAAGCCTTTCTCTTGTTTTGTCTTTATCGTTAGTCATGGCTCATCACTACTATTTTGCCGAATGTTGCGTGTTTTATTCGGCGAGAAAGCCAGGGTGTAAATTATTTCTTTAACTTTTAAGCATTTTTTGTGCCAAGTTTTGTAATTTTATTGTAAGCAAAAAAGCCATTAAAAATCAGATGGTTATGGACATCGTATAGAAACTGCCTTCTCATCAGCCATTTGGTTGCCATTTTTTTGTCATCCATTCTCGTCAATTCACCCTCTGAGTTAGTTAACAGGTGTGTCCCTCCCCAGGCAATGAAGGGGTGTGGTCTTCTAATGAGCGATCGTTAAACAATGGTATTTCTATTGAGAGGCTGTATCGTAGTCATCACGGGATGTATCAAGCGATTAATTTCAAATAAACTGAAAAAGCTCTATAGACCATCTAAAACCTCCGTTTTTTAAACATTGACATGGTAACTACATATCTCTACAATGATCTCAGATCGTTTTCGCTTCGGACGGCCATATCTCTTCGATGCGCTTTCCGATAGCCCGCGCCACGGCTTCACGAAGCCTAAAACCTTTATTGACGCCGTGGATAGTATAGGACATGGCCGTGTGGCTGACCCCCACGTGTCTTGCGAGCTGGCGTATAGAGATACCCGCCTTAAGGAGTTCTATTTTGATCTCTAGGGGGGTCATGTTTTTCGTCATTTCTAATTAAATTTCAATAATTTCCATTGTAATCAGATGAATACGAATTTGTCAAGCAAAAAAATCGCAAAGATCGAAATAGGGAACCGCGTAAAGCGTGTCCGCGGCAAAAAACCCCAAAAAGAATTTGCTAAAATACTTGGATTTTCATCAAGTTATCTATCGGAGGTGGAATCTGGTAAAACAAAGCCATCTCTTGAATTGCTGATAAGAATTTCTGAAATTACGAAATATAATCTTCATTGGCTTGTAACGGGAGAAGGGCCTCTATTTGTAGAGTCCTCAACATTGATGGTCAAGGAAGATTCAGCTTTGTATGGGGAACTTGGAGAGTATGCCTTTATCCCTCTGGTTGCCCTGGAGAGTGTGAAGGGGCGAGAAGGAAAAGGGATCGGGCGAGGAGCAGAAGTAAAGTATGCCTTTCGTCGTAGGTGGTTACAATTAAAGGGTAACCTTGAAGACTTCGTCCTTTTTGAAGTAAGAGGTGATAGTATGGATCCGACGATCACCGATAGTGATTTCGTCCTCATCGACCGTTCTCAAAAACAAGTGGTTGTCGGTAATATCTATGCCCTTCGCGCTAAAAACGCCGTTATGGTGAAGCGTCTCCAGCCGATTGACGCCCGTTGCATTAAGGTCATGAGTGATAATAAGCTTTACGAATCTTATGACATAGACCTTGACAAAGGAGACATTGAGATCATCGGCCGGATCATCTGGATCGGGAGAGAGTTGGTAAAATAAACTCGATTTTTCCCTCCGAACAAAACGTTACCCCAAAGAATCCTTGTAGTTATTCTTGGGTTACTGCAGGGAATTAGGGTTCTAGCAGAAGAAACTTTTTTATAATTCTTGACAAGTACCCCCTTTTTTATTAATAGTTTTACTTCTTTTTACCATTATTCGAGGAGTTGATTTTATGACCATCGCCGAAGTAGGGTACACACCTGCTGAGATAGTCCGTGGGTATACGGACAGAATACTAAGGGTTGATCTCTCGAATAACACCAT
>CAZFIR010000274.1:0-2935 GCA_964519535.1 uncultured Thermodesulfobacteriota bacterium | reverse complement strand
GAGGCCGGGGGGGATGTTATTGGGATCGACTGGCGCATCGACCTCGGCGAGGCATGGGAGAGGCTGGGCTATAAGGTGGGGATTCAGGGGAACCTGGACCCGGTGGCCCTGTTCGGACCTCAGGAGCGGATCGAGAGGGCGGTTGGGGAGATCCTTGATAAAGCCGGGGGCAGGCCCGGACACATCTTCAACCTGGGGCATGGGGTCTTGCCCAAGACACCCGAAGCGAACGTCATCACCATGGTCGAGGCGGTGCACCGCCTCAGCAAGAGATAGATGCACAACGAGGCCGACCTTTCCCGCACCGCGGTCCTGTTACTGGCCTTTGGCGGCCCCCGATCTTTGGACGAGGTGGGGCCCTTCCTGGAAAAGCTCCTGGGGAGGAAACCATCGCCAAAATACATCGAAGGGCTGCAGAGGCGCTACCAGGCCATCGGCGGCGCCTCGCCCCTGCCCGAGATGACCCTGCGCCAGGCCAGGGCACTGGAACACGGGTTGCGAAAAGAGGGTAAGCCTGTGCCGGTCTATTGCGGTATGCGCTACGGCCGCCCTTTCATCGCCGAAACCATGGAGGAGATAGCCAAGGAGGGAATCTCCCGGCTGATCCTCATCAGCCTCTCCCCCTACCGCTCTTCTTTCTCCTCAGAGGGCTACTATAGAGAGGTAAAGCGAATCGTGGCCCAAGGGCAAGGGAGTATGGATCTCAATGAGGTCGATGACTGGCATGCCCACCCCCGCCTCTGTGCGGCCTGGGCCGCAAGGATTAATGCAACGATAGGTAGCATGGGTGAGAGGAAAGACGAAATACCCGTGATCTTCACGGCCCACAGCCTCCCGCAGGATATTGCCTCAGTATCCCCTTACGAAAAGCAATTGGAGGAAACCATCACGGGGATCATGCAAATCACTGGCCCCCTGCGCTGGCACCTCGCCTTTCAGAGCCGGGCCGGGGACAAGAAGGACTGGTTAGGACCTGAGCCGGAGCAGATCCTGAAAGACCTCGCTCAGAAGGGCTTTCACAAGGCCCTGATCTGCCCCATCGGCTTTATCGCCGACCACCTGGAGACCCTGTATGATCTGGACATCGCCCTCAAAGAATGGGCCGGTGAACAGGGCATCGAGATCATCAGGACCCCCTGCCTGAACGACGCGCCCCAGCTCATCGAGGTGCTCGTCCAGCTTGTGGAGGGGGTTTTGGAGGGGCGATGAAGCGGGTTGCCATCATCGGTGCCGGCATCGCCGGGCTCAGCACTGCCTACTATCTCCACAAGCTTGCCCAACAAGCGGGGCAACCCCTGAAGATCACACTCCTCGAAAAGGAGCAGCGTATGGGCGGCTCCATCCTCACCGAGCGGGCCGATGAGTTCCTCATGGAAGGGGGGCCTGATTGCTTCATCTCGGAAAAACCCTGGGCCCTGAGACTCTGCCGGGAATTGGGGCTCGAGGGGGAGGTGGTCGGCACCAACCAGGAGTTCCGCCGGACCTTCATCCTCTGGGGAGGGCGGCTCCATGAGATCCCCGAGGGCTTCATGCTCCTGGCCCCCACCAGCCTGTGGCCTTTTGTCGCGAGCTCGCTCTTCAGTCTCTCCGGAAAGCTGCGCATGGGCCTTGATCTGATCATCCCCCGGAAGAGATCAGACGAAGAGGAGGGCCTGGCGGGCTTTGTCCGCCGCCGCCTGGGAAGGGAGGCCCTGGAGCGGATCGCAGAGCCTTTAGTAGCGGGCATCCACGCGGGAGACCCGGAGACCATGAGCCTTAAGAGCACCTTTCCCCGTTTTATCGACCTGGAGCAAAAACATCGCAGCCTTATCTGGGGGATGCAACAGAGAAAGAAGCAATTCGCTCATATACGCGCCCGCTATTCTATGTTCATCACCCTGAAGGAGGGGATGGAGGGGATGGTCTCGGCCCTGGAAAAGGCCTTCCCTTCTGATATCTTCTCCCTGGGACAGGAGGTCTTAAATATCGAACAGGTCGCGGGAACATCAGCGAAAAAACCTGCATACCGTCTGAGCATACAAGGAAAAAAGAAGGCCCTGGAGGCGGATGCCGTGGTGATGGCAACACCGGCCTTCTCAACCTCGGAACTCCTGCAGGGTATGGACAACGCCATTGCCCGACTACTCAATACCATCCCCTATTGCTCTACAGCCACCATCAACCTGACCTATGAGCGCTCGCAGATAGACCATCCCCTCGACGGCTACGGATTTGTGGTGCCCCGTATGGAGGGGCGCAAGATCATGGCTGCGACCTTCAGCTCCGTCAAGTTCCCCGGTAGGGCACCGAAGGGCAAGGCCCTGCTGCGTTGCTTTGTAGGCGGGGCAAAGAACGAGGCAATCGTATCGTGGGGAGACTCAAAGCTGCTGGCAGCGGTGAGAGGCGATATCGAGGAGATCCTGGGGATCACAGGTGAGCCTATCCTTGCCAGGATCTACCGCTGGGAAAAGTCCATGCCCCAGTACACCCTGGGACACGAGGAGCGACTCTCCCGCATCGAACAGGGACTATCGAAACTGCCCGGCCTCTTCCTCACCGGCAGCGCCTATCAAGGGATCGGCATCAGCGACTGCGTCCACCAGGCCGAACTAACTGCCGAACAAGTCCTGGAGTTTATCAAAAAGTAAAGCCCTATAACTCTGCTTATTTCAAGCGTAGATAAACAGGATGATGAAGCGGCAAAACCTTCTAATTGATCTTGAACTCAACGGTTCGGATAGGCTGCGGGTAACAGCAAAATTATTATCCCGTCCGAGAGCTTTCATCCGGTGGTTTGTTAGTTGTCCAATGTCAACGGCCTGTTGCCCAAATCCTTTATTTTCAGGTAATATTATGCTAAAATGTCCCAAATTCTTTGTTATTTGGGGGATAAGCTCATGATGGGACGCCAATCTCCACCACAATCAAGGCTATTTTACACTACCGTTAGTTTAGA
>CAZFIR010000273.1:0-4862 GCA_964519535.1 uncultured Thermodesulfobacteriota bacterium | reverse complement strand
TCAATCCTTATCATCTAACTCAGATCGCCAAGGGTCAAATACCCAAAGGAGACTTTATCGGGAAGAATATTGTAACGCACCCAACTATTGTGAAGTCTGGTCTTTCTGAGACGTATAAAAGAGTGCTTGAAGGGGAGCCTTATGATCAAAAGGATGTGTATTTTCCCTTCTTAACCACGGGAGTTGATGGCTATTTTAATGTGAGGGGGGTACCCTTGCTCAAAGACGATGAGGTGATCGGTGCTGTCATAATACACGAAGACATCACCGAGCGCAAACAGGCGGAGGAGGATCTGCAGGAGAGCGAAGAGCGCTTTCGCAGGGTAGTTGAGACGATGGAGGTTGGATTGGGTACCATAGACCAGAACGGTGTATTCAACTACGTCAATGAATATTTCAGTAAGATGTTGGGATATTCCATTGATGAGATGATCGGAAGTTCTACCTTCGACTTTTTCTACGATGAGGAGCAATGTCAGTCCCAAAAAGAATTGTTCGCAAAACGAAGGGCGGGTATGCGAGATCCTACTCCCTACGAGGTTACCTGGAGAAGGAAGGACGGGCAGCAGGTGTATTCGATTTTGTCTCCAACCCCCAGTTTCGATGCAGATGGTCGCTATACAGGCAGCTTTGCCATACATACCGACATCACCAAGCGCAAGCAGATGGAGCGGGAGCTGCAGGAGAGCGAGGAGAAATTCAGATCCATGTTCGAGCTATTACCATATTCTACAGTCCTTTTAGACCTGGAAGGCAATATCCAAACGTGCAACCAGCAGTTTGTAAGATTTCACGCCGCTAGAGAGAGAGCAGAGGTTCTGGTAGGGAGAAACATATCAGATTTTTTCCCTCCAGAAGAAAAATCGATTCTGTTTGCTGTAATAGAGAAAACGATTAAAGAGAAAAAAACCGTAATAGGTCCTGTTGAGTACACAATGCTAAGAGAGGATGGTAGTAGGTTTCCAGGAGAGGGATTTTCTATCGTAATGGAGGATGAAACTGGATTACCAAGGGCAGTGCTTGGGCTTGCCTATGATATTACCGAGCGCAAGCAAGCCGAGAAAGCACTACGGGAAAACGAGGAAAAGTATCGTTCATTGGTAGAGTCGAGCGAAGATTCTATTTACCTGGTCGATAGCGATTGCAACTATCTCTTCATGAACAGCAAATATCTTTCCAGGCTCGGCTTTCAGAACAGCCAAATCCTCAGCAAGGCTTATAGTAATTTTCACTCGCCTGAAGAATCGAAAAACTTCGCTCAAAGAGTTGAAAAGGTATTAAAGACTGGTAAGCCGCTATCCTATGAGTATAGAAGCCAACGTGATAATAGATATTTTATTCGGACATTAAGTCCTGTTAAATCCCCTGATGGTAGTGAGACAACTGCCATAACAGTGATTTCAAAAGACATCACCGATCTCAAGCAAGCAGAGGAGACCTTGCGGGAACGAGAGGCCTTCAACTTTGCATTGTTCCAGCACAATCCTGTCGAGACTATCGTCGTGGATCGTGATGGGAGAATAACCAGATTCAACCTGGCAAAACAGCAATCAGGCGACAGGTTGCCCGCCATCGGAGATCTGATGTACAAGGATTATGGGGGCAAGCACGAGATCGACATGCATGCTGAATTGATCAAATCTATCAGGTCAGGTAAGATCAAAGAGTTTCCCGAACGAAAATATGGCGATAAATATTTGTCAATAACCATATCTCCCTTTCCACAGGGGGCTCTCATCATATCCGAGGGCATAACCGAGCGTAAGTGGGCGGAGGAGGCGTTACGGGACAGCGAGAAATTTAACTCCAGCCTTCTCAATGATTCACCCATGCCCATTATCGTTATCAATCCAGATACTTCGATACGATATGTGAATCCTGCCTTGGAGAAGCTCACCGGTTTTTCTGCTGCAAAGCTGATTGGCAGAAAGGCTCCCTACCCCTGGTGGCCTAAAGCAACAGTGCGGAGAAACAACAAGAGTTTGAAAGAGAGTATACGTAAAGGGGCCCAAAGGGTTGAAAGAAACCTTCAAAAAAAGAGCGGAGAGCGATTTTGGGTTGAGATAACCTCTCAACCGGTAACACGTGATGGAGAGGTTCAGTATTTGCTTATAAACTGGATTGACATCACCAAGCGCAAACAGGCCGAGGATTTATTGCAGAGAGAACGGGACACCTTTTACTCCATCTTGCAAAAGGCCCCCTATGGGGTGATGTTGATAGACAAGGATGGAAACCATTCCTTCGTCAATCCAGAATTTACCAACATTACTGGTTATACACTTGAAGATGTCCCCACTGCAAAGGATTGGTTTCGTCAGGCCTATCCTGATCCACAATACAGGAATATGGTGAGTGAGATGTGGCGGAAGGATTTCAACCAAAGGGAGGCTGACGAGAAATTCCGCAAGAAGTTCAAAAGGGTGTTCGCGAGAGCATTCAACGTTGTTTGCAAGGAAGGAGCTATTAAGGAGATAGAGTTCAGCAGAGCGGAGATAGCGGATGGAGGGACGATTGCGATGCTTGCTGACATCACTGAGCGCAAACAAATGCATGAGTTGTTGGAAACTGCTGCTGCGGAATGGCGTACGACGTTCGATGCCATTAGGGATGCTGTGTGTCTGCTGGACCCGCAAGGAAGGATTATTCGATGCAATAACGCTCTGCTGAACCTTATTGGTAAACCGTTCAGTGAAATTACCAATCGTCCCTTTTGGGAAATGATGCACAGGGTTTCAGAAGCGCCCAAAGATTGCCCCATTGTGCGTGTAGGGGAGACTCACCGCAGGGAAACCGAAATTGTGTCCAGAGATTCTCGTTGGTTCAATATTTCTGTCGATCCATTACTCGATGAAGATGAAAATCTCATCGGCGGCGTCCATATTATGTCCGACATTACCGAGCGAAAACATGTCCAGGATGAACTGCAACATTCGCGCGAACAGTTACGAAACCTCACCGCATATCTGGAGTCCGTGCGAGAACAAGAGCGGACGGTCGTCGCACGCGAGATCCACGATGAACTGGCACAGGCCCTGACAGCCTTAAAGATGGATTTATCCTGGCTGGATCATAGATTGCCGAGTGATCGAACGTCGCTGATTGAAAAGACGAAATCAATGAGTGACCTCATTGATGCCACTATACACACCGTGAAGAGGATTTCTGCAGAACTACGACCCGGCGTATTGGATGATCTCGGTCTGGTAGCGGCCATTGAATGGCAAACAGAAGAATTCCAGAATCGAACGGGTATTGGATGTCGTGTTACCGTTGATCCGGAGGATATTACCGTGGATCAAGATCGTGCAACTGCTATTTTCCGTATCTTTCAGGAAACGCTGACCAATGTAGCTCGCCATGCGGGTGCAACGAGGGTGACGGTAAGTTTAAAAGAGAAGGCTGGGAAGCTCATGCTGAGGGTTAGGGATAATGGCATAGGCATTACAGAAGAGCGGATTTCCGACCCTCAGGCCTTTGGTCTCATTGGGATGAGAGAACGTGTCTATCTATGGGGAGGCAAGTTCAGCATCAAAGGTATCTCAGGGAAGGGGACAGCAGTGGTAGTAAGTGTGGGGCTGAAAAAAAGGAAGTTAAGGGGGATAGTGAATAGTGGCAAGATTTCAGATCAAAAAAAGAGGATACGTTCATGATTAAGATACTTATTGCCGATGATCATGCCATTGTTCGTGAAGGACTAAAGCAGATTGTTGCGGAAACCGCCGATATGGTGGTTGCTGATGAAGCGACCAGTGGGCACGAGGTACTGGATAAGGCATGGAATAACGAATACGACGTGGTGGTATTGGACATCTCCATGCCTGGTAGAAATGGAGTGGATATCTTGAAACAACTCAAAAGGCGCAGACCTCATCTTCCTGTTCTGGTTTTAAGCATGCATCCAGAGGAACAATATGCGGTACGGGTCTTAAAGGCTGGCGCTGCCGGATATCTGACAAAAGAGAGCGCCCCAGGCGAATTAATAACGGCTATCAGAAGGGTCTCTACGGGGAGGAAATATGTAAGTTCTTCTCTGGCAGAAAAATTGGCCTTTGATTTAGAATATGAGACTGAAAAGCCATTTCATGAGACTCTCTCAGATCGTGAATATCAGGTGATGTGTATGATAACCGCGGGGAAGAGGGTGAAAGAGATTGCTGAGGAGCTATGCTTGAGCGTCAAAACCGTCAGCACCTATCGTTCACGGATCCTGGAGAAGATGAAGATGAAGCACAATGCAGAATTAACGCACTATGCTATAAAGCATGGGCTGGTGGAGTGAAACCAGAAAGCAGTAGGAAGACAGCAGTTGTCGGTAAACGAGTACAAGTTCGCTGGCTTGACAAATCGGACGTTCATCAAGGTCGGTCTGCTCGAATATAGCTGAGGGATATCGCAAACGTCTCTATGATGCGCATTTCATCAGTAAAATTTCAGATGCCGATATGGAAAATAATGAAACACAAATATGGCTTGATTTTGCCCTTGCCTGTGAATACATCTCACAAAAACTCTATGATGATTTGTCGAGCAATTCTGAAGAGGTTGGTCGCATGTAACATCGCATGATTAAATATCCTGAAAAATACCGCAAGCAGAATAAAGTGAAATAGTGAAAAAACAAATAACCTTTGATGAACAATCCCCTGCCTATTACTTATTGTTTACTGCTTACTACTTACTGATCATTGCTTTCTATCTGCTGTCAACTTTCTTTGACTCTGTAAGACAAACACGGACAAAAAAATCAGGCTTATACCGATGTTCTCCCGAATGTTCATCCCATAGAGTTATTATCACACATCTTTGTAGTGGGTTTCAATTCATAGCTTTAAGGGAGAGGTATTATGAAGGTCTTTATT
>CAZFIR010000272.1:0-6104 GCA_964519535.1 uncultured Thermodesulfobacteriota bacterium | reverse complement strand
AAGGCTCCCCTTCAAGCACTCTTTTATACGTCTCAGAAAGACCAGACTTCACAATAGTTGGGTGCGTTACAATATTCTTCCCGATAAAGTCTCCTTTGGGTATTTGACCCTTGGCGATCTGAGTTAGATGATAAGGATTGATATCGACCATTTGACCATCTTTATCGAGCACGATTATTGATACAGGGATCATTTCAAATATGTTTCTGTATCTCTTCTCGCTCTCCTGTAGCGCCTCCTCCGCCCGCTTGCGCTCGGTCTCCGATTGTTCCAGCTCAGCGATCCGCTGGCGCAATAGCGCTACTTCAGTTACCAGTTCCTCTTTGGTCCTATCTACATCTTGCATGGTGCCTACCTCCGCAATGAGGCAAAGATTTCACCTGACATCTTCAACCATAGTCAGATACGCTGTGCCATCTCCATCTAACCCTTATATTGTATCATGATATGGAATGCGTATGACCACCATCCCATAGCCTCCACTCGGCGGCCACGGTTCTTTCTGCCCGCGCAGACGACGAGAAGGGGTCTGTCCTATAGGACATGATCTATTCTCTGTTCCACACAATATTGTAGCATAGCACGTAGGTATTGCCTCGTCGCTGACGGAAAAAAAGACCAGCGTCTCCCTGCCGACCTTGTCACGCCAGACATGGTTGATACTGGTCACCTGATAGCACCTTCCGTCCCGGACAAACCATACGGGTCTTATGTGCCCCTCTTCCCCTCAGACAACCACTACCCTTATTCTCGCCGTGGTAGCGTAGTGCATCTCTCTATGCTTCCCAATGCGGTTTGGGCACGGGAGACAAGGAAAACTCGGGCTCCAGAAACCTGAATACGGCCACGACCTTGCCGATAATCACCAACTGAACATCCTCCCGGATCGGGAAGGGCTCTATTGCGGGATGGGAGGGAATAAGTTGTATTCCGTCGTTCCTGCGGCGAAGCCTCTTGACCGTAGTCTCCCCATCCACCATGGCCACAATAATTGACCCATCCTCCCCCCTGGGTTGAGGCCTCACCAGGATCAGATCGCCGTCTTGTATATGGTCACCAATCATGCTATCCCCCTGCACCCGGAGCAGAAAAGAGCCTTCGGGCACCACCGATCCATCCAGAGTGCAATATCCCTCGATGTTCTCCTCAGAGAGGACCGGCGCCCCAGCCACCACACACCCCACCAGGGGCACCCACGTGGATTGGACCCCTCCCGACGGCACTATCCCCCTGGAGCGGCCAGGGGCCTTTTTGATATATCCCTTTCTCTCCAAGGCATCGAGGAGCTTTTGTACCCCTGCGGTACTCTTCCTGCCCGTGAGGGAAACGAGCTCCCTCACCGTGGGGGGATACCCCCGCGCACGGACGAACTTCCGGAGGAGAACAAGAAGCTCCGCTTGTCTCTTTGTTAATTGATCCATGGCGCGGCAGGAGTACAAATGTTCACCTATTTCTATCGCCAAGGGGGTACGATGTCAAGGATCAACTTTGGGTTGCCTTCAAATAAAAGTTATACTATCGTGAAACATCCCAAAAAAGAGAGGGTCAATTGAACCTCGTACGCCATTTATTCATAGCCATCATTGTGATCCTGATACTCCTCTTCACTGGCACGGCGGGCTATCGTTTGATAGAGGGATGGCCTTTTCTCGATGCCCTATATATGACCGTTATCACCATCACCACGGTCGGATATGGTGAAATTCACGAGTTATCGGAAGCGGGAAGGATTTTTACGGTATTTCTTATCCTGTCCAGCTTTGGGATAATGGGGTATGTCTTGGCGGGTATTGCCCAAACCATCATTGTAGGCCAAATCCGGGCGGCCTTAGGGAGGAGAAAATTGGAGAAAAAGGTCAAAAGGCTCAAGAATCACTATATCTTATGCGGTTATGGCCGCATTGGCTCCTTTATTGCCGCGCAATTTGATGAAGAGGACATCCCTTTTCTGGTGATCGAGAAGGAACCGGAAAAGATAAAACTGATCGAGGAGGATAGATTCCCCTATGTGGAGGGGGATGCCACAGATGATGAGATCCTTATTAGCGCAGGGGTAGAGAGGGCCAAATGTCTGGTCGCCGCTACCGGCTCTGACGCAGACAACCTTTATATCACCCTCTCCACGAGGTCTTTAAACCCCACCATTTTTATCCTGAGCCGGGCCGGTGAGGAGCGGGCAGAGCGAAAGCTGTTGAGTGCCGGCGCTAATCGAGTAGTATCGCCCTATCTGATGGGTGCCGCCAGAATGGTCAATGCTGTCCTGCGGCCGAATATCGTAGAATTCGTCGACCTCGTAGTTGAAAGAAAACACCTTGAACTCCAGCTAGAGGAAATCACCGTCGAGGATGCTGCCAGATTCAAGGGAAAGCCCTTGCGGGAATCGGGGATCAGACGAGAGCTCGGATTGATTGTAGTGGCTATTAAAAAGGCATCGGGGGATATGCTCTTTAACCCGTCCTCAGAAACCCTCATCGAAAAGGGGGATGTCCTCATTGTCCTCGGCGAAAAGAAGCACCTGGGCATGCTTGAACAATTGGTGCAGTCCGCGGAAATGCTTCACGCGGAGCAAACCTGATGATCATCCACATCACCGTCCCCTACGATATCCTCATCAATCGCCAGGATGAGATCATCAGCAGGGGGGTCAATCCGGAGATATATTTTAGCTCTGCAGCCCTGGACACGTGCCGGGACGAGGATGTGCGCCGTCTGGGAGATGCGTTTAAGGAGGCTGGGCTCTCGTATACCTTCCACGCCCCTTTTATGGACTTGGCCCCTGGCGGGGTGGACAGCAAGATCAGAAGGGCAACACAGGAGAGGCTGGAGCATATCCTCCATCTAGCTGCCTTGATCAGACCCAAGGCGGTGGTCTTTCATCCGGAATACGATCCGTGGCGTCACGCAGAGGTTTTCGATCTCTGGCTTCACGGGAGCCTGGAGATGTGGACCCCCTTAGTGAAGGAGGCAGAGAAGGTGGGGGTGACGCTGGCGCTCGAAAATATCTTTGATCATGGCCCTGAAGTCATCAATAAACTCCTGAAGGAGATTAACTCCCTTCACTTCGGATTTTGCTTTGATACCGGTCACTGGCTCATATTCAGCAAAGGAAGTTGGGAAGAGTGGATAGCGGTGCTCGGAGAGCGATTGGTCGAGGTACATCTACACGACAATAATGGCGAAGAGGATCAGCATCTTCCTCCCGGAGATGGAAAATTCGATTTCACCGGATTCTTTCGCCTCCTATGGGATCGGCGGCTTTCACCGATCTATACCCTCGAGGTCCATCAGGAAGAGGATCTACCGAGGAGCTTTGAGACGGTGAAAGCATATCTCGAGAGCATGAGCAATGGGTAACGTCTCGTGGAGCTGAAAAAAGATACCTCTTGTTTTGTCTGTGGCGAAGAAAACAAGAATGGGCTTCAACTGCACATCGAAAGGGACGGTGACAGAGGGGTCAAAACAGAATTCGTTGCCGACCATCGCTATCGGGGCTGGGCCAATTACCTCCACGGCGGCGTCATAGGCTTGATCTTCGACGAACTCTTAGGATGGAACGCCCGCTATTTGGGCTACGATGCCATGACCGCCCGGATGGAGGTCCGATACCGCAGGCCCATACCCTTGGGCAGCCGGGTCACCTTCCAGGGGACCGTGGAAAAGGAGTCTAACAAGATATTGGAGATGCGGACCCATGCCTATCTGGAAGATGGATCGCTGGCTGCAGAGGGTAGAGGGAAAATGATGATCATCAAGCAGAGGAAGGAGTAGACCGTTCCTGAAGCCATCTTTCAAGGAAGCGATAAGGCGGCTCCTTTGAATTCTTTATGATGCGCAGTAGCTCTACCAGGCTTTTCACATCGCCTCCCAATGCCTCATATGCCCGTTGAAGCAGGCTCTCCGACGTGGGAAGGTAGCGCCGATAGGCGAGAACTACGGCGTTGTTCAACTTCTCCATGTGACTTAAGAAATCCCCTGTTGTTAACTGCCCGCTGAGATCGACCAACCTCTCGTTCCCCTGTGCGAAGATTTCCTCTCTCTTCCTGATCTTCTCCTCCCGTGCCAGGTTCTGGGCATAGAGATCCTGCAGCTCATCATGCAGTTCTTGGAACAACCGTGCGACCAACTCTTCATCCCGGCCGAGATCCAGGGCAAACTGATAGAGGGGTGAAGAAGAACCGAACCGCTCCTCGATAAAAAGGAGTGTACCCTTTTCGGCGATAAACGAGGCGATCTCTTCGTTAAATGCCGTCTCGCCCTTAAAAAAGACGGTATTATGGACGAGTTCATGGATGATGATATTGATGACGATCGCCGGGTGATGATCTAAAACGGTGGAATAGATGGGATCGCTCGACCATCCCAAGGTACTGAAGGCTATGACCCCTTGCAGGCAGGTGTCCAGCCCCTGCGCCTCCAGTTTTGCGATCTCCTTGAGGGCATCTTTCTTGCTGAAAAAACCCTTATACTCCACCTCTCCCACGATGGGGAAACGCCACGTATGGGGTTCCATGCGGTCTTTGGGGCAAGCGCTCACCAGATAGATCAGGGTATCACCCTTGACTCGATAAAAGGTCTCGTAGCAGCTGTCGAGCCGCAACCCCAGCTGTTGCTGGGAGAACTCCGTGACCTCCTGCACGAGACGGATCCCTTCCTTAATCTCCTCCTCAACCCGTTCATCCCTCAGGACCTCCTGATTCGGTACCTGCCCCCCTAAGATCTGTGCCCCGTCCCAGACAAGCTTCCCCAGATACAGGCCGTGGGCACACGAAGTCAGTAACATCGGTAAGAGCAAAAGAACAATCATGAAGCGCATCAGTATCATCCTTTTAAATCCACCAAAAAAAGGGACAGCTACTAACCGAGCTGTCCCTTCCCCATTCCGAACGTCTCTTCAGCGTATTAATCCTCCAGTACGAAAATAACCTCCATTCTCACCCGGTACTCCGTTATCTTTTCATTCTCAACCGCCACCCTAAATTCCTGGACGCGCATGCCGGTGATCCCCCTGAGGGTTTTTGATGCCCGCTTAAATCCTAGCTGAATGGCGTCGTCGAAATTTTTGGGGGAACCAGCGATTACCTCGGTGACCCTGGCTACCCTGCCATCTGACATATGCTTCACCTCCCTCCCCCCTTATTTTCTCTCATCGATTGCCCATATCTCAACTGAGAGGAACTACTATATACAAGAACAGAGATTTGTCAAGGATGAGTGTAGGCCAGCCATTTTTTCTACTTGACAATTCATTATAAACAAGATATTCATGAAATAAATATTCATAATATAAATAACCTCGATGAACTGATGCAGAAGCATCCGCAAGAACATGTAATCTTGGGCATTTTGATGAAAAAAGAGAGACATGGGTACGAAATCCATAATCTTCTCTCCTCGGAATTAGGGCGTGCCTGGTATGCCGGCATCAGTCAAGTCTATGCCCTGCTCAAACGTCTGGAAGCTGCCGACAAGGTGGGTTCCACAGTAGAGCAACAGGACAACCGTCCGGCCAAACATGTCTATGCGATTACCCCGAAAGGTCGTGAAGCGTTCTTGCAGTGGGTACACACGCCGCATGAGAGGGTCCGAGACCTGAGACTTGAGCTTCTTGCCAAACTCTTTTTCATCAGGCAACTTAACCTTGTCGGCAGTGCCGAGCTTATCAACAAACAGATCACCATCTTTCAAGAACAGTTGCGCGATATTAAACAGCAGGATGAAGCCTGTAACGAAGAATTTGAGCACCTCGTACTCCGTTTCAGGGCCTGTCAGATTGAGGCCGTCCTTACCTGGCTTCTGGACTGTAAGCGATACATAAAAGTTGCTCAATAATAATTAAGAAAAAAGATACTATGTATCCAAAGGTAAAAGCGTTCTTAGTCTCCTTTTTTTGCGTCGTATTGACGATCTGTCTCTATGTAGTCGAATGAGGGGGAGCTGAAAGACGGTTAACCGCCTTCTGCGGTTCAGCGAGTAAGCCGGCCATGGAAGAGGCGGCATTGCAGTTCGAACAAGAGACCGGCATTCGGATTGATCTGCACTCCAGCGGTTCGGGGACCATGCTCTCCCATCGGTCAAGAGGCCCTTGTCATCTTGAAAATGAGGCG
>CAZFIR010000271.1:0-2780 GCA_964519535.1 uncultured Thermodesulfobacteriota bacterium | reverse complement strand
TTCGTTTTCTGGTGGCCACCGATGTGGCCGCTCGGGGGCTCGACATCCCCGACCTCTCTCACGTGATTCAATACGAACCGTCCGAAGATGTAGAGGACTATATCCACCGAGCCGGGAGAACGGGCCGAGTCGGCAAGGCGGGAGTCGCCATATCGCTGGCAACCAACCTGCAAAGAATCGATCTCGACCGTATCGCTAAACGGTATAGTATCGATCTGCAAGAGTGGCCTTTGCCGACGGATGCCGATGTAGCGGCCGTTGTTGCAGAACGGGTAACGGCCTTGCTCGAAGCCCGCCTGCGCGATCGGGACGCGCAAAAAACCGAACGCAGTAAGCGATTTGTTTCGCTGGGCCGCACCCTGGCCGAAAATGAAGACGAGTCCGCCATCATTGCCATGTTGTTGGACGATTATTATCAGCAGATGCTCCATGCCCCCTTACCGCAACCCCCTGAACCCTCTAACGCACCGTCAGACAAAGGACAAAAAAAGTCGGTAGCGAGCCGCAATCGTCGCCGCCCGAGGAACAAAAAAAGACGATAGTCGTGTCAATTAGGCTTTGCCCCTTCTTCGACACTATTTGAGTTATAAAGTTAGAGGACGTATAAGGGGAGATCAAAATTATCAAAAACTCAACTCACCGGTAAGGTGAAAAATTTGAACAATGTCCCCAAGCCCCTCCTAATCTCCTTCCCCTATAACCCTAGGGGTCTTAGCTAAGAATGTCAATATTTCACGAGCGTCCCCTAGTTCCCCTCTTTTTTGAAGTGGAATTTTACGTACAGCCTTAACCAATCTCGCTGGGTGGTTTGATTGATCTCACCAGATCCCTTGGTCCTGATCATGATCCAGTACTTTTCTCCAGGTTTTGCCACTTTGCCTCCCAATAAATATCCCACCTTCCAGTCGTAGGACATTTCATGTATCTTCGGTCCGGGGGGCGGAGGCACGATATTATCGGCAATCACTCCAATAATTTTATTATCGTCTTTACGCAATAGGATCTCCATCCTTGTAACGTTCCTTGCCCTCCATTTGATGGTCATGGTACTGCCGATCATACGTTTTGATGGTGGAGTATACCTCAATTCCAACCAGGGGCCCTCTTGCGCGGTAGAAAAGACAATATAGGGAGGGCCGGGATTATTATTATTTTTTTCATCGATTTCACTGATTTTATTCTTATGGTCTATCCAGACCCCGACCCGGAACTTCTTTTTTCCAAGGTATGGCGCTACATAGGCCTCATTTGGTTTCCACTGAAGGGGGGGGTTGAGATCCCTTTCGAACACTTTGCCCTCCTCCGGCCAGGTCTGAACATCCGCCCAGGTAAACTTTGGCATTGAAACAGGGAATATTTTTGTACCCCCAAATTTTTCCGGACCTGAATTCTCAATATTCACCTTCACCTCACAAAAATTCTTAGGACCGCCCGATCCCCACTTAGAGACATCTGCCTTAGTGATTTGACTCTTGGGAGGGGTTTTCATTTTAATAATCGTGTCAACCGATACCCAGCATTCATGGTGAATATCACTGGGGATGGCTGTACCATCAACGTATATTACGTTATTCTGCGGATGATTTTCAGACCAGGTATACGGCCCAGGGGGCCGGTGGGCATGAAATATCATTCTATCAATATACAAGTCCCAGAATTTAGTCTTGGGGAATTTCTTTAGTACCAATTCCTTTATTTCAAAATAGGGAGCACTTTTAAAGCATATTCGGGCGCCCTCCACCTGGATCCCGATCCGATAATTGTTACCCGGCAATGCCTTTCCTCCCAGTAAATCCCCTACCTTCCAGTGGTAGGACATGGAATCGGTAGTATATTGAGGAGGCGGAGGCACGACATGATTGGCGATCACCCCGATATTTATATTACCCCTCCACAGGGTAATGGTTGTCTTGCTGGTAAGCCCGGTGCCCTCCCATCTGATTACCTGTTCGCTGCCGATCAACCACTTGCTCTGATTATTTGGCTGGGTTACAGTTATTTCACCGGCAGATGAAGTTCCAACTAACAATAAAGTTAGTACTGAAACAATCAACATTGTTTTCATGATGACATACCTCCTTTATTCTTGTTTCAGTTCTTGAAGCTCCTCATTTGCACTCACCATTTCCTTTACTTATTAGTTCCTCTATGTCCAAAACGGTTCAAAATCTTTTTTTTGGCAGATGGAGATTCCCCGCAATTCCTCTACCCATTGGCAGACATCCCCGTTGAAGGGAGGTAATTTCCCAGCATTTTTCGGACCGTTTTTCCGCTTGCCAATGCCATGAGACCTACCACAGTGGCGGAAGCCATGGACAGGGAGGAACTAGGGGACGTTGGTGTACAGACTAACTTTCCTCCTGCCCCTGTCACGTACCTGGTACAGCTCCGTCCGGCAACACTTCCCCCAAGCACAAAACGCAATCCCATTTCCTCTCTTCTCTCCTCACCGCCATTATGTATCTTGTGCACCAACGTCCCCCAATACCCTCCGGGCGTTCCCCTAGGAGCCTCTAAGTGTTAAGTGATCTCATTTTGGCGTATATTTTTTATCAAAGAAATAATCCGTAACTGCATTCTTCTGTATTTTTGAAATGACTTGAAGAAGTATACTTGTATATGCTTCCTGCAATGGTGCTGTAATTCCAAACTTCAGTACTGCTCCTAAAATTATGGGTTTGTAATCTATGATATTTTTTTGGACAGCAATATATCCGAGTCTTATTTCCTTTTTTTCTTTTATCCATGCGATTAATTCAGTTTGATATTCAATTATCCTT
>CAZFIR010000270.1:0-8759 GCA_964519535.1 uncultured Thermodesulfobacteriota bacterium | reverse complement strand
AAGCTCATATCAGAAAAGAGCCCCTATCTCCTCCAACATGCCCGCAACCCTGTTGATTGGTATCCATGGGGACCAGAGGCCTTTGGGCGAGCGAAAAAGGAGGATAAGCCCATCTTTCTCTCCATCGGCTATTCCACCTGTCACTGGTGTCACGTCATGGAAAAGGAGTCCTTTGAAGATCCTGAGGTCGCCCAATTGCTCAACGAGACCTTTGTCTGCATCAAGGTCGATAGAGAGGAAAGACCTGATATCGACGGTATCTACATGACCGTCTGCCAGATGATGAATGGACGGGGAGGTTGGCCTTTGACCATCATCATGACGCCAGATAAAAAGCCTTTCTTCGCAGCCATGTATATCCCCAAGGAGACCAGGTTCGGTCAAATCGGGATCAAGGAGCTCATCACCCGCATCAAGGCATTGTGGCAGACACAAAAAGATGATTTGCTCACCTCATCCGAAAAGATCGCCAACGCTCTCGACCAGATAGCGAGCGAATCGCCAGGATCCCTGAAGGGAGAACTGGGAGAGGGTATCCTCAAGGAAGCATACGCGTATCTCTCCCAAAGTTTTGACGAGCAATACGGCGGCTTTGGAGCCGCGCCGAAGTTTCCGACACCCCACACACTGATGTTTCTACTCCGATACTGGCGGCGCAGTGGTGATGAACGGGCCCTCGGTATGGTGGAGAAGACCCTCCAGGGGATGAGGCTCGGAGGCATCTACGACCATGTCGGTTTCGGCTTTCACCGCTACTCCACCGATAGCCGATGGCTCCTCCCCCACTTTGAAAAGATGCTCTACGATCAAGCCCTGCTGGCCATGGCCTACACCGAGGCCTATCAAGCCACCGGTGGGAAAAGTGTATATGAACAAACGGCCCGGGAGATCTTCACCTATGTCTTGCGGGACATGACCGATTCGGAAGGGGGGTTTTACTCTGCCGAAGATGCGGACAGCGAGGGGGAGGAGGGGAAGTTTTATCTCTGGATCCAGGGAGAGGTGAAAGACATACTTTCCGAGGAAGAGGCGGAGTTGGTAACCACAGTCTTCAATATGGAAAAGGGAGGAAATTTTGCGGAAGAGGCAACGGGGCGGGAAACAGGCGCGAACATCCTCTTTTTGAAACGGACTCTTGCTGAGATCGCTTCTGATCTCGCCATCCCTTTTGGTGAGCTTCATAAAAAGTTAGAGGTCGTACGCAAAAAACTCTTTGAAGCACGCGAGAAACGCGTGCATCCCCACAAGGATGACAAGATACTCACCGATTGGAATGGCCTGATGATGGCGGCATTGGCCAAAGGCGCACAGGTATTCGGCGAACCTCTATATGAAGATGCAGCACGCCGGTCAGCAGATTTTATCCTGGCCTCAATGGCCGATGCAAAGGGACGGCTCTATCATCGTTATCGAGATGGCGAAGCCGCGGTCCCGGCCTTTGTGGATGACTATGCCTTTCTGACCTGGGGACTCATAGAACTGTATGAAGCGACTTTCGAAACGAGCTTTCTGCAAAGGGCGCTCGATCTCACCACCCTGATGCTCAAACATTTCTGGGATGAGGAAAAGGGCGGTTTCTATTTCGTCGCGGACGACGCAGACACAATCCTCACACGGAAAAAGGAGAACTACGACGGTGCCGTCCCTTCTGGAAACGCCGTCGCCATGCTGAACCTCCTGCGCCTGGCACGTCTCACAGCCCGGCCCGAATTTGAAGAAAGGGCGGCTCACATCTCCCGCACATTCTCCCCCATGACCTCCCAATCACCGGGGGCCTTTACCCACATGATGATCGCCCTCGATTTTGTGCAAGGACCATCTTACGAGGTCGTGATCGTCGGCGATCTGGACGCAGAAGATACAAAAGCTATGATAAAGGCCTTGAGGGGAGCATTTATTCCCAATAAGGTCGTGCTCTTTCGCCCCGCGGGTGACGCAACTGCGGATATCACCCGCTTAGCTGAATTTACTAAGGGTCTTTCCAGTCTCAATAATAAGGCCACGGCGTATGTGTGCAGGGACTTTCGATGTGAGCTCCCCACAGCAGAGGCGGACCAGATGCTGGCATTGTTCCACGGGCAGGCATGAAGACATCCAAGGTTCAAAAGACGTGCAAAAAGCAAAGATAGGCGAACGGTTTCAGGAGGAGACCAAATACGACCCGGACACCATGGAAGGCCATGCCCTCGACTGGAGTAAGCAGCCCGAACCGTATAAAAACTACGAGACCGCGCTGAGGATTGTCTCTCTCCCAGAACCCGATCTCACAGGGGACCCTAACCTCTGGCAACTACTCTACAGCCGCAGATCGAGAAGGAAATATGATCCAGCGCAACCCCTGACCCCAGAAAAACTCTCCACCCTCCTCTGGGCAACACAGGGTATCACGGCACGATACGGAGAGGTCCTCTTCAGAACAGCACCCTCCGCCGGAGGGCTCTACCCGGTGGAGACCTACCTGCTGGTGAGGGCGGTCGAGGGGTTTGAACCGGGTGTCTATCACTTCAGGCCTCAGGCCTTTGACCTCGAATTCCTGAAAAAGGGTGACCTCGCACGGGAATTGGCCGAAGCCGCCCTTGGGCAGACGATCGTGATGACGGCCCACGTAACCTTTATCTGGACCGCACTCGTGGAACGGTCCAGGTGGAAATACCGCCAGAGGGCCTACCGGTACATCTATCTTGACGCAGGCCATATAGGGCAAAATCTCTACCTGGCTGCCGGGGCCCTTGGATTGGGGGCCTGTGCAATCGGGGCTTTTTATGACGACAAGTCAAACAGCATCATAGGGATCGACGGGGTCAAAGAGACCGTCATCTACATGGCAACAATTGGGTGGCCCCGATAATGAGAACAGCCTCAATAAATCTGGATGGATGATATAATCGTTGCTATAATAGTAGATAATAACACAACGGATAATAGCTAAAATAAATGAAGGAGGGAGATATGATAAAAAGAATAGTGGTATTCTTCGTGACTCTTGCCGTCTGTCTCGCTGTGTTCCATGGTGCATCCATGGCATCCGAGAAACCATCGGACACAGGCGATGTCATCGCATCGATCAAACTCCCCATCCCTCAGGACAAAAACGCCCAGAACTATCTGGGGCTTACGGGAGAAGGGTCCTTTGCCATATCACAGATAAAGGCCGAGGTCGTGCTCATTGAGATCTTTAATATGTACTGCAACAACTGTCAGAGGGAAGCACCACGGGTCAATGAACTCTATCGGGAAATGACTAAGAATTCCAGTCTAAAGGACAAAATCAAGATAATAGGGATCGGTGTGGGGAATACCCCCCTTGAGGTCGACGTATTCAAAAAAACCTACCAGGTCTCTTTTCCCCTGTTCCCTGATGAGGATTATTCCATCCACAAGGCATGTGGTGAAGTGAGAACACCATACTTCATCGGTGCAAAAATCAATGCGGATGGGTCCATCACTGTTTTTCATACCAAAGAGGGTGGCTTCCAAGACCCCGCTCAATTTCTCAAACAAATAGTTGCCGCATCAGGATTATAAGGAGGGCGAACCATGCTGAAGAGCAAAAGAATCTGTTGTGAACTCGCCATAAGTGGGATTGCCGTATTATGTTTTGTTGCTATGGCCTACGGCCTTTCGGATACCTTAAAGGAGAATATCTACGAGGTAGAGCAACTGAAGCCTATTGACAGTGTGCCCAAGCTTATGGTTGGGGAAAAGGCGCCTAACTTCACCCTTCCCGCAGTCTCCGGTGGCAGAGTCTCACTCAGCCAGTACCGCGGGAAAAAGAATGTGGTTATCTCTTTTGTCCCGGCAGCGTGGACACCCGTGTGCTCGGAACAGTGGCCAGGCTACAATATCGCAAAAGCGATCTTTGACCAATACGACGCGCAATTGATCGGGATTACGGTAGACAACATACCAACACTCTATGCGTGGACCCACCAGATGGGGAAGCTATGGTTTATGGTGCTCTCCGACTTTTGGCCCCACGGAGCGGTAGCGGATACGTACGGAATATTGCGCTCCGATGGCGTGTCGGAAAGGGCCCTCTTCGTCATCGATAAAAAAGGGGTCATTCGCTATATCGACATCCACGATATCAACAAGAGGCCACCTCTGGATGACCTGGTGAATGAACTGAAGAAACTAAAGAAATAAATCGGTCGTCATGTGGATAAGATGGAAGAGATTGGAAGATGAATCAAGCACCTTACCAGTTGTCACAACTTCCAGTCAGAGACGATCTCTTCTGTGCACATTAACACACTTTTTGCATTTGACACACAAGTTTTAGTCCTCTATACTATCTTGAACAAAAAGGGGATTTTTATCAATAATACTGCGGAGGGACGAATGGAAAAGATAGCGAATCTTAAAGATATTAAAAAAGGGGGATCACTGTACTTCACCTATAACGGTAAAAAGGCAATCCTGATCAGAACAAAACAAGATGACCTTGTTGCATATGTTGCCGTCTGTCCACATGCAGGGGGGAATATAGAGTGGGATGAAAAAATTGATAAGCTCCTTTGTGAAACCCACTTATCCCTTTTCAACGTTGCGGATGGGGCCATATACAAACATAGTTCCGATTTCGAAGTGGACAAAGGCCTAGCCAAAATAGATGTCTTCGTTGATAATGAGAAAAATGTTGTCGCGCGCTGAAGCTGAATGATGTTCAGTGACCCAGCGACAGCCATGTCCATGGTGTTGACTATTTGAAAAAACCCTGAGAGGTTCAGAAGAACAGCCCAGGTAAGTGAAAGGCCCACCCCATTTCGGGGTGGGCCTTTTTTGTTGTCCTGAAGAAGCGAGAAGGTGTTTGCGCCGTTCAATCCTCCCAATGGATACATTCAACCGGGCACGCCTCTATCGCCTCCTCAATCCGGCCTTCAGGAGCACCCTCCGGATCGATGACTTCTGCCTTTTGCGTCTTGTCATTGAGACGAAAGACCTCCGGGCAGATCTCCTCGCAGGTGCCACATCCGATACACTCCTCTTGATCAATTAGAATACTACGAGCCATTGCATCCTCCTTTGCCTGCTTTTGAACTACACATATGTGCTTCTTTTAACCATACAAATATAAACATAATCTCCACATAGTCAACGTAACAGAGCCCACCAGGTCATACTGTTAGGCCTGTTTTGCCTGTTATACCCCTTTCCCTGAAGAGATAGGCATGATTAAGATACATTTTATATAATAATTAGTTATAATATGTAATAATTAATTCTAAAAAGTTATTATTTATCTTTTTTTGTAATTTTTTAGCTTGACAACCTATTATAATTTGTTAATTATTTCACTTATAAATTAAGACATTTCTTGTGAGGGGTGATCGACACCAGGCGCTCATTGGTAGGCCAATACTCCACGGTCCTGAACGGCAAAGGGAAAAGGCCGATCATAACTTATTATTGGGCACCCCTAGACTCAGAAGTGTTCCGAGGTTTGATAAGAGGATGATGAAATACTTCAATCATAAGGAGGTAATGTTATGAAAAAGAAAGGAGCTGCTTTAATAGGGATATGTTGTATTGCTCTCATGTGCTGCACCGCTGCATGGGCGGAAGAGCCTGCTCAAGGCAAAGGCACGCAAGACTATCAGGTATTTGACCTGGGGGAGATCTTCGTCAGGTCTGACAAGCCACCGGCCGTTCAGGAGATGGCCATCACCAATGAAGTGACCGAGGAGGATATCAAGGCGACGAACAGCCAGACCGTTGCCGAGGCCTTGCAGTATGTCCCCGGGATCCGGGTCTCGGCAGGGCGCAAGAACGAGCCCGATATCCAAATCCACGGTATGTCTCAAGACAAGGTGTTGGTCCTCATCGACGGGGTCCCCTATTACGAGAGCAAATACGGGAAGCTCGATATGAACCAGATCCCCGTCGACAACATCGCCAAGATCGAGGTCATCAAGGGCGCGCCCTCGGTCATCTATGGGCCGAATGCCTTGATGGGTGTCGTCAATATCATCACGAAAAAGGCCACTGAAAAACCCGCTGCCCAGGCAACGGTGGAAGTAGGACCCAATTCTACCAATCGGGAATCCGTCTCCCACGGCTGGAAGGTCGGCATGCTCAATTACTGGCTGAGCTACAGCCATCAACAAACAGACGGATGGAGGATATCGGACGACTTTAATCCGCAGTTGGGAAGAATAAGAAATAGACCAGGCGGATTTGTTTCAAGATATTTGGAAGGTGGTGGCCTTCGCAATAACTCAGATTACAACCAGCACAGTGTCTGGGCCAAAGTTGGGATCGATCCAAGCACAGGCTCGGAATACTACGTGAATGCCCACTATATTACCAAAGAAAAAGGAGATCCCCCTAATATATACGGTGGCTCTAATATATGGAGCGATGGACTCCCTTATGGACAACATTTCTGGGGCCCAGGTTTTTTGCCTGCCTTTTCACAGGTCTATGACCGGATCACTGAATATCAGGATTGGGGCATAGACTTCAGCGGACAGCAAAAGATCTTTGACAACCTGACCCTTAAAGGGAAGGTTTTCTACCACAACCACACCGACGTCTACACGTCCTATTCAGATCAGACGTATGACCAGGAGATAGCGGTAAGTCCATACAAAGATTATATCATCGGCGGGTTCCTGATCGGTGATTATCGACCAGTGGAATGGGATGCCATCAGGTTCGCCTTCCACTACAAGGGTGACTCCCACAAAGAGCGCGCTGCCAAGAATTTACCCTTTGAAGACTACTTTTCCACTACCGGCTCAGCCGCCCTGGAGAATGAGTTTAACTTAATTAAGAATTTCGCTCTGGTCCTCGGATTGAGCTACGACTGGTTTGACGTGACCAAGGCCAAGGCGAATAATGTCAACTCTGGCACCGGCGCCCTTATTAATCAATATGATCCTGGGAAGCCGGATATCATGGACGGGTGGTGTCCCATGATCGGCGCCACCTATACCTTCCCGGACACCACCAAGCTCTACGGCTCCATTGCCCGCAAGACCCGCTTCCCGAGACTGTCTCAACTCTACGGCTCTAAGGGCAATTTAGACCTGAATGCAGAAACGGCCATCAACTATACCCTGGGCGTTTCGCGCTCTTTTTCCAAATATGCATGGGGAGAGCTGGCATGGTTCTATCATGACTTATCGGACTTCATCAGTAGGGATACCCCGGATCCTTTTGGCCTTTACCGCAACTACGACAAAATAGAGATGACAGGCCTTGAGCTGACAGGAGAATTTTATCCGCTCATAGACTTCTCCCTGTGGGAAGACCTGAAGCTGTGGGCCAGCTACACGTATAATCACGCCAGCAATAGAAGCTCGGACCGAGTGACCAACAAGGTGCGCAATGTCCCCGCACATAAGGTCGACATGGGGATCCACCTCACGATCCCCTACATCGAGACCGGCCTTGACCTGGGCGGCGTCTATATGGGCGAAACCTACGCCATACTGCCTAGCATTACATACCCAAACGATCCAAACATCAAACTCGATGACTACTTCACGATGAATGTGAGGATCTCGAAGGCCTTTCTCAGGCATTTTGAGGCCTACGTGGCAGTCAATAACATCTTCGACAGGGATTATGAGGCAGAATTTGGCTATCCCGCTCAAGGCAGAAACTTTTATTTCGGGTTGACAGCAAAATACTAATTAAAAGGGGAGGATCCCATGCCCAAGAAGATTACGTTGGTTAGTCTGTTTCTGATCATTTTCCTTTCATCCTTTTGTACCGCCAGCAGCTGGGCGGGGTCCTCCCCTGCCATCAGCATCACCGGCTCTGTCCGGCAGCCCTTAAACCTGACCCTGGAAGACCTGCAGGCATTACAGGCAGTGACCGTCCGCCTCAATGAAGTGACCATGGACCAGGAGTATAACGGCGCATTTTATTTCCGCGGCGTTCCCTTACGGACGTTGCTTGAGCTTGCCGCCATTCAAAAAGAAGAAACAGCGTTTTCAAAACAGGTTGACCTTGCCATCCTCGTACGCAATAAAGCAGGCAAACAGGTCGTCCTGTCATGGGGGGAGGTCTTTTACAACAATCCCTCGGAGGTGGTCCTCGCCTTCTCCGCTACCCCCATCATACCGCACCACGACTGCAATAGGTGCCATGGACCAGAGGTGTATCAGGAACGCCTTGACGTGCTTTCACGACCGGTGGGCTATCCCAAACTGGTAGTTGCCAATGACTTCTATACGGACCGCTGTCTTGAAGGCGTGACCAACATTGAAGTGTTTGACCTGCACCTCAAAATGGAAACTAAAAAGATGAAAACCCTCTTCTCGCCCAGCTTCACCGTCACCGGCGACGTCAAACAACCCGTGACGATCTCCGACCTCACCCCGTATCAGCGCGTCGAGGCCCTCGCGAAGACGGTAGGGGACGGAGCCGGGTATCATGGCCTGGAGTCCTATGGCGGCGTCCTGATTTCAGAGCTCCTGCAAAAGGCGGGCGTCAAGCCGGATGTCACGGAAGGCTTCGTCGTCTCCGCGCCTGATGGATATCGCACCCTGCTCTCCAGTGGCGAGGTCTTCTTGTCCTCACGAGGAAAGGGCATTTTGGTCGTTGATCAGATTGCCAATGAACCGGTCGACAGGGACGGGAAATTCAAACTGCTCTTGGCCGCTGACCTCGCTGCGGACAGGTGGGTCAAGGCCGTAAACAACATTGAAGTCGTGACCTTCAAGCAGAAACCCCGTTTGTACATTATAGGGGTGGGCTGTGCGGATACCACTTTAATCACCCTGGAGGCCATCTCGTATATGGGAAAG
>CAZFIR010000269.1:0-4252 GCA_964519535.1 uncultured Thermodesulfobacteriota bacterium | reverse complement strand
AGTGAAGAGGCGAAAAAAGTCGGGCGTTCTTAAATAATACAATGAGGAGATACGAATGACTATCGCTCAGCTATGCATTATCATCGGTGGACTGCTATCGTTATTCATGGCTGTTTTTCACAGCCGCTTTTACAAGATGTTTTACTGGAGACGGGAGTTTAGGAAAATCACCCTGCCAAATCAAAGGATACTCTACACGATTCACATTGCGCTTCTTCTTTTGTTCGTGGCCTTTGCGCTTCTCTCATTTTGCTACGTTGATGAGCTAAGTCAAGGTAAAGGAATAGCTTTAGGGATTACCGGTTTGTACGCGCTCTTCTGGCTGTGGCGTATGATCTGGCAAATTGCCTATTCAGGCCGCCCAAGGGGAGCGACATTCAAAAGATGCCGTTTATTCACTATTTCCTGATAGTAATATTCGCGCTACTTTTCATAGTCTATGGTATTCCAGTAGCATTAAGATTCTGGGGTTGATTTGCAAAACTCGGTAATACAGACACTATCGTATAGCACCTGTTTTATCCCTCCCCCTTGAATACCTCAATCATCTCCTCATGAATCCTACCATTGTTGGCGAGGGTCTCCTGGGCGTAGGTAGATATCCAGGCCCCTCCGCCTTTCTCCACCAAGAGCTTTCCGGCAGTCACGTCCCACGGATTGTGCTTCAATTCCCAGAATCCGTCCAACCTCCCCGCAGCAACATAGCAGAGGTCCAGGGTTGCTGAGCCATCCCTCCTGTTACGCTAAGACTATCATGAGAGCCAATAATCTCAGTTAATTAGCTGATTTCATTGGCTTTTTACTTTATATTGAGAAGTTGGGAAATATTAGGTTAAGTGAGGATTTTTGCGGTAGGTTGGGCACAATTCCGGGCATATTTTTTTAGAACAGCGAAATCTATGAATTTAAAAGTGTTTTTTGCATTTCTCGATTTTTGGATCTGACATCGCCAATAGTTTCCCCATGGTTATTGATGTGTATGTCAATAAGAGATTTCGTTATTGCAAAATAAGCCAAAATCATGCAATATAGACATTAGTTATTGCATTATCTTACAATTAGGTTAATAAATTAGGTAAAAAAAAGAATCCAGGGGATTTCGAAAAGTCTCCATCAGTTCAATGCATTAAAACTTTAGAAGGCTTTTGGGCGATTGTGCCTCATCCTCTCCCGCCTCGCATCAAATATGACAAAGAACTTATACGCCTTCTTTCTGAGGCTGATAGGCTATTAGGTGAATTGTCGGGGACCGGAAGGTTGCTTCCCAACCCTTATCTGCTCATTGCTCCGTACGTCCGGCGCGAAGCGGTATCGAGTTCGCGTATTGAAGGAACTCAAGCCTCTCTGAGTGATCTGTTTTTCTTTGAGGCTGCAGAAAAGCGGGAACCAAGGGTACCGGATGTACGCGAGGTAAGTAACTATGTATCTGCCATAGACTACGGAATAGAGCGATTGAAAGATTTACCGATTTCCGTAAGACTCATTAAAGAAATCCACGAAAAATTGATGGAAGGCGTAAGGGGCGAACGTGCTACCCCCGGCGAACTTCGTAGAAGTCAGAATTGGATCGGACCACCAGGATGCACACTTATTGACGCAATATTTATACCTCCTCCGGTGGAGGAAATGAAAGAGTCACTCGGCACATGGGAAAAGTATCTTCATTCGGATTTAAGTGAACCGCTGTTGATTGAATGTGCTTTAATGCATTATCAATTTGAAGCGATACATCCATTCCTTGATGGTAATGGTCGGATTGGACGGCTTTTAATCACCTTCTTTCTTTGTGAGAAAGGGTATCTAAGTCAGCCTCTTTTGTATCTCTCTGGATTCTTCGAAAGATACCGAGACGAATATTATACACGGCTTCTTGAGGTAAGCCGAAAAGGAGACTGGCTAGGTTGGATCAAATTTTTCCTGCGAGGTGTTTCGGTCCAATGCCAAGATGCTCTATCAGATGCAAAAAAGATATTGGATCTTCATACTGAATATAAGTTAGCGCTTGAGCAAACAAAAAAAGTACCTGAATCAGCACATAGGATCTTAGATGAAATTTTTGTAAATCCTATCATCTCCATTTCTAGACTGAGCAAGAAATGGGGCGTAGCTTACAATGCTGTGAAAACCGGTGTGTTGAGACTCGTTAAGATTGGTATTCTAACCAAGTTGACAGAACAGAGACGAAATAAGCTATTTTTCGCCCCCAAGTTCTTAGACCTGTTAACAGAATCTCGCAATTCTAGAGGGCAATAGATTAACACGAGACCGTGCGATTTTGGGGGAGCAAAGGCAAAGGGGACGCTCGCGAAATATTGACATTCAGACGGCGATACGCACAAGCAGGACGTTAAATAGTTGGCAAAAAAGGCACCTCGAGGGTGCCAGATTTACGTCCCTCTCTCCAACACCCCTATCATCTCCCCATGGATCTTTCCATTGCTGGCGAGGATCTCCTGGCCGTAGATGTCGAGGTGCCCTCCGTGGAAGTCCGTTACCTTGCCCCCGGCCTCCCCAATAATAAGCTTACCCGCTGCCACATCCCAGGGATAGAGCTTCAATTCCCAGAACCCATCAAACCTTCCAGCAGCCACATAGCAGAGGTCCAGGGCTGCTGAGCCGTCCCTCCTGACAGCCTGGGCCTCCATGATGAAGTTGTTGAAATGGTTAACATTGTTCACCGGGCTCTCCCTCAGGTCATAGGGGAAACCCGTGCAGATGAGGGCCTCGGTGAGCCGTTCGGTCGTGGAGACGTCAATCCGCTCGCCATTGAGAAAGGCCCCCTGGCCCTTTTGAGCAGTAAAGAGCTCATCTAAGAGGGGATCGTATATAGCCCCCAAACAGATCGCACCCTCAAACTCCAAGGCGATGGAGGTGCAGAAGCACGGGTATCCGTGGGCATAGTTGGTGGTCCCATCGAGGGGGTCGATGATCCACCGGTAGGTGGAGGAACCTTCTGGCATAGGGGTCTCCTCGGTCAAGATGTTGTGCTCGGGGAAGGCCTCCGTGATGATCTCGATGATCCTCTGCTCACATATCCTATCGACCTCGGTGACCAGGTTGATCTCGCCCTTGAATTCGACCTTTTTGTCTTTGGTCAACCACTCCCGCTGGATCTGACCCGCTTCTCTCACTGCGTGGATGGCTATTGCCAGATGATCATCGAGTTGCATCGTTCCTCCGAACAAAAATTTTTGGGGTAGGTTTGCGGTGCAGTCAAAAAAGGGGGGTCAAAAAAGGGAGTACCTAACATCAAAGGCCTGAAGCGGTCTAGAATACGCTGCAAGGACCTACTAGGGCTCCCCTATGAGGCTCGCTCTTCAACGATCTTATAGATCGCCTTCAAGGCATCGTTCAGCTTCTCGACCCTGGCACTCCCGGTCCGGGCCAGGGTGGGGTTCCCGCCGCCCTTGCCCCCTATCTGCTCGGCTATCCCTTTGATCATCTCGTCGGCGCGGAATTGCTCGGCCAGGTCCTTGGTGACCATGAGCACGAGCGTGATCTTCCCCTCGTGCTCGCCCCCCGCAAGGCAGATCCCCGAACCGATCTTTGCCTTTATCCCGTCCCCCATCTCCCGCAGGCCCTTTGGGTCCACCCCATCCGCCCGAAAGGCAACCACCTTTACCCCTCTCACCTCTTTGGCCTCCGGCCCGCCCGTGGTCCCGGCAGTGGCAAGCCTCCGGCGCAAGGCCTCGACCTCCCGCTCCAAGGCCCGCTGCCCCCCTAAAAGCTTTTCTATCTTGGATGCAACCTCGCCGGGCCTCGCCTTGATGAGCTGGGCCACCTCCTTGAGCTCATGCCCCTGCGCCCGGAGGTAATCCAGGGCCCCCGCACCGGTTAAGGCCTCTATCCTCCTCACCCCGGCGGCGATCCCGCTCTCGGAGATCAGCTTAAAGATCCCGATCTCCCCGGTCCTGCGCACATGGGTGCCCCCGCACAGCTCTTGGCTGTATTCCCCGAGGGACAGCACCCGGGCCTCCGCTCCGTACTTCTCACCAAACAGGGCGGTGGCACCGCCCGCAATAGCCTCCTCCGTGGCCATGACCTCGACCAAAACGGGCGTATCCTCCCAAATCCATCGATTCACCAAGGTCTCGATCCGCTCCAGGGCATTCTGGTCAATCGCCTCATAATGAGAGAAATCGAAGCGCAGCCGCTCGGGCGCAACCAGCGAGCCGGCCTGATTGATGTGTCCCCCCACGACCTCCCTGAGGGCGGCCTGCAAGATGTGGGTGGCGGTATGGTTGCGGGCCGT
>CAZFIR010000268.1:0-2773 GCA_964519535.1 uncultured Thermodesulfobacteriota bacterium | reverse complement strand
CTTCGGAATGAAGGTGATGTCCGATGCGGTATCTCCCTTAAGACATTATCAACAAATTACAAATCTTCTCGTTTCAATGGGAGACAAACCATTACTGGGCCTCTTGGTGTCTGCTGTTTTCACGGGTATAATACAGAGCAGCGCAGCAACTCTTGGTCTGGTTTTAACCCTATCGCTACAAGGACTGATCGTTGATCTCTCAACCGCTATTCCTCTGATCCTGGGCGCAAACGTAGGTACCTGTGTGACCGCCCTGCTGGCCAGCCTGAATGCCAACGTGAGCGGTAAAAGAGTGGCTTGGGGGCATACCATTTTCAAAATCGCAGGAGCCGTGCTCATGTTTCCGTTCATCGGCCATGTGGCCGCTTTATTCAGCCATACATCCGGGGAGATCACACGCCAGATAGCCAATGTGCATACCTTTTTTAACTTGAGCATGGCGTTGCTCTTTCTCCCGTTCATCACGCTGTATGATCGATTTCTCAAAGGATTTTTACCGCAGAGGGGCAGGGCTCCAAAGGAATTTGCTCCGCGCTATCTTGAATCTCATCTTCTGCAATCACCCGAGCTGGCCCTGGGCCAGGCCACTCGTGAGATATTGCGAATGGCCGATATGGTCTTTAGTATGGTTAAAGAAACGATGACGGTATATCGTGAAAATGATGAACAACTGTATCGACAATTAATCGCTCAGGACGACAAGGTCGATCTCCTGGAGGAATCTATCACGCCGTATTTGACGAAACTCTCCCAGAAAGAACTCACCCCTCAGCAGGGAGACAGGGAAATCGCTCTTCTGTTCATCACCAGTGAGATGGAGCAGATCGGCGATCTGGTCAGTAAGAAGCTGATGGTCTATGCCAAGAAGAAGATCGGTCAACCGTTTTATTTCTCTGACCAGGGGTTCGATGAGATCAACCAATTTCATGCCGAGGTTGTCACTACTTTACAGATGGCCATCAATGCCGTCGCTTCCTGGGATAAGAGTTTGGCCAAGAAAGTCATCGAGAGACGCAAGCGGCTCTCTCTGGAGGAAAACCGACTCCATCGCGCCCATATCGATCGTCTTCACAAGGGACTTAAGGAAACATTGGATACCAGCGCCGTGCATATGGATCTGATCAGTGATCTCAACCGCATTAACCTGCATGCTTCCAAGATTGCTTACGCTGTCCTTGGAAAGGTCTAGTCTCCGGGAGTGAGGTTGTGAAGAACATCCTGGCCACCGTTGATGGATCGGCATACAGCAATGCCGTTCTCCAGCAGGCTATCCAGCTGGCCCTGAAATTCGACGCTCTGGTCCGGTTCCTGAGCATTGTGGATGTACGCATCTTCGAGTGGAGTGTCTCGATCGGCGCCGACGGTTTTATGCCGATGATGCCGGCCAGCGCGACATACCAAAGTGAAGCTAAGAAAGTATTAGAGGAAAAGGCCCAGGAGGTACTCAAGGCCTGCGTCCAGGAAGCCAAGAAGGCCGGCGTCCAGTTTGTCACCCAGAAGATCTCCGGCTCCCCGGTAGAGATCATCTGCGAACAGGCTCGTATGGTGGACCTTATCGTCATGGGACGTCGCGGCGAATATGCCCGCTGGGGTCACAAACTCATGGGCGCCACCCTGGACGGCACCGTGCGACAGGCCAATAAACCGGTTTTCGTTCTGCCCCAGCACTATCGTCGGATCGAAAAAATGTTGCTGGCTTACGATCGCAGTCCCCAGGCCAATCACGGACTTCAGATCGCCGCCGATATGGCCGGCCGCTTTCGATGTCCTCTGGTGCTGCTGGCCGTTGATGAGGACCCCGGATCGGGGCAGAGCACGATCGACGAGGCCGAGCAATATTTACAACCCTATGGGCTGAAGACCTCATCGAAAGTCCTTGTGGGAAAAGCCAGCGAAGCCATTCTACAGGCCTGCCGGGAGGAAAAGGCGGACCTGGTCATCATGGGAGTTCACGGCCACACCCGCCTTTGGGAAGCGCTGTTAGGTTGTACCGCCGAGGAAGTGCTCCGGCGGATCGATCTGCCGCTGTTGCTGGTCCGATAAATCCATCAGCGCTGTCGGGTACGCAAGATTATCATACGAGGAGCGCTGAGCTTATGGCGACGATACCAACCTACATCGAGGACATAGGAGCACATGTCGGTCAAGAGGTGACCGTGAGTGGCTGGCTCTATGGGCAGAGATCCAGCGGCAAGCTCAAATTCCTCATCGTCAGGGACGGAACCGGTCTGCTGCAGGGAGTTCTCTTTGAGAAAGAGAGCGACCCGGAGACCTTTGCTTTATGCGACCGCCTGACCCGGGAATCATCCCTGAGGGTCACCGGAACGGTCCGGGTAGATGAAAGGGCCCCCGGCGGATTCGAGCTGGGCATTCGGTCCATTGAGGTCATTCAGATCGCCGAGGAATACCCCATCACGCCCAAGGAGCACGGTACCGCTTTCCTGATGGATCACCGGCACCTTTGGCTGCGCTCCTCAAAACAGCATGCCGTCCTGCGGGTGCGAGATGAGATCGTTCGCGCCTGCCGTGACTTTTTCGCCCAGCGTGGTTTTATATTAATCGATGCCCCTATCTTTACGCCGGCAGCTGTTGAGGGCACGACCACGCTGTTCGAGACCGATTATTTCGGGGAGAAAGCCTATCTCACTCAGAGTGGCCAATTATATAACGAAGCGGCCGCCATGGCTTTCGGCAGGGTCTACTGCTTCGGGCCGACCTTTCGAGCCGAGAAGGCCAAGACCCGCCGGCACCTGACCGAATTCTGGATGGTCGA
>CAZFIR010000267.1:0-14609 GCA_964519535.1 uncultured Thermodesulfobacteriota bacterium | reverse complement strand
ATAGGAGCCCAGCAAAGCGGTGGTAGCCCCGACCCACAGCGCCCTTTTTAGAAATTGTCTCCTGTTCATGGGGATATTCTGTGTTTCTTCAGATCCTCAGCTTAACCCTGTATCCTCTTGAGCAGCCAGGCCATGTTTTTCCCGAGGGTCTTCATGATCTGCACGCCTTCCTCGTCCCCTTCCACCTCGCCCTTTTCCTGGCCAAAGCCCATGTTCCAATAGTTGGACCCGGGAACAATCATCTGGCTGATAAAAAAGAAATGATTGATGGAGTCAAAGGCGTGGATGCTTCCCGCCCGGCGCACGGCGATTATTGCTGCGCCGATCTTGCGTTTAAAGAGATCATCATTTGCCTTGGCTACCATACCAGCGCGGTCGATCAGCGCCTTCAGTTCAGGAGAAATGTCGGCAAAGTAGGTTGGTGAGGCCAGAATAATACCGTCCGCTTCGATCATTCTTTCGATGCAGTCATTGGCACTGTCCTTTTCTTGTATGCAGCGCTGATCCTTCTTTTCAAAACACGTGTAGCAGGCCTTGCACCCTTGTATCGGCATGCCGGCGAGATGGACAAGCTCGGTCTTGATTCCCTCGGGTTCCAGCTCGCCGAAGACATACGAAACAAGCATTGCGGTGTTGCCATCTTTGCGGGCACTGCCGTTGAAGGCTATGACTTTCATGGTCGGCTTCTCCTTTTTGACGCAGTTGCCGGGTTTGTTTTATATAAAAAAGCAGCCGCTTGTAAGACGCGGCATTGGTTATCAATACCATCATTGCATGAAAAGCAACCGATTACAATCGTGTAATGCTTCTCGTTTAGGGTTAGAAAAATGAGGGCAACAGGGGAGGGTGCTGATCAACGGAGTTGGCGTTCAATCTTGTTTAATCCCATTATTTCATCGGCCTCCTTGTTTTTTTGGATCGTGTTGTGCGCTTACGGTATGAGCAAGGGCAGAGCATAGGGATTGGACCCGTACGTTATCAATCGTTACTCCAGTACTTTTTACGTAACTCCTTTTTGGCGATCTTACCTGACCCTGTCTTGGGTAGTGCAGGGTAAAATGCCACCGACTTGGGGGCCTTGTACCGAGCCAGCTTCTCTTTGCAAAAGTCGATGATCTCTCCTTCGGTGGCCGCCATCCCCTCCTTCAAGACAACGAAAGCCTTCACCATCTCCCCCCACGTCTCGTCAGGGACCCCGACAACCGCCGCCTCTAAGATAGCCGGGTGCATGTAGAGCGCGTTTTCCACCTCCGTGGAATAGACGTTTTCCCCGCCGGTGAGGATCACGTCTTTTTTCCTGTCCACGATAGTCACATATCCTTCTTCATCCATCACCGCCAAATCACCGGTATAGAGCCATCCATCTTTGATGGCCTTCTCCGTCTCTTCGGGGAGCTTCCAGTACCCAGGGGTCACGGTTGCACCCTTGACGATGATCTCACCTACTTCCCGTTCATCCCTCGCCACCTCCGTGCCGTCCTCCCGCACCACCTTCAACTGCACCGTTATAAATTCGCGTCCTGTTTTAGACTTGATCTTCAACTGCTCCTCATCGGGAAGCCCGGTAAGGTGATCCTTGAGGATAGACATGGTGAGATAGGGAGATGTCTCCGTCATCCCGTATGTCTGAACGTAATCACACTGAAAGGTCGTCACCAGTTTTTTTACTACCTCTGGGGCGATGGGTGCCCCCCCACTCAGGAGGACCCTCACGCTGGCATAGTTCCATCGCCTTGCATCGGGGTGGTTGACGAGGAGGTTCAACATGGTGGGGATCATATTGCTGATGGTAGCCCGTTCTTTTTCCATGATCTCCAGGACCTCGGGCGGATCGAAAGCCCTGACAAAAATATGGGTCCCGCCTGCCCACGTGATAGCCCACGTGGCCCAGGCATCGGCCAAGTGAAACATGGGGGCCACGTGGATCCAACGGTCGCTGTCTATGAGGCGCAGCTCAGCAATAGCACCCAAGGCGTGGGTGCAGATGTTCTTATGGGTGAGGATCACCCCTTTGGGTTTCCCCGTGGTCCCGCTCGTGTAGTAGAGTTGAGCAGCGTCTTCCTCCCGTATGTCCTCCGCTGGCAGGGAGATTGTGGGAGATCTCCTTATGCCCTCTTCGTAATCAGCGGTCTCAATTGTCAGTGGGGCATGCTCCCCGTCTCCCGTCCACAGCACCGTTTGCACCCCCGTACCCCCCTCATTGAGGGCGGCGGTCACCAGGTGAGTAAACTTCCTGTCGGCAATGAGTACGGTACTTTCGGAATCCGCCAAGATAAAGGCTATGTCTTTGGGGGAGAGACGATAATTGATGGGGACGGAGATGGCCCCTCTGTGGGCAACGGCGTAATAGGTCTCCATGAAGTAGTGACAGTTGGGGTGCAGTATGCCGACCTTGCCGCCCTTCTGGACCCCGTGGGAGCGTAAAAGGGTGCAGAGGCCGTTGACCCTTTTGTCAAAATCCTCATAGGTAAACCTCTTGTCCCCGCATACCAGGGCCTCTTTGCTACCATACAGCTTAACTGCCTTCGTTCTTATCTCAGGGATTATCATTCTGTAGCTTTGTGGATGTAATGGGATTTTTTTGCCGAGAGTGTTCTCATCCTTTTGCTACAGTACTATTGGGGAATGTGTTAATGAATATCGTTTTTTGCGGCCCAGTCGAGGACCTCAATAGGGGATTTCAAGATTGCTGCGCCGGCAGTACGCAGGGCCTCACACTTTCCTTCTACCGTACCTGCCGAGCCTCGAACGATGGCGCCGGCATGCCCCATGCGTTTGCCTTGCGGAGTAATGCGCCCCGCGATGTAGGCAGCAACAGGTTTGATCATCCCGTTTGCAATGAAGTCGGCCGCCTTCTCTTCCTGCATACCCCCCACTTCACCAACAATGATAACCGCGTCGGTTTCTGCGTCAGCTTCAAATAGCCTCAAGATGTCAGGCAAGTTGGTCAGCACGACCGGGTCCGCCCCCATGCCTACCACAGCACTTTGACCGATCTTTTTTTCTGAGAGGATGCCCGCAAATTCATAGGAGAGGGTTCCGCTGCGCGAAATGATACCGACCCGTCCCGGCGCAAAGAGTGATCCCGGCATGATACCCATCTTGCCTTTCCCCGGGACCAAGATACCCGGCGTTGTGGGACCCAGAGCCATGGCCTCGTTTGCTAAGGCATAGGCACGTATCTTCATGATGTCGTGGACAGGGATATGTTCGGGAACCACGACAATGAGCTTTATTCCCGCATCCACCGTTTCATAGAAGGCATCCAGGACAAATGCAGCCGGCACGAAAAATACCGAGGCGTTTGCTCCGGTCTCCTCAACCGCCTCCTCAACGCTATCAAAGACCGGCAAATCTTCGACAGTTGAGCCGCCTTTTCCAGGCGTGACTCCGCCCACTACCTTTGTGCCGTACTCCAGCATCCAGCGGGTTTGAATACTTCCAATCTTGCCGGTTATACCCTGGACAATCACGCGGGTTTGATCATCAATAAGGATACTCATGTGTCCACCTCGTCTTATTGACTCCCTCGGAACAGGTAGGTTACTCGTCCCCCACCAGTTCGTACAGGCGGTCCACCGCTTTTTCGGTAGGCGCTTCTGTTACTACATGCACACCGCCCTCACGGAAAATCTCCCAGGTTTCTTCTTGGTGATTCCCGAGCGCCTTGGCTACAATGGGCAATTTCACCTTATGCTCCTTGATATATCGAACAACTCCGCGGGCGCCTTCGTGGATGGGGTTGATGCCGCCGTAGATATTGATGAAGATTGCCCGCAGGTCGGCCTTCATCGTGACGAGTTCCATACATTTATAGAGCAATTCTTCGGTGATACCCCCGCCGGTTTCAAGAAAATTCGCCGGCCTCAGTCGCTCGCCGATGATGTCCATAGTTGCCATCCCCAATCCAGCGCCCGAGGATATGATGCCAATGTCGCCACCTAAGTCCACATACGTCACTCCAATTTCCCTGCCTTTGCGTTCTAATGGATTTTCAATGCGCTCCGTCAACTCCGGTAAAGGGCGCTTGATGCGGGAAAGGGCTGAATTATCAACTTCAATCACAGAATCGACTGCCAGGAGGCCTCCTTGATAACCGGTTTTAAGAACCACCAGTGGGTTGATCTCTGCAATAAGTGCCTCAAACTGGGAAAAAACCCGATACAGCCGGACCAGGACATCCGCAAATAATGTCAGAAGGCGCTCGGATAACCCTAAACGCCTCAAAAGCATTCTGGCCTGATAGGGGTAAAACCCAAATGCGGGATCGCAGTAGAAGGATGCGATCTTATCCGGTGACGTGCGAGCGGTCTCTTCTATGTTGACGCCGCCTTCAGTACTCACCACAACGACCGGTTTTCCTGAGAAGCCGTCAACGGTGATACCCATATACAGTTCATTTAAAATATCGGCCTTTTCGCATACCATGAGCTTATGAACGGGCAGACCCTTGATTTCCGAATTGAGTAACGTTCCTGAGATCTCTTCGAGTTCCTCGGGGGTTTCAGCAGTTTTTACCCCCCCTGCAAGGCCCCGTCCGCCGACGAGCACCTGGGCCTTGAGGACAACCGGATATCCGATCTCGCCCGCTATAAGCAACGCATCTTCTGTAGACTCAGCAACACCCAGTCTGGGGACGGGTATGCCGAATTCTTCAAAGATATCAAGTCCTTCATATTCATACAGTTTCATGGGCGATTTCAAACCTCACGTATTTTTTTTATGGGGCCCGGTGGAGGCCCCACCAGCTACATCCTGGTTTAAATAGACATTATTATGGGCACAATGTCAAGAAAATTTTTTATCTCGCCTCTGATATTTGCCGCTTTTTTTCAAAAATGCCTTGACAAAGGTTATATATATAATTAAAAATAAAATCAAGTATTTAATTTTATGTTTCAGGATGCGGAATGAGCAAGTATCGAGAGGGAAAGGATGCGAACGGCCTGGATCACAGCCATCAGGCCTACAAAGGCATTCGCCGAATGCTATATCACAAGGAGCTCGTTCCGGGCCAGAAGATTGCGTATCGTGAACTGGCGGAACAATTACAAATGAGCCCAACCCCCATCATCCAGGCACTCAAGTGGCTGGAGATCCAGGGTTTTGTCCGCCACGAACCCCACCGTGGGTATCATATAGAGCCGTTCAGCCTGCAGGAGGTGGAGGAGATCTATGAGCTCAGGGAATTACTGGAACTGTCGCTGTTGCCCGCAGCCTTTGAACACCTGGATGAAGAAGGCATACAGCACTTGAAGGCGGCGCTTGATGCCCATTTATCCGCGGTTCGAGAGTTTTATCTCAAAGAACGGTTGTTCAAAAATATGGAGTTTCACCTGGCCCTGGCTGCCCTTTCCAAGAAGGGGACGCAATTGAGGATACTCCGTAATATTTTTGATCTCCTCTTTCTGAAATACGGAGGTAATTATCTGCCCATTGCATCACTTACCTCTGTGGATCAAGAGCATCAGGAGATCTTCGACTGCGTTGTATCCAGAAATCTCCAGGGGGCCCAGGCAATCTTATCCCAACATATCTCAAATGTCAAAAAACAGGTATTGGAGAGCCTGAGGCAGATGCTGGAAGAGGATGAGGACCTGAATATTAGTGCTATCTAATTATCAACAGTAATCAAACAAGTGAGGAGGAAAGAACATGGGGCTAAAGACAAAAGAAGAGTATATTGAATCATTGCGACAGATGAATCCGACCGCGTATATGTTCGGGGAAAAGATTACCAATGTGGTAGACAACCCGCGGCTCCGCGCGGGTATCGAGGCAACCGCCGCAACGTATGAAGTGGCCGAGTTGGATGAATTTCGCGATCTTGTGGTCACCAAGAGCCAGTTAATTAATGAGCCGATCAATCGGTTCACCCTGCCCCCGGCCAGCATTGATGATCTTGTGGCGCGAGTAAAGCTCAACCGGAAGCTAGGAAACTGGGTCGGGACATGCCATCAACGATGTACCGGGCTGGATTGTCTCTCTACGCTGGCTATCGTTACCTATGATGTCGACCAAAAATATGGAACAAACTATTACAAAAACTTCATCGAGTTCCTAAAATACATGCAGAAGAATGACCTGACGGCAAATGCCGGCGTGACGGATATGAAAGGGGACCGTTCCCTAAGCCCTCACGAACAGTCTGACAAGGATATGTTCCTCCGGGTGGTAGAGCGCCGGGATGACGGTATTGTCGTACGCGGGGCCAAGGCCCATCAGACCGGGTCCCTTTCATCCCATGAGATTATCTGCTTACCCACGCGGGCGATGCGCACGGGGGATGAAGATTACGCCGTTGCCTTTGCTGTCCCGCAGGATACACCGGGATTGATCCATGTGGTCGGCCGGTCAAGCCTGGATACCCGGGAGATCGATGGTTGCGATATAGGTAACTTCAGATATTCCAAGTATTGCCCGACGCTCATCTTTAATGATGTCTTTGTACCCAAGGAACGGGTTTTTCTGTGCGGCGAAACGGAATTCGCGGTAGATATGGTTGTAAAATTTTCTTCTTTCCACCGACAGAGCCACGGTGGTTGCAAGGCCGGAAAGATCGACTGTATGATCGGTACGGCCCTTACGATGATGGAATACAACGGAACAATCAAGGCCGGCCATCACAAACAAAAGGTGATTGATATGATTCATAGGGCCGAGACACTCTATGGATGCTGTCTTGCGTCATCGTATGAAGGCAAACAACAGCCTTCCGGGGCCTATTTTATCGATACCGTCCTGGCCAATGCATCGAAGATCCATGAGGGGAAGGAGATGGCTGAGGCGACCCGGCTGATGATAGATGTCTGCGGCGGTTTCGTTGCTGATTTGCCTTCGGATCGTGATTTTGATAATTTGGAGATCGGCCAGCTGCTCAAGAAATATTTGAAGGGTGTAGACTCAATCCCGGTTGAAAACCGTATCAAGCTGTACCGGCTTGCGGAAAAGCTGGCTCTGGAGAGCGCGGATACCATCTCGGATATCCATGGCGGCGGCTCCCCGGAGGCGCATCGGGTCACCATCTTTCGCGAGAGTAATGTTGAGAGCAAGAAGAAGGCGGCCAAACGTCTGGCCGGCATTGAAGACTGATCTATAATACAATGCTATTCTTTGTATAAAAGGGCCTTATCATATGAGGCCCTTTTAATTTGGCGTATTCCCCAGGGTTTTGTGCAGGGAGCTTCATTGAGGCAAAGTCACTCGCATAACCCTGCCTCCATATTCATGGACTGAGTCATGGGCGCGGATTGTTACTTCGGTAATGCCCTCGGGGATCTTCACTCCTGACAGGCTCCGGGTGAAAGGCTGTTCGTCTACATGGGGGTGCTGCAGGGCGCGCGTGCCGAGAATCCGACCGTCTGGTGCCAGGATATCCCACTTATCGGCGTAGTGTTCCCACCCTTCATCCGTATGTGAGACAGTAACACTAAACTGATAGGTATTTTCGCCGATCTTCTTTACTTCCACGCCAATGACGTCAGCTTCCCCGACGTAGCCCACCACGGCAAACGCCAACCCGAAAAGCACCGTTACAATTAAAGTCATCAAGTGTTTCATCGGATATACCCTCAGCTTTTAACGTGTGAGAAGGACATCACGAGTATTGCCATGACTTGGCAAGAATCTCGACAATGCCTATTAATAAGACAATGACCGCAATAGACCAAAGAAGCACATACCCCCTGAGGGGGATATTGAGGGGGGTTGACACGAGCCAAAGGAGTAATGCGATAGCTCCGCAAAGGTTAATGGCAATGGCGCCACCCAGTCCGAGACCTCGAATATTTCGTGAGTAACCATATCGCTCAATGAGCAGAGCAATGCCGATGCCAAAAATGACCGCACCGAGAATAGTAGGATAAAAGTTTAGATTTGATTTCGGAACTCCTAATATTTCGGCCAATCCCAGAGGAAAAAGAAGCAGGAGGATTCCCAATGCTAGATTGACTATGCCGTCAATGGTCAACAATATCGCATGCTTTTTTTTCATTGTGGGCTCCTATGCTGTAATGTACCTCACGAAAAGCTCATGCGCAACGATACACCTGCGCGAACCGCTGCGGATGCAGCGCTAGATTACATGGTGTTTTTGATCAGTGTTTCGGTTCCGAGCAAGAGAGCGCCCCTCATTCCCCACGGGGATTGTGTTGACTATTTCTTCAGCTTAGCGATCATCTCCTCTACTTCCTCATAGCCCTCTTTATAGAAATTTTCTTCCTTAGGCTCTAACTCGCGCAATAGGCGGAGGAACTCCCCAGCGTGTTCTTTTTCCTCATTCGCGATGTCTAGCAAAACTTCCTGCGCAAGTTTGTTATCCGTGCTCTCGGCTGTCTGTTGGTAAAGCTGAATCGCTTCGTATTCAGCAGCAATCATAAATCTGATTGCACGGACCAACTCTTCGGGTGTAAGCTTTCGATCGCTTTTCAACACCGTGAAAGGGCTACTAAATTCTGGCATTTCTTACCTCCTTTCAATAGAAACCTGCTCCCAATTTTGTTCTTTATTAGCCTTCACACCATATCACTTAATTATTATATTGAGTTACAAAAATCTGTAAAGCAAAAACATGCGATCCTGCTCAATAACAGTATTCCATGGATGCCCACGAACTTCCCTTTAATTTTAGGCATTACCCTTGACCATAAATTAATTGATCGAATTTATCCTGTGGTAACAGATAGTAGGTGCCGGTAGCCTGCGTGCAGACCGTCCCGTCTGCGGTTTCAATTGTAGCGCCTAAGTGCACCTTTAAATCCTGCCGTGAGATGATGTGGCAGGAGACCATCAGCTTTGTTCCCAAGTATGCCGGTTTTAAAAATTGTATGTTGAGTTCTGAAGTAACACCCATCTGTCCAGTAAGCGTGTGGGCTGTCCACCCCATGATTTCATCAAAGAGACCGGACTGAATGCCACCATGGAGAATATTGCCTAATCCCATAAACAGTCTGGAAGCACTGTACTCAGTGGTCACTTCTCCAGTTTCTTTGTTGAGATAAAATCTTAACTTTAAGCCAACGGGATTCTTCTCGCCGCAGAAAAAGCATTCTTGCTCAGGATAGGGATTAGGGATTTCTTTCTTCATAGTCCCTCTTTCAATTGCTTATGGTTATTTTGCTTAAACTAAAACAATAGGGTGTTTGTAGGGTAGCATAAATCAAATTATGATGTTCGCCTTCAGACGTGCTGGCACGTGTCGCCTGCAAGGCATTGTTCGGTCATGACCCTCACATCAGAACGGCAGCGTGCCAGTCGGCAATGCCGTCGAGGATCATCTGCACTCCCAGCGCCATAACGATAAGACCCGTGATGCGAATGAGAGCCCCCAGGAGATTGAACCGTGTAAGGATGCCCCCAATAGCGCGGGAAAACAACATGGCCACATGGTTCACGGCGAGTGCGAGCAGCATGGCAAGGGCAGGGACCCATATCCCGTATCGGGCGCGCAGTGCAATGGAAGCAGCAATAGTTGCAGGACCGGCAATCATCGGGCAGGCAAGCGGCACGATGGCGATGTCGGCAAACCTGGTATGGGTATCGTGCTCGAAAAAGACACCCTTGCGCAAGGCGTTGAATCCGACCCAGAAGAGGACCGCGCCGCCGGCCAAGCGTAGGGAATGCACCTGCACGTTGAAGACGGATCTCAAAAGCAAATCGCCGAAGACCATGGAACCGAACAGTATAAGGGCGGCTGTGAGGCTCGATTTCGCAGCAACTGCGCGGAAGTCTTCTCGCCGGGCCTCAGTGGAAAGCACGGCCAGCACCGACACCTTGCTGATCGGATTGATCAACGCGAGAAGATACAGGGTCAGCACTGCGATCTGTGAGGCGTCATTCATGCCATATCCCTCAAACAACCAAAATCAGTAGCGTGGCTTATTCTGTTCCGACAAGGTGAGTGGATATTCATATATAATACTAAATTTGTCATAAATAAAGAATGGGGGATTTTTTGATCTTGGGGGGCGAGAGAACATACTCTTCCTTCCATTGTATTTGTCTACCTCCGGCTTCTGGTCTTGGCAAGGAGTCTGAGTATCTCAAGGTAGAGCCAGATCAGTGTTACCATGAGGCCGAAGGCCGCGTACCACTCCATGAATTTAGGCGCCCCTGATGCGGCCCCGCTTTCTATGAAATTAAAATCGAGCACCAAATTGAGCGCGGCGATAATCACAACAAATACACTAAATCCGATGCCGATGATCCCGCTTTCGTGGATGTAGGGCATGCGAATGCCAAAGAACCCGAGCACTATCGTGATCACATAGATAAGTGCGATGCCTCCCGTTGCAGCCACAACCCCCAGCCTAAAATTCGCCGTCACCTTGATTAGTCGCGATTTGTACGCCAGCAAGAGGCATAATAAGGTTCCGAAGGTCAGGGCAACTGCCTGAATGACGATCCCTGGAAATTGCGCCTCAAAAAAGGCGGAGATGCCGCCGATGGCAAGTCCTTCAAGCACGGAATAGAGGGGTGCCGTTACCGGAGACCATTGTTTTTTGAAAATGGTAACCATGGCAACGATAAAACCGCCGATGACGCCGCCGTAAAGCCAGTGCATGATCGCCTGCGAGTTGCCACTGGCGAAAAATTTATTCCACACCCATACAGCCGGGATCAGCACAAGCACCAGCATGATGAATGTCTTGTTCACAGTCCCCTGGATGGTCATTACCCGTGCAGGATCGGTTATCCTGGGAACATCCGTGAATATCTTTGCACTCAATGCAGGATTTGCTGTTCTCATGGTTCATCCTTCGCGCGCGTTTCGGTAATGGAGAATATGCCGCCGGGTTTGAGCGCTTGGTAGATTTCCGCCAGCGCTTCATGTTTATTCGGAATCTCACCCAGCACCGCCAGGCGGCCAGGGCCGGCGCCGACGTCCAACACCTTCATCCCTGCTGCAAGGCCCATACGGTCAAAGATCGTTCCCGGGCCAGCCACGGCCCTCATGTACGGATTTTGTACCAGCCATGAAAGGCTGCAGGGCGCGCACGGGATTGATGCCCCGCCCAAAATCCGAGGGTGAAGAGTACGAACACTATAAAATGACTATGACCAATCCCACGTCTGGTCAGCCCTGGTGTCCTTCCGGAATCCAGCCCTCCTGTGCCAGAATCTCACCCGCAACCATTCCACTCGGCACGTCCCCCCTGGCTACAGCTACCGCAACTCTTGGACCAACAGCATTCACAACCCTCGCCACCGCTTCATGGTGGAAACTAGGACAGAGGAAGAGAGACTGGACTCCTTCATGTTGCACCAGGTCCTTGCACACATCGACTGCTTGATCAAAGTTCATCAACTCGATTACTACCGCAGTAACTTCCAGCTTGGCGGTCTTGATGGAAGCCCTGTGCTTCTTGGGGTCGCCGTCGGGAGACATCATGATAAATCCTGCTTTAAAAGCCATAGCACACCTCCTTTTGTTATCAAGACGCTCTCGTTTTTTTGAGGTTCGACCTCAGATACCCCTCAATTCCTTTACTAGTCATCGATGCCTAGACGGGACCGCGGGTTATTGCGGATGCCCCCTCTATGACATCGAAGTACTTTATGGTGATGTCACTGAAGGCCTCTATGGTTTTCATTCGAGCGATGATTGGGCCTTCGATGTAAGCCTTGAGGGAGGCGTCGTCCTCGAACAGGTAGATGCCCGCGGCCTCGCCTCGTTCCTCGTTCATACCAAAGACCTTCCACTTCAGACCCGGCACCTCCGCAATGTGGATCGCTGCCGCCTCAAACTCATTCGCCAGTTCCGCAGCCGAAACGTTGAACCGCACATTGATCTGTAAAATCTTTTTGGTCATGTTGCCACCTCCTCTTTATCTTCCGGCAAATAACTTACATAGTTTATACCCTATCAAGCTATTCCTAACAAATGCCGTAAAGAAACCTCAACTCGATCTGCGAATTGTTGAACCTGTTCAGGATTATCCGCAGCCTCGGAGCCACATTCCGGATTGATAGGCTTCCCGACGATGTATCGAACCTTGCAGGGGAATGGAAGGTGAACCGCCATCGAAAAAGGCATGGGAAACGGGATCAAACCGATGGTGAGTGGATCACGATAGTCATCATAGGAGGGCCCCATACGCAAGATACCTCGAAACAGTAGCCACCCGAGCCACTTACCGGACGTAAGGAAAATAAAACCATTGTTGACTCCTTTACCCGCAACAGGGATAACCGGTGATTGTGCTGCAATGGCGACTTTTGCGAATCCCGTTCGCCGTTCCCATTGAATATGTTCTTCGCCAAACCGACTGTTCATGATTTCTCGAACGCCGCCGGGATAGGTGAGTACGATTTGATCCTGCTGAAGCAGTGCAATCGCGTTTGCCCTATTTCCTTCAACGGCTCCTGCTCTGTGAAACAGCGACCGGATCAATGGCAGCGTGAACCAGATGTGGTCGGCCATGCATCGCGGAAAGCGATGGCGGTGATCCCAAATTAATTTGATGAGAATGAAAAAATCGAAATCAAGCCGACCGTGATTACTTACAATGATAGCGCGTCCGGTCTCAGGTATATTTTCAAGCCCACTGATTTCTGCGCGATGAATAATCTGTCGCCAACGCCAGAATCTTAAGAACCGACCGGCTTTTTTAGCATCAAAATCGTTCTGCAAACCCTTTTGCGGCACCCCAGGTATCGCCTCACACAATCAGTATATATATTCACTCTTTGTAAGGGTTTGTCAATTGGAGAGATTTTGTTGTTCCGGTGCGGGAGATATGAGGATGAAAGGGGAGGGGATGAGAAGGAGAAGGAGCAGTCCTCATGGTGCTCCTTCTCCTTTTTGCATGAACGCCCCGCGGCCTTCTTCCCGTCCCCACCTTCTGTAATAACTGTACGAATACGAGATCTTAAGCTGCATCTGCCCCTTTAGTTGCAGACGGACCAGACGGCCTTTCCCCAAAATGCCTTTTCATCTTTTCCCTGAATTTGTCCTTCCAACGGGGATGAGGATAGAAATGGCTATTATGATCCGGCCCGTGGCGACCCGCTTTGAAGAGGATATGCGCCAGGATGACCAATCCCCATGCCTTCCAGAAACCAATGGCGGGGAGTCCAAAGATTGAAGGCATGAGCCAATTCCAGAGAAGCATGACAACCCAACCGAACAGAAAGGCTACCAGTACCCCGAGGGCAACGCCGCCGATCACCATCATAACTATTCGAATAATTTTTTTAACCATGATATCCTCCTATGGTATTTCATCCAAAAGGGTTTTCATTTCCTGCAATTGCTTTCTTAAATGTTGAACCGCATATCTTTTTCTTGAAATAAGTGTATTGATCGGCTCACCGGTCATTTCGGCAATCTCTTTAAATGTCATCCCTTCCAATTCTTGCGATACGAAAACCATTCGCTGTGCGTCCGGCAATGCCTCGATACTTTCTGCGAGGGCTACTGTGATCAGATTTTTGTAATACGCCTTCTCAGGATGGAGGCCGCAATCGGCTAGCAGGTCTTCTATTCCGTACTTTTCCATGTCTTCCAAAGGAAATGTCGGCAGCCGCTTTTTTCGGTACCAGTCGATGACCCTGTTCCGGGCAGCGGTGTAAAGCCAACCCAAAACATTATCAATCTGATCTGTGACACTGACACCTTGCAACGTATGGTAGAAAACGTCCTGAAGTATGTCTTCCGCATCCTCCACGGTAGCAACCCTGTTCCGGATAAAGGTCAGAAGCCTCTTCTTTTCTTTTTGATAAACCTTGCCTATATCCAATTGCAATACCATTTCCATCTCACCATTAATGACGAACAAGGGGAAAAAATATTGTATTGAAAATGCAGAAAAATAGAAACTTAATTCAACAACACCTCAGCATAGGAGCGAAGGAACGCAGCTCCTTATGGGAGATAATGTTGTTTCGCTGTGCGGGTTCGGTCCGAATCCTTTTCGTTTAGGGGACGGAAAAGGGGAAGGCCTTACCTATAAGCCATCCTTAACAAGGATGCCTTGTTCACCTAAACAGCCTCTTTCCACAGTGCTATGAGGAACTTGCTGAGGGGGAGGTCTTCTTGGAGCCAGTCTATTTCTTCTCCCAGTATGCCCTGCCACACCGCCGGGTCGGGATTGCGCAGGTCTTGCTTGAGGAGACCCCAGGAGACAAGCCCTTGTTCATCATCCATGAAGATCAGCCAGTCCTCGTACCAATCCAGCTCCTCGATCGGTCTGAGCCGATTTTGCTGCTTGTTGACCCAGTGGTATCCGACGAGGGAGTAATAGTCGAAGAGGGCGGCGGGGATCTGCAGGCCGCGATCAGTGAGTCTGGCCTCTACGGATTCTTCACCAAGCCCGTCTGCTGCTTCGGGCACGGCCCCGAAGATCTCGAAGAAGTTGAATTCGTAAAAATCCCGAAACATTCCTCTTGCACCCTAACAATTCATCTACAGAATATGTTCTGCGGGTCCCCCTGCAATACCGGAAATGCCTTGTATCTGCTTGTAATTATTTAGGGTATAGTCCCATTTAAGCCACCAGATATGATAGAGTGGTGGCATGACGAAGAGACATAGATGTCCTCGATGTTCTTATAGCAAAAGCTATGTAATTAGGCGACAAAAGCGCCGTTGTGTCAGATGTAAATATGAG
>CAZFIR010000266.1:0-6692 GCA_964519535.1 uncultured Thermodesulfobacteriota bacterium | reverse complement strand
AGTCGCGGAGCTAAATCACAACCGATATCAGTATGGCCAAGAAGCATAATAGAAGGAAGCACCTTCTTGCAAAGGTTAGCCGTTACCTGAATGTACGCATCGGAGTTATAATGGTCCAGGAGACTGTCTTCGGCAATATAGACATTGTCAGCCCCATAGGCGATTGCCTCCTGACCCAAGTCGCCTATCTTGCTGCCCATTAAGAGGGCACTTAATTCCTCACCCAGTTCATCGGCGAGCTTCCTTCCGACTCCAAGGAGTTCTATAGTGATTGGCGCTAGTTTCCCTTCAGCGATCTCACCACAAACCAAAACACCTGTATGACTATCCATTGATAACCTCCCTTCATTCTATAATCATATCAGCTCATTAAGTTTTTCGGCTAAATTGACGGCAGCTTCACTAGGAGTAGCCCCAGTAATTATCTCACACTCGGTCTTTCGGGTTGGCACAGAGAGACCGGTGATCTCGGTATGGGCGTTTTCCTTGCCCAACTGCGAGGGCTCAGCCTCAATATCCTGCGCCGTCCAGATCGGAATCTGCTTCTTGCGGGCCATCATGAGACGCATTCCGGCAGGAAGACGAGGCAGACCGATCTCACTGCTGACCGTAACCAGGCTCGGCATAGGTGCTTCCAGTACTTCAAAACCGTCGTTCACTATCCTCTTTATCCTGAGGTTCTTATCCACTGCCTCGATATCACAGGCCAGGGTCACAACAGGAATGGCAAGTAGTTCTGCCAGAATAGAGCCAACCTGACCGGCGCCCCAGTCAGCGGCCTGTCGGCCACAGAGGATTAGATCATACTCGCCGATCTTCTGGATAGCTTTCCCCAAGACATAAGCAGTACCAAAGCTGTCCAGGTTTGCGAAGGATTCATCACTGAGAACAAATCCTTCGTCGGCCCCCATAGATATGGTGTGCTTTACCACGTCAGCAGCTTTCTCCGACCCCATGCTTATCACGGTTATTTTCCCTTTGTGCTTATCTTTGAGCCGGCATGCTGCCTCAACTGCTCGCTCATCATATACGCTTATCACAGGCGGCACTCCGGGGGGAGGAATAACCTGTTTCGCCTCGGCGTCAATCTTGAATTTGGCCGGTGGTATCTCTGGGTCAAGCACTTGTTTAACACAGACGATAGTATTCATACTACTCTCCTCTCCTCATTAAGCTTGCTTCATTGCCGCTTCAACTACTTCAATAAGGTCTTGTGCCTTTAACGAGTCCTTCACACCTTTCTGTTCTATACCCTCCTCGAGCATCTGTAAACAATAAGGGCATGAAGTCACAACAGTCTCAGCCCCGGTCTCGATAACTTCTTCTATACGGATTTGATTAATCTTCGTTGTTCCGTGCTGTTCTTCTATCCACATGTGTCCGCCGCCGCCGCCGCAACAAAAGGTCGTGTTGCGCGAGCGCTCCATTTCCTTAAGCCTTGCCTTTGGAATATCCTGCAATATCCGGCGTGGCTCCCGATAAACTTCATTATAACGGCTTAAATAACAGGGATCATGATAGGTGAACAAAAAATTCAGCTGATTAGTAAGCTGCAATCTCCCCTGCCTGATTAAATCGGCAATGAGCTGGGTATAGTGAACTACCTTGAAATCACCGCCGTACAAAGGGTACTCATTCTTAATGGTGTTATAGCAGTGAGGACAGGAGGTAATAATCTCTTTAATATTGTGGCTTTTAAAAATTTCAATATTTTCCTCCGCCAGGATCTGAAACTGAAACTCATACCCTGCTCTTCGTGCCGGATCACCGCAGCAGGTCTCGGCATCGCCTAATACGCCGAAATCAACCCCAGCCGCTTTCAGCACCCTCGTCAAGGAAAGAGTAGCCTCGACATTGCGCTCAACAAGAGCTCCTGTGCAGCCTACCCAGAACAGGGTATTAACATTATCACTTTCACCCAATATTTTGAGCTCCATATCATTTGTCCAGTCCCCCCTTAATCTCAGCGACTGGGCTCCAGCCCATGGATTTCCTCTTGTCTGCATATTTCTGAGCATAAGCTGGGCACTTTCCGGCATCTTGTTTTGAGCCAGCACCAGATTTTGCCTAAGTTCGATTATCTTGCGTACATGTTCTATATTGACCGGGCATACCTCCTGGCAGGCGCCACAGGTGGTGCAGGCCCATATCTCATCCTCGGTTACCACATCACCGATCATAGCCTTGGCCTGGCTTCCCGAAGATGCCCCCGCCTCACCGGCAAGCAATCCAGGACCCGCCTCCAGCAAATGCTCTTTCAGGTTATGAATTACCTCTCTGGGCGAAAGGGACTTGCCGCTAAGCTGGGCGGGACAATTGACATGGCACCGGCCGCACACGGCGCAGGCATACAGGTCAAGCAAGTCCTTCCAGGTTAAGTCCTGAATCTTCGATACACCGAAGGTCACCGACCCTTCAGGAGCTTCAAGAGCTTCAAGGGGGATGGGCTCAAGCACCACGTTAGGCCCCAGTGGTTTGAAGAGGATATTGACGGCGGAGGCAAGAATGTGCAGGTGTTTGGAACGTGGGATATACACCATGAAGCCAAGGATCAAGGCGTAGTGAAGCCACCAGGCCCCATGGGAAACCGCTGCCAGCGTGCTTTTTGAGAAGCCGGTGCTGGAGAGGAAACGAGCGAACGCCGCCCCCACAGGGGGCCAGTCGGTGGTATCCCCGGAGCCTGCTAAGCCGAAGCCCTCGATGCAAAAATGAAGCGCCATAAGGCTGAAGACCATAATCATGATAACGCCTGCCTCAACGCTTATCTCCAGTCTTTCGGGCCTCAAGACATAACGCCTGATGGCTGCCCATACTATAGCTATGATGACGAATACCCCGGCAATATCCAGAATAGAAGAATAAACCGTCTCAAAAGTGCTGCCCATCAGCACCTTGTGGAGGCCAGAACCCTCTGCCAGACCAATGAAGACTATATAGCTGATTAAGAAAAAGCTAAAACCCCAGAACAGGAGGGCATGTCCGATTCCTGACAGGTCCTTGCGGGTGACGCTTTTCAGGTTGCACCACTGAGGGATAACCTCGAACAGCATGTTCGTGATTCTCTGCCCTATTCTATCGAAGCGGTTCTCCTGCTTCCCCAGACACATGAGGCGGTAGAGGATATACAGCCTCTGTACAAAAAGGCCGAAGGCGATGACGAACAAGACCCAAAAAATGGCATAGCCCGGTATGCCCCAGTAGGTCGCGCTAACCGGCGACATGATTTCCTCCTATCCGTTTACGAGGCTGTCTGTCTTTAAATTGCCCCAATCCTTTTATCTTTTTTTTGCGCCAGCAGTCAAGTGAAAAAATGAGCAAACTACAATTTTCTTTCTTTATCCTTCTTTATCCTCTTTACCCTTTCTGACTATAGTTCTTTTGTCTTCAGGAAGGGGAGGCGGAACAGGTGCGCCTGAAATTTTTGTCACCGCACTAAATTTAGGAGGACAGGCTTCAAAGCACGTTCCGCATTTTATGCATTTCTCTTGATCAATCACGTGGACCTGGTTCTTTGCACTTATAATCGCCTCCACGGGACATCTCCGAGCGCACGTCATACAGGCCTGGCACTTTTCCGGATCGATATAGTACGAGATTACATCGCTTAATAACGTGTCTATCTCATCTGTGGTGAAAAAGGTATCATATTCTGCCGGGTTCTCAAGACGTGTCCCCAGCTTCTCATTTTTCATCAGCTTAATGTAGGGGACTAACTTTGTAACTCCCGCAAGTTTGGATTTTAATTCATCGTCATCTATTCCCTCACCTGTGCCTTTGCCAAGCGGTCCTATTTCCTTCACTGTCTTGACAAAATCATTGACCGAGTCGACAAAAATGTTTCCTTCAGCGGCGGACATAAATTCGATCCGTAATCTTTCCGGGTTCAGTCCTATGTGTTCCATGATTTTTTTGCAAAGAAGCACCATGTTGAGGGCATGGTAGTTTCCATGAGTGACATAATTACATTCGTTAAGATGACACGCACCAATAAATACTCCATCTATTCCGTTCGAGAAGGCTCTGAGGACGAATCCCATATCGATTCTCCCGGAACACATGACACGAATAAGCCTGATTTCAGTCGTATATTGCAGTCTGGAAACTCCAGCCAGGTCAGCAGCGCCGTATGCTCACCAATGGCACGCAAAACCTAATATGCGTGGCTTAAAGGTACGCCCTTTACTCATTCCTTCTCAGCTCCTTTGGTAGTAATCTCGGTTTTATGTATACTGTTACACATCTCCGACCGCCGCATCAATGTGTTGCATGATCTCTTCCTCTGGAACCGCCGCATCAATTTGGCTTAAAAGCTCTTCATCGGTATAGTGCTTGAGAGAAATAGCCCCTGTCGGACACCGTGCATTACAAAGACCATCTCCTTTACACAGGACTGGATTCACTACAGCCTTTTTGCCTTGTTTTGTATCACGAAGTTCCAGGGCACCATACGTGCAGACTTCAACACATGCCCCACACCCCATACACCTGTTTTCATCTACCTCGCACACAGCGCCGGAGGCCACAACGATATCATGTGAGAGAAGCGTCAAGACCCGGCCTGCAGATCCATAAGCCTGGTTAATCGTTTCCTGCATAAACTTAGGATAGTGAGCCAGGCCACAAAGATAAATGCCGTCCGTAGCAAACTCAACAGGTCTCAACTTGACATGGGCTTCTTTAAAGAAGCCATCCTGGCTCAATGTCACATTGAATAATCCGGCTACTTCCTTGGTCGACTCGGAAGGAATAACAGCGGCAGCCAAAGAAATTATATCAGCATCTATTTCAAGTTTATGACCGATAATATAATCCGTTGCAGTAACCTTGAGAACGGGGCGACCGTTCTCCGACTCACCTGGCTCCACCTGAGGTTTATCCTGCGTCTCATAACGGATAAACTTGATATCTTTACCAGCCGCTTCACGGTAATAATCCTCTTTGAACCCATAGGTTCTCATATCCCGAAAGAGAATGTAGATATCCATCTGGGGGTTCATCTCTTTCAGTTTCAAGGCGTTCTTTACGGACTCGCTGCAGCAGATCCGGCTGCAATAATCTCTCTCTTCATTTCTGCAACCGACGCATTGGATCATCACGAGGCTTTGCGCGTTGATTACCTTTTCGTCTCCTTTGGTGATCTGCTCCTCCAGCTCAAGGTGAGTCATCACCCTGTCATCTTCTCCATACAGGTATTCAGTGGGTTTATAGACATCAGCACCTACAGCGATGACGGTTGCGCCGTGTTTTATCTCTGTGACTCCTTTTTCAGATTTCACCTTGGTTACGAAATTTCCAATATATCCTGTAGCCTCTGTGATCGTAGCATGATGATATACATGTATTAAACGGTGTTGATATATTTTTCGTATAAGATCACGCACATAGGCCTGGACATCCAGTCCTTCCAGGGTGGTATGAATTCTTCGCGCGATTCCCCCAAGCTCTGTCTCCTTTTCCACCAGGTGAACCTCATGTCCCTGGTTGGCTATGGAGAGGGCGCACGTCATGCCGGCTATACCTCCGCCAACAACTAACGCCGCCTTGTTGACCGGCAGTTCAAATTCCTGTAATGGCTCCAACTGGCAGGCTCGTGCCACAGACATCCGGATTATATCCTTTGCCTTATCTGTGGCTTCTTCCTTTTCTTTGGAGTGGACCCAGGAGTCATGCTCCCTGATATTCGCCATTTCATAATAATATTGATTAATGCCCGCCTCCCGAAGGGTGTCCCGGAATAACGGCTCAAGGGTCCTGGGGGAGCAGGCAGCCACAACCACCCGGTTGAGCCCTTTTTCATTTATCATGTCCGTTATTTCTTTGGCACAATTACTAGCACATGAAAAGAGCTGCTCTTGAGCATAGGCGACATTGGGTAAGGTTTTGCAATATTCGACGGTGGAAGGAACATCGACCACCCTTCCGATATTTGCCCCGCAATGACACACAAAGACTCCTATCTTCGGCTCCTCTTGGGAGACATCTTTTTCCTGTGGATAGATCCTTTCCTTGGAAAGATTTCCCCGCCTGTAGTCAAGGAGTTCACCACATTGGGAACCGGCTCCACTGGCGCTGAAAACCGACTCGGGAATATCCATCGGACCCTGAAAGGCTCCGCTTACAAAGATCCCGGGCCTCGAGGTCTCCATAGGATTGACAGGATTGAGTTTACAAAAATCGTGAGATTCAAGTTCAATGCCGAATGTATGTGCAATGCCCTTCACATCGAGAGGAGGATCTAATCCAACGGATAATACCACCATATCGAATTCTTCCTCTTTTACTCCATCATCGGGCGTGGAATACCGTATGGTTACGTTCTTGGTTTCCGGGATCTCTTTTCCTATTGTTACGTAGCTTCTGATAAATCGAACCCCGGGAAGTTTCTCCGTCCTTTCGTAGAATCGCTCAAAATCCTTCCCAAAAGAACGAATATCATTATGAAATATCTTACACTCTGCCTCTGGATCGTGATCTTTTGTCAGGATCACCTGTTTCTGGGTATAGGTGCAGCATACACCTGAACAATAGCTGTTGCCGCCTTCGATAACCTCTCTGGAACCGACGCATTGAATCCAGGCAATTTTATGAGGATGCTTTTTGTCGGAAGCGCGCAGTATCTCACCTTCGTATGGCCCAGTGGAGCATAACAGCCGCTCATAGTCCATACTGGTGACCACGTTCTCATACTTTCC
>CAZFIR010000265.1:0-3709 GCA_964519535.1 uncultured Thermodesulfobacteriota bacterium | reverse complement strand
GAGACTCTACCAACGTTTTTCCGAGGGCCGAACCGAATTTCAGGGGGTTTGGCAAAGGGTGCTGGCGCCGCAGGTCTTTGCCAAGCTGATGGAGGCGGCGGAAATAGGGCGGGAACACCTCGATTTTCCCTCCCAGCTGTGGGCCCATGTACTCTTCGATTATGCCATGGGATATCAGCATGTTGACGGTGAGAGGGAGCAGTTGTTGGCTTCCCTCATGCCCCTCTATTTTGGTAAGGTCTATTCCTTCGTCCTGCGCACCGAGAGGATGTCCATCCAAGAGGCGGAAGAATATATCGAGGACCAATGCATGGCCTTTGAGGACGCCCGCCCGTATTTGGATGAACGGTGGGGAAACACGGGAGACAAAGATGCCCAAGATTCTCGCAGTCGATGATGAGGAGCTCATACTGCTCCTCTATGAGGAAGAATTGACGGACGAGGGTTATGAAGTGATCACGGCTGACAGCGGCCACGGACTCGTGGAACGCATAGCGCAGGAGAAGCCTGACCTCGTCGTCCTGGACATCAAGCTGGCCGATGCGGATGGATTGCATCTGCTGCAGGAGATACGGAACCGATATTATGATCTGCCGGTGATCCTCTGCTCTGCCTATGAGGTCTTCAAGGGGGATGTCAAGACCATGGCTGCTGATGCGTACGTGGTCAAGTCGTCGGATCTTACCCCGCTTAAGAAGGCAATCCGCAGGGCCTTGGAAGGGAGGACCGGTGCGTGTGAAAAAGGGGAGGGGTGAGAGGGGAACGGAATTGGATATTGCCCTCTTCGACCGACCTGAGATATCTCAGTTTATCTTCTATCCGCGGCGGGACCCCGCGCCGCAGGATGATATCGCCCTCTATTCCGTCGAGGTGGGGGAAGGGGTCTCCGTTGTATGCCGATTCTACCCGGCCCAAGAGGGCAAGGCCACCATCCTCTATTTCCACGGCAATGGGGAGACGGCAGGGGACTATGATATCGTCTCCTCCCTCTACACCACTTTGGGGATCAACCTCTTTGTGGCCGACTACCGCGGCTATGGCCTGAGCACAGGAGAACCCACCATAAGCCATATCCTGCACGATGCCCATCCTATCTTTGCGAGGCTCAGAGAAGTTATAAAGGAAGGCGGTCATTCCGAGGCGATCTTCGTCATGGGACGCTCCCTGGGGAGCGCCCCGGCCATAGAAGTGGCCTTTCGATTCCAAAATGATCTGAAAGGGCTCATTGTGGAGAGCGGGTTCAGCGACGCCTCTCGACTGCTCAGCTATATCGGGTTGCCGCTCAAGATCCCGGCTCAGCAGGGGGAGGGTTTCCCCAACGGGTACAAGATGCGATCCATTCGGATTCCCACCCTCCTCATCCATGCAGCCGAGGATCACCTGATCCCCCTGCATGAGGCCGAGGAGCTGCTGCGGCTCAGCGCTGCCGAGGAAAAGCGCCTGGTGGTGATACCCCGGGCGGATCACAACACCTTAATGATGGTGGGGAGGGATCGGTACTTTCAGGAGATTGAGGAGTTTGTTAAGAGACAAGCATAACGTAGAATTCACCGGACACGTCAGCGATCCGGTGGCATGACAGGTTCTGTCTGAAGTTACATATTTCCCTGATAATAAAGATCAGGCTACCTTTTTAGCAATCAACTCCCGCACAGCAGGAACTAGTTCATTCGGAACCTCGACGAAAGTCTGGGATGTATTTTCCCAAGCAGCTTCGTCTTCGGCGACCGCTTCATCCTCAGTCTGAGTTTCGTAATGATCAAGAACGCGCTTGACACGCTCTTCATCCCATCCTTCTGGGAACTTATTTTGTTTCATCGTCTTTGTCTCTTTCGGCTTCGACGCCGATATGCTTTAAGGGGTTTTCCTACTAATTCATATGCAGTGATTACGAATACACTGTCTGGCTCAGGATCGGGGACATAAATAACTCGAAGATATCGTCCGCCCCGTGTCTGTCCGACGGCGATTCGAGAGTTCTCCTTACCCGGACGGTCCTCGCCGGGTTTTTGGAGTACATCCTCAACCTCATCTTCCCGCACCGCACCTCATGTCTGTAAATGTGAGGAAACCCGGATTCTTTATCACTATAAAAACGAATCTTCATTAATTATACCAAAATTCAGTTTTCAATCAATTTTTGAAGAGCATAATGCCGAGCTGAGCGGAATCCGCGTAATGGAGAAAGAATGATATTTTGGAGTTATGAGTATTTGCGCTCCAGTCCAGCAAAGCGGGATTCGCACCGGAGGCGCCCATTAACTTTGCTGGTGTCTCCTTTTATCATAGATGTTAGCCAACGTCAATTATAATTTGACATTTCAGCTTGAAATGCGTGTTATTTCTAATAATCTACAGACGAGCATGATCTGCAGCATGTGCAGGGGAAAACCTGTTGGGGTAACAAGGCCTTTGAATGTGAGGTCAAGCGAGGCTGTTTTGCGGGCGGGTTCATGAGGAAGATGGAGTAACTAAAAAATCCGGGCAATCAGATAATAAAGACACGGACCGCCTTGGTGGCGGTCCGCACGAGAGCGATGACCCGTGCAATAATACCTTGTTCTTTATTACTTAATGTGACTCGTCGGTTTTAAGCCACTTTTTCCAACGTGGACTTCAACTGGTCCTTGGGCACCACCCCGGTAATCTGTTCCACCACCTCTCCCCCCTTGAAGAGGATGAGGGTGGGTATGGCACGAATGCCATAAACGGGGGGTGTCGTGCTGTTTTCGTCCACGTTCATCTTGGCGACCTTTACCTTGCCGCTGAACTCTTGGGCCAGCTCCTCCAGCATGGGGGCGACCATCTTGCAGGGACCGCACCACGGCGCCCAAAAATCCACCAGGACCGGCACCTCTGACTTTATGACCTCTTGCTCGAATTCAGCATCGCTGATCTGTGTGATTGTTCCTTCACCCATATGCACAACCTCCCCATTTTTTTTCTTATACCTACAACATATATATCAATCCGACACTTTTCAAGGGGAGATTTCGCTTATGGATATTTTCCGTGCCTCACCTATAAGTGGGCTTCGTTGACAAGGGGTTTGACGGCATATATCATGTTTGATGGAGGGAGATGCAATGACGACAGACCTTTTACCCCTGGTGAGCAGGCCCACTCGCTATGTGGGAGGGGAGGTAAACGCCTGCCACAAGGCTCTCACCGGGGATGAGCTGCGGTTCGCCCTCTGTTTCCCCGATGTCTACGAAATCGGCATGTCGCATCTCGGCATGCAGATCCTGTACGGGTTGCTCAACGCCCAGGAAAGGATCGTGTGCGAGCGGGCCTTTAGCCCGTGGTTTGACATGGAGGCTCACCTGCGCTCCCGGAATATTCCCCTCAGCTCTCTGGAATCCGGCACCCCTTTGCGCGCATTCGACGTCATCGGGTTTTCCCTCCAATACGAGCTCAGCTACACGAACGTCCTGAATATCCTTTCTCTTGCCCAGATACCCCTCTTGGCGCGGGAGCGGGGAGCAGACATGCCGGTGGTCATCGGAGGTGGACCGTGCGCCTTCAACCCTGAGCCCCTGGCGGACTTCTTCGACGCCTTTTGCCTGGGTGACGGTGAGGAGGTCATCCTGGAGGTGACTGATCTGATCAGGCGATGGAAGGCGGATGGGGGCGATAAAGACCGTTTGTTGCAAGGACTTGCCTCCATCGAAGGGGTCTATGTCCCTTCTTTTTTCCAGGTCACCTACGG
>CAZFIR010000264.1:0-7759 GCA_964519535.1 uncultured Thermodesulfobacteriota bacterium | reverse complement strand
TCCTTACCGGTGATGATCTTTCCCACAATGGGTATAAGGTTCATAACGGTATCCACGGTCTTCAGGGGCGCCAGGAGGACCACGAGGTCGGCCTCTCCCTTTACCAGATCGATCTTCCCCTCACCCACGATCGTCATCGACGGCCCTTTTATCACCGCCTCTTTCAGATAAAGATATCCGTCCCGCAGCTCACCCGTTATAATGAACGTATTATACTCGAACCCTTGCTGGGTAAAATCGGGGAGCTTTCCCTCAAAGAGTCCGATAATGTTCAGCATACCGAAGAGCTGCGAGAGAAGTGTCCAGCGGTAGATCCTACCCCCTTGGGCAATGAAATAGAGGCTCCCCTCGGAAGCTTCTCTGAGGGGATCTTCCATGCCTTCGGCCCACATATCCCAATCCAAGAGAAACGTACCTTCAATACGGGCATCCTTGCCCCACAGACACAGTATGGCTGAGGAAAGATCATCCTCCTCTGTCCGGAACCGAAAGGCGTGGGTGATTACCCCGGCACGTGATAATATACTGCCCGCGCACTGAATGCCGCAAAGATCGGCCTGAGCAACCGTTATCTCAACCCCTCGGTCTCCAAAGATAACCTCCCCTTCTATATTCCTCCAACGGTATCCTTTCCATGCTATGGTATCGGCCCGCCACACAGACGTTCCGTCTTGGAGAGAAAACTGACCTCCATCAAGAGAGATCATTTCAGAGGAGTGGTCTTGACGGAAGGAGACGTGAAAGCTCTCAACCTCCACCTGTGGGCGGATCTGGTGAATATTCTCACCCAAGACTAATCTTCCCTTGCCCCGCCCTATCACTTCTTGAAAACTCTCTACCTTCCGCTTTAACCCATCATCCCTGAGGACCAGTGGGAGGTAGTGAACAAGGTCTTCGGCATCGGCATCGATCAAGGCGTCCAAATGGAAGGCATCCCTTCCCGATATCAGGCCGACAACTAACTCACCCTTTTTGGCAGTCGACCTCCCCAGACGCAGATCGGCATCCCAGCACCGTAACACCGCCTCTTCGATCTCGAACTCACCCGATACTTCTTCTAAAGGCAGGGGGCCTGGCGGCGTCAGTATCTTCCCATTAGCAAGGGTGCCGCGGACCCGCACATTTCGCTCGAAATCCAAGGCCTCCCTGAAGTCCCTTCCCTCCCCGTGAAATATAATTTGGGAGAGTTCTCCACCCTGAAGGATATCGAAGACCGTGTGCACCGTTTCATTCCTGCCCAGTACCTCGAGGAAGACCCCTTTAATCTTTTCTATTGTCACCCCCTTCCCTGTGGCGAGAAGGGAACAAGACTCACCCCCCGTATCCTGCGCCCAGGCCACCACCCTCAACTCTATCCTCTCCGCTCCGGGGCAGGAAAAGTGAAGGGTCAATCGCACCTCTCCTTCTTTCCGCGGAGTGACACGCCCTGTCAGGCCTTGTATCGTAAAAAAGGGCTCCTTCTCCTCGGGTCTCAGGATATTAACAACGCCCCCTTCTAACGTCAGGGAGGGGGCCACGCGCGCTCCTTCTTGTTCGACCTGTGAAAAAATATCCCTTTTCCTTTCTATGGCCCCTTCGCGTAGGACAAGATCAAGGACAGGATCTTTCACAAAAAGGCTTTTTACCCGGATCTTCTTTTTTAAGAGGGGGAGAAGGCGCGGATATATCCGTACCTCTTGAGAGATACATTGACCCCACCGCATAGATCTGATTTGTACACCCCTCAGGGTGACATGGGGCCAGGGTAAGAGAGAGAGGGCAGCACGGGATATCAGGACCTCACCTTTGAGTTGGGATGATGCCTCTTCGGCGATCCGTTGCTTAACACCTTTGAGATCTACGTACGGTAAGATTATGATGGCGAGGGCGAGTAAAACAATAGGGATCAGGAACAGATATCTCTTCCTGCGGCCTCCCTTTTGAACGGCTCTTCTGCTATATTTCACTACACCCCCCTACTGAGGATCATCGCTCAACAAGGATAATCCTGCATACCTCTCAAGCGAAGTAATGCGTTGTTGCTACTTATAATATTCCTTTTGACACGTAATGAGATAGAAAAATTCAGTTTTAATACAGTTATAGTAGTATAATCAGCGCATCCCGGGGATAGACATCTCCGCATAGTCTCCGGGTATCTCAAAGAGGGAATTCGCGACCTGGCCCTCTTTTATGTTTTTATACTCGGTAAGCATATAACCCGAAGGTGATTTGTATTCTGATTTAATCGGATAGTTCAGTTTCTTCGAAAACCATTGAGTTGCCGTCCCCATCGATTTGTCGTGGTAGATATACTGATATTTATCACATGTATAACCATTAACCGTTTCTTTGCCGAGATTTTTCTTTACTGCCATATCCCCTATGTTTCGGTCTAATTGAGGGTCATACGCTGCTCCCTCGCGGCTCGACATCTCCATATAGATCTTTTCCGCTGGCATCAAGACCCACATAATCTCTTTATCAAACCTAAAGATCATCACCTGTTTTTCTCCACTTTGTACATATTCTTGTCTTGTTTTATCGTCTTTGACATAGACCTTGCCCGTAATGGTCTCCCCGGCTTGTTTCAGGAGCAGATCAGCAGAGAATTCGGCAGCGATACTTGAGCCGGTAAGGACAAGAATAAGTGCAACTACCAAGGCCGCTGACGCCATGCCCAGACCTAAAAGACCCCTTTTCCCCATCTTCATTCTCCTCTCATGCATTGTCTTGTTTTACGCTTCATCGAAGCAACGTCTATAAAAATAGAGACATCGGATAGCAGATTCAAGGGCCAAGGCACCTTATGGCATAATTTACCACTACCCGTTCTCATTTTTAGATCAGGATATTGAGATTCTACGCAAAAGAGATGCGTTGGTCAAGGGAATTCCTCGCAGTATAGTTGGCATCACCGAGACTGACGGTTACGAAAGGCCTGAGACGGTTTCTTTTTTGTCCCTTGGCCGTTGATGGATTGTTGTTGATATGCTAAATTAGTCAGGCGGCCATGCCCATGGTGGGTGCTGTTTGTGCATGAGTTTAGCGCACAGGGGACTGAAGGATGGAGGGATCAGAGAAACTCATCAAGGAAGCGCAACGATACATACCGGGGGGGGTGAACAGCCCGGTGCGGGCATTCCGGGCAGTGGGGGGGACCCCCCTCTTTATCCAGCGGGCCCAGGGGTCGCGGGTCTGGGATGTGGATGGCAGAGAGTACATCGACTACGTGGCCTCCTGGGGTCCCATGATCCTGGGTCACGCCCATCCCCGGGTGGTGGAGGCCCTACAGCGGGCCGCCGAGCGGGGGACCAGCTACGGGGCCCCCACGGCCCTGGAGGTGGAACTCGCCTCTCTCATCGTGGAGGCGGTCCCCTCGGTGGAGTTGGTGCGGATGGTCAACTCGGGGACCGAGGCGGTGATGAGCGCCATCCGCCTGGCCCGGGCCCATACCGCGAGGGATAAGGTCATCAAGTTCGAGGGTTGTTATCATGGCCATTCAGATGGCCTCTTGGTGCGAGCGGGCTCCGGGGCCACCACCTTCGGAATGCCGGACAGCCCTGGGGTTCCGGAAGACTATACCCGCAACACCCTCCCGACACCCTTCAACGACCTGGAGGCGGTAAAGGGTATGGTGGATGCTAACCCCGGGCAGATCGCCTGCATCGTCCTGGAGCCTATCGCCGGAAACATGGGGGTCATCCCACCTCGGGAGGGGTTTCTCGCAGGGCTGCGGAAGCTGTGCGATCAAGAGGGGATTGTCTTGGTCTTCGACGAGGTGATCACCGGCTTCAGGGTAGGATGGTCGGGCGCCCAGGGACTCTATGGGGTGATGCCCGATCTCACCTGTCTCGGCAAGATCATCGGCGGTGGTCTCCCAGTGGGGGCCTTCGGCGGCAAACGGGAGATCATGGAGGAACTGGCCCCGTTAGGAGCGGTTTATCAAGCCGGTACCCTCTCTGGCAATCCCCTGGCTATGACCGCAGGAATAGAGACCCTGAAGCTCCTGAAGAAAGAGGGGCAGTATCAGCGTCTTGAGGAGAAGGCATCATTGCTGTGCGCCGAGGCCGAAAAGATCGCCCGCACCTCAGGTGTCCCGACCAGCTTCACCAGGGTAGGATCCATGTTCTGCACCTTCTTCACCCCAGGGCCGGTGGACGATTATGCCTCGGCCAAAGAGAGCGATACTGAGGCCTTCCGCCGCTATTTTTGGGCCTTATTAAATGAGGGGATCTACATCGCCCCCTCTCAGTTTGAGGCGGGTTTCCTCTCCCTGGCCCACACCGACGAGGATATCGAGAAGACCCTCGCTGCCCTCCATGGTGCCTTTCAGGCAGCCTCTTAGCTAAAAAATTACCTAAAAAATCGCTCGCCCTCTACAAGGCCATTAGTGTTGTGGTCTTTTTGAATCCCTATAGGACAATTGAAGTTGAAAACCGGATCATAATGATTAAACTTCTTATAAGATAGATAGAAAGGAGGTGACAGAAATGACAAACCTCATTAGATTGATACCGAGAACAGAACGGTTTTTCTCTCTGATTCCGGAGATGGATATAATGGGCCGATTTTTCGATGACTTGGAACTTCCGCAAATTTTTCGCACAGAAGGTGATGTGCTGCCTGCCTTTGATATCGCTGAAACGGAAAAGGAATATACTATCACCGGCGAGATCCCCGGCATCGAGGCGAAAGACCTCGATGTAACCCTTGGAGATGGCACGCTGACCATACAAGGTGAAAAGAAGAGAGAGCAGGAAGAGAAGGGCGAACACTTTCACCGGATTGAGCGCGAGTACGGTTCTTTCCATCGGGGCTTTCGTATGCCCGAGAACGTAAAGACAGAGGAATTAAAGGCGCTTTACAAAGATGGCGTTCTGAAGATTACCCTTCCAAAGACTGAGGTGAAGACGAAGAAGATCGAGGTCAAAGAAGAGAAGGCCGCAGAGAAGAGAGAAACCCACATAGAGGTTGAATAACCTCATAAAAAAGGGCATTGTCCTCTGGACAATGCCCTTTTCATGTGCCCAAGGACGATACCAACAGTAATTCTGGGAATCATCCTTTGAGGATATAACAATCCCACCCAAAACGAAACCTTTGAACGCTTGATTTGATTCGCTAATCGTTCTATATTCCTCAATGAGTTTCTACAATGAGGAGGAACCCATGTCCAAGACTACCATTGAACAACTCGGGAAACTGGGTCAGAGTGTTTGGCTGGATTATATCAGCCGATCGTTACTGAAGAGCGGAAGACTCAAAGATCTGATAGGAGTAGGCATAACAGGTATGACCTCTAATCCTACCATCTTTGACAAGGCAATCAATTCGGGGAGTGATTACGACGATCAAATGAGGGAACTGCATGGAATGGGCAAGTCTCTCTTTGAGATATATGACGATGTTACAATCAAGGATATTCAAGACGCTGCGGATATCTTTAGGCCCATATATGATAAGACGAAAGGCCTCGATGGGTATGTCAGCCTAGAGATCAACCCCAAACTGGCGTACAACACGCAGGAAACGATAGAGGAAGGGAAAAGATTGGCCACAAAGGTCAATCGAGCCAACGTCATGTTTAAGGTCCCGGCAACGGATGCCGGATATGAGGCGATCTCTGCATTACTGGCTGAAGGGATCAATGTGAATGTGACGCTGATATTTTCCTTGGAACAGTACAAAAAAACGGCGGCGGCATATATAGAGGGTATCGCAAGACTCCTCAAGAATAAGGGTTATGCCCGCTCAATTCGCTCGGTGGCAAGCGTCTTTGTCAGTCGCATCGATACCGCCGCAGACAAGCTCCTTGACCAGCTTCAAGGGCACGAGGAAGTCGCTTCCTTAAAAGGCAAGGCAGCAGTTGCCAACTCAAACCTCATCTATCGAGCATACACCGAGATATTTTCCGGGGATGCATGCAAAGGGTTGGAAAAACAGGGGGCATCTGTTCAGAGAGTGCTTTGGGGCTCTACGGGCACAAAAACCCCGGCCTACAGCGATATCAAATATATGGCGGAATTGATCGCTCGAGACACCGTCAATACAGTGCCTGAAAATACGTTAGAGGCATTCTTAAACCATGGGGTGGTTCAGGAGACCATCACTGCCGACGCCGACGAGGCGCAAGAGGTTATTGCTTCTCTGCATAGGCTCGGCATCGGCATCAATGACGTCTGCGCGAAATTGCTCGAAGACGGCGTTGTCGCCTTTGAACAATCATTTGATTCCCTTCTGAATGCCATAGAGAAAAAGACGCGGAGTATGTAAACCAGCTGCTGCGATGGTAAAAAGGGGGCTCAGTTTGAGCTGGATAGGCTCTTCACACAGGGGGTGGCCGTGAACCAAGAGCACCTTGACTCTTCTATGGCAGCAAGCAAATCCTTACAGACCTGTGACATCCTCACCGACGATTTCAAGGCAGAGCCCTTTACTATCGTGATCTTCGGCGGGGCGGGTGATCTGGCAAAAAGGATGCTCTTGCCCACCCTGTATAACCTCCATCAGGATGGGAGGCTGCCGAAGGATTTTTCTGTGGTGGGCCTTGGCCTGCCGGAACTGTCTGACGAAGCATACCGCCGCTTTGCGCGTGACTCCCTCGAGCAGTTTTCCTCAGAGCCCGTTGCTGAAAAAGACTGGAAGGCATTCAGTCAACACCTCTTGTATCTCTCCGCGGATTTCAGCGACGACGAGGGCTATAAAACCCTGCACAGTCTTCTCGGTGACATCTGTGTGGCCACGCCGCAGAAGAAAAAGGAGGTGATCTTTTATCTCGCAGTACCCCCGGTTTCTGCCCCAACTATTATTGAAAAATTGGGGCAACACAAACTGTGCACAGGGACTTTTGATCCCAAGATCGTCATGGAAAAGCCCTTTGGGAGAGACCGGGCCTCGGCAGTGGAGCTCAATCGAACCATCTTGAGCGTATTTGACGAAAAGCAAGTCTACCGCATTGATCATTACTTGGGGAAAGAGACCGTTCAAAATATCATGTTCTTCCGCTTTGCCAACAGTATCTTCGAGCCCCTGTGGGATAGGAGGTACATCGATCACGTGCAGATTAGCGTGGCCGAACAAGTAGGGATAGAGCACCGCGGCCTCTTCTACGAACAGACCGGGGTCGTGCGAGACATCGTGCAAAATCACATCATGCAGCTGGTGGCCCTCGTGGCGATGGAGCCTCCGGTCGGGTTTGAGGCGGATTTGATTCGTGATGAGAAGGTAAAGGTGTTCAGGACCATTCGCCCCATGGATGATGAGTATATCGACCGCTTCACCGTATACGGCCAGTATGGGTCGGGAAAGATCGATAATGCAGATGTCCACGGCTATCGGAAGGAAGCGGATATCCCCCCAGAGTCGAACACCCCCACGTTTTTTGCGGCAAAGCTGTATTTCGATACCTGGCGCTGGGCCGATGTCCCCTTTTATATCAGAACCGGAAAGCGCCTGGCCAAACGGGTGACGGAGATCAGCGTACAGTTCAAGCAACCGCCGTTGAAACTCCTCGGCAGCGCCTGCGATGTCTTGGAACCGAACCGTCTGATTTTAGGTGTCCAGCCCCAGCAGGCGATATCCCTGGACTTGAGCGTAAAAAATCCGGGCGTGGGGAACCAGCCCCGTACCGTCACCATGGATTTTAACTACGAAACCGCCTTTCATGTCGGACGCCACCACGCCTACGAACGATTACTTATCGATTGTTTCAGAGGGGATCTCACCCTCTTTGCCCGCCAGGATGGGGTGGAGGCCATGTGGTCAATCGTCGATCCCA
>CAZFIR010000263.1:0-7587 GCA_964519535.1 uncultured Thermodesulfobacteriota bacterium | reverse complement strand
AGGGTGGAGAGGGCCATCAAAGAACGGATGAGCCTCCAGGAGGTGGAAACCCTCATGCCTCATGACCTCATCAATTCTAAACCCCTGACAGCAGTGGGGAGGGAGTTCTTCGGGAGCAGTCAGCTCTCTCAATTCATGGATCAAACCAACCCCCTTTCAGAGATCACCCATAAGAGGCGGTTGAGTGCCTTGGGACCTGGAGGACTCACCCGAGAAAGGGCCGGTTTCGAAGTCCGTGATGTACACCCTTCTCACTACGGGAGAATCTGTCCTATTGAAACCCCTGAAGGCCCCAATATCGGGTTGATCGTCTCTCTCAGCACCTACGCTCGGGTTAATGCGTATGGCTTTATCGAAACTCCTTACCGTAAGGTAGAAAACGGGCGGGTCACCGAAACCATCGAAAATCTCTTCGCCCTGGATGAGGAGAAATATACTATCGCGCAGGCCAACGCCTCCCTTGATGAGGAAGGAAAATTCACTACAACACTGGTCTCTGCCAGGAAGGCCGGGGAGTTCGTCATCGTAAAACCGGAGGAGATAGACTACATGGATGTCTCCCCCAGACAACTGGTCAGCGTGGCCAGCTCCCTCATCCCCTTCTTGGAGAATGACGATGCCAATCGGGCCTTGATGGGATCCAATATGCAGAGACAGGCGGTCTCCCTCCTGCGCCCTGAGGCGCCGCTCATCGGCACCGGGATGGAGCGGATAGTGGCCAGGGACTCGGGGGTTACGGTGGCGGCCAAGAGAGACGGTGTAGTGGAGAGTGTGGATGCCTCCCGGATCGTGGTCAAGGCAGAGGAAAACGGGGAGGGAGTGGGGGTAGACATCTACAACCTTACCAAGTATCAACGCTCTAATCAGGGGACCTGTATCAATCAGAAGCCGATCGCATCACGAGGTGAACGGATAGAAAAAGGGGATGTCCTCGCCGATGGCCCTTCTACGCACATGGGTGAACTGGCCTTGGGGCGCAATATCCTGGTCGCCTTTATGCCGTGGGGGGGCTATAACTTTGAGGACTCTATACTTATCAATGAAAAACTCTTAAAAGAAGATATATACACCTCCATTCATATCGAGGAACTAGAGTGTATGGCACGCGATACCAAACTTGGAAAGGAAGAGATTACCCCCGATATTCCCAATGTGGGTGAAGAGTTGCTGAATGATCTCGATGAGAGCGGGATCATCCGCGTTGGGGCTGAGGTAAAACCAGGTGATGTCTTGGCGGGTAAGATCACCCCCAAAGGAGAGACCCAGCTCTCTCCGGAAGAGAAATTGTTACGGGCCATCTTCGGCGAGAAGGCGAGCGATGTCAAGGATACCTCACTGCGGGTCCCCCATGGAATCGAGGGGGTCGTCATCGATGCCAAGGTCTTTACCAGGCGAGGAACGGATAAAGATAAGCGGGCCAAGGAGATCGAGGAAGATGAGGAGAAAAAGATCATCAATGATCGAGATGCTGAGATCAAAATCATTGAGACCAACACCAAAGAACGCATTCAGGGGCTTCTGATAGGGAAGAAGACCACCGCCCCGCTGAAGGATCCCCTGAAGGGGAAGAAAGTGGTTGAGAAAGGGGTTAAACTGACCGAAGCAATCCTCGCGGCAATACCCTGGGAGCGATGGCGGGAGATCTCCATCAGCGACGAACGTATCTCAACAGAGGTAGAGCAGCTCACCACGGGTGGTATCAGAGAGATCGAGGCGATCAAGGAAAGGGCGGAGGAGAAATTAAAGAAGTTGGAGGCAGGGGACGAACTTCTCCCTGGGGTAAGCAAGGTGGTGAAGGTCTACATCGCCATGAAACGGAGGCTCTCGGTAGGAGATAAAGTCTCCGGCCGCCATGGAAACAAGGGGATCGTATCGCGAATCCTCCCTGAAGAGGATATGCCCTTTCTCGAGGATGGAACCCCTGTAGATATGGTCTTGAACCCCTTGGGGGTGCCTTCACGGATGAACTTGGGTCAAATCCTGGAAACCCACCTCGGATGGGCAGCCAAGGGCCTGGGGGGCAAGATCGACGAGTATCTGAGCAATGGCAAGGGGATAGATGAGCTGAGGACCTTCCTCAAAGAGATCTTCACCTCGGAGGCTATCACAAAGGCCATCGACAAAGCCACGAAAGATGAGTTAACGAGGTTTGCACAACGGCTGCGGGAAGGAATCTATATGTCTGTCCCAGTCTTTGATGGCGCAACTGAAGAGGAAATCAGAGACACCTTGAAAAAGGCCGGGCTCCCCCTCACGGGCCAAACTACGCTCCATGATGGCCGAACCGGAGAACCCTTTGATCACCCAATCACAGTAGGGTACATGTACATGCTTAAGCTCCACCACCTGGTGGATGACAAGATCCATGCCCGTTCCATCGGGCCTTATTCCCTGGTAACGCAACAACCCTTGGGTGGAAAGGCCCAATTTGGCGGGCAGCGGTTGGGTGAAATGGAGGTCTGGGCCCTGGAGGCTTATGGGGCTGCAAATGCGCTGCAGGAATTTTTGACGGTAAAATCAGACGATCAGGCGGGCAGAACCAGGGCCTACGAGGCCATAGTTAAGGGTAAGAACGTGCTCGAACCTGGCATTCCGGAATCCTTTAATGTCCTCGTCAAGGAACTTCAAGGGCTTTGTCTCAACGTGGAGCTCCTGGAGGAAGAAAAGAAACCCAACGAGGAGCAGTAACAGACAAGGAGGTTTTTACCTTGGAAGAATATTTACTCTCATTCTTTGAAAAGCCAAAAGATCCAGCAAATTTTCATGCCATCAGGATCGCCCTAGCCTCCCCCGAGCAAATCAGGAGTTGGTCCCACGGGGAGGTAAAAAAACCGGAAACAATTAACTACCGGACCTTTAAGCCGGAACGAGATGGCCTGTTCTGTGCCAGGATATTTGGGCCGGTAAAAGACTATGAGTGCAACTGCGGTAAATACAAGCGGATGAAACACAGAGGAATCGTCTGTGAAAAATGCGGCGTGGAGGTAATTCAGACCAAGGTCCGCCGGGAGCGGATGGGGCATATCGAGTTGGCGGCACCCGTGGCCCACATCTGGTTTTTGAAGAGCATCCCGAGCAAAATCGGGATGTTCCTCGATATGACCTTGAAGGAGTTGGAGCGGGTCCTCTACTTCGAGTCCTACATGGTCATCGACCCCAAGGACACCCCGCTCAAACAAGGCGACTTGATCAGCGAGGAAAAATATCGGGAGATCAGGGAAAAATACGGTGATGATGCCCTCGAGGCAGGGGTTGGGGCAGAGGCCGTCAATCAGCTCCTGCAGCAGGTGAATGTGGAGGAGTTGGCCGAACGCGTTCGTTTTGAGATGAAGGAGACCCAATCCGAGGCCAAGCGCAAAAAGTTGGCCAAACGCTTACAGGTCATCGAATCCTTTCGGGACTCAGGGAACAAGGCAGAGTGGATGATCTTGGACGTTATTCCCGTCATTCCTCCTGACCTGAGACCATTGGTCCCCCTGGACGGCGGAAGGTTCGCCACCTCTGACCTGAATGATCTCTATCGGAGGGTGATCAACAGAAACAATCGCCTCAAGAGGCTTCTGGAATTAAACGCCCCGGACATCATCATCCGCAATGAGAAGAGGATGTTGCAGGAGGCAGTAGACGCCCTCTTCGACAACGGCAAGCGGGGGAGGGTGATCACCGGTGCCAATAAAAAACCGCTGAGGTCCTTGAGCGACATGCTCAGGGGCAAACAGGGGAGATTCCGCCAAAACCTCTTGGGCAAACGCGTGGATTACTCGGGGAGATCCGTCATCGTCATCGGACCGGAATTGCGTTTGCATCAGTGTGGTCTACCCAAGAAGATGGCCTTGGAGCTTTTCAAACCCTATATCTACAACAAGCTGGAGGAACGGGGCTATGTGACCACGGTCAAAAGCGCCAAGAAGATGGTGGAAAAGGAGAGGCCTGAGGTATGGGATATCCTCGAGGAGGTTATTCGAGAGCACCCCATTCTCCTCAACAGGGCCCCTACCCTGCACCGACTCGGCATCCAGGCCTTTGAACCCCTCCTCATAGAGGGGAAAGCTATTCAACTCCATCCGCTCGTATGCCTCGCCTTCAACGCCGACTTTGACGGTGATCAGATGGCCGTGCACGTCCCCCTCTCAGTGGAGGCCCAGACCGAGGCGCGCGTGCTGATGATGTCCACCAATAACATCCTCTCCCCTGCCCATGGAAAACCGATTATCGTCCCTACCCAGGACATCGTCTTGGGTCTCTATTACATGACGAGAGAAAAGGATTATGCAAAAGGTGAGGGGAAGGTTTTCGCCAACCCGGAGGAGGTACGAATCGCCTATGATGCCGATGCAGTGGATATGCAAGCCCGCATCAAGGTGCGAATGAACGGCCAGATGGTGGAGACCACCGTGGGAAGAATCCTCCTCAGAGAGGTCGTTCCCCACGAGGTCCCCTTTGCATTGATCAATAAAGTGATGAACAAGAAGGCGGTCGCTAACCTCATCGACTACGCATACCGGGTGGCGGGGGATAAAAAGACCGTTATTTTGGCGGATAAATTGAAAGATGTGGGTTTTGCCTACGTTACCAAATCAGGCCTCTCTATTGGAATCAACGACATCCACGTCCCCGCTCGCAAGACCCAACTCCTGGAGCAGGCCACCAAGGGGGTGGAGCGGATCAGACAGCAATATGTTGATGGACTGATCACCGATGGAGAGCGGTATAACAAGGTGATCGACATCTGGGCTCAGCTCACCGAGGAGATCGCCGATGAAATGATGAAGGAACTGGGGACGGAAAAGATAAAGGATCCTGAGGGGAACGAAAAGGCCACACCCAGTTTTAACCCCATCTTTATGATGGCCGACTCAGGGGCCCGGGGTACTGCCCAGCAGATACGCCAGTTGGCCGGGATGCGGGGGTTGATGGCCAAACCATCGGGGGAGATCATCGAGACCCCCATCACCGCAAACTTCAGGGAGGGGCTTACTGTCTTGCAGTACTTCGTCTCCACCCATGGGGCACGGAAGGGGTTGGCTGACACCGCCCTCAAGACGGCAAACTCCGGATATCTCACGAGGAGATTGGTTGACGTCGCCCAGGACGTCATCGTCACCGAATATGATTGCGGGACCATGGACGGGATATACGTTTCATCCCTCGTTGAAGGGGGCGAGATCATTGAACCCATGGTGGAGAGGATCCTCGGCAGGGTGGCCCTGGAGGATATCAAGGACCCCTTTGCCGATGAGGTAATCGTCAGGGTAAACCACGAAATCAATGAGGAGGCTGTGCAAAAAATCGCAGATGCGGGATTGGATCGTGCGAAGATCCGTTCGGTGCTCACCTGCGAGTCAAAGCAGGGTGTCTGTGCCCTCTGTTACGGAAGGGATCTGGCCCGCGGACGGATTGCCGACATCGGGGAGGCCGTCGGGGTCATCGCCGCCCAGTCCATCGGGGAACCGGGGACCCAACTCACCATGCGGACCTTCCATATCGGGGGTACGGCGAGCAAGCGGGCTGAGGAGACCACCCTGGAGGCCAAGATGGACGGAACGATCAAGTTCATCGATCTACGGACCGTACGCAACAGGGAGGGGATGCCGGTAGTCATGAGTCGCAAGGGCGAGATCGCCCTCCTGGATGACGAAGGCAGGGAGCGGAAGCGCTACCCGGTGGTATACGGAGCGAAGCTGGGGGCAGCAGAGGGGAAACAGGTCAAGGAAGGGGAGTTGATCGCAGAGTGGGACCCCTACACAATCCCTATCATTACGGAGGTCCCTGGTTTAATAAAGTTCGGCGATATTATTGAAGGGGTCACCCTGCAAGAGCAGGTGGATGTGGTGACCGGCCACGCCCACAAGGTCATTATCGAGAGCAAGGAACCCGATCTCCGACCGCGAATATCCATCAAACAGGAGCGGGTCGATGCGGAAGGGAAGAAGACCATGGAGACCGAGGCGCGGTACATTGTGCCCGTCGGCTCCAATATCTATGTAAAGGAAGGCGAACCGGTTGAGGCGGGTGATGTCCTGGTGAAGATACCTCGGGAGACAACCAAAACCAAGGACATCACCGGAGGGCTCCCCCGGGTGGTCGAGCTCTTTGAGGCGAGACGGCCCAAGGAGTATGCCCTCATCAGCGAGATAGACGGAACGGTAAGCTTCGGCAAGATGATCAAGGGAAAAAGAAAGGTACTCGTCACCCCTGAGGTGGGCGAGCCCAAGGAATATGCCATTCCCAAGGGCAAATACATCAGCGTCCATGAAGGGGATGTGGTCAAGGCCGGAGAGCCCCTCATGGATGGGAGTTCTAATCCCCACGATATCCTCAAGGTTTTAGGGGACAAAGAGTTGGCTCGATTTTTGGTGGATGAGATCCAGGAGGTATATCAACTGCAGGGTGTTAAAATAAACGATAAGCACATCGAGGTCATCGTCAGGCAGATGCTCAAGAGAGTGAAGATCAGCGACGTGGGGGATACCAGGTTCATCGTGGACGAACAGGTGGAAAAACACGTCTTTAAGGAGGAAAACGAGCGGGTCCTCAAAGAGGGAGGAAGCCCGGCCATTGCTGATCCCCTCTTCCTGGGCATCACCAAGGCCTCCCTCATCACTGACAGTTGGATATCAGCCGCTTCCTTTCAGGAGACCACCCGGGTCCTGACCCAAGCAGCCGTAGAGGGGAAGATCGATACGTTACGGGGACTGAAAGAAATCGTCATCATGGGAAGGTTGGTCCCCGCAGGGACGGGGAATCCCCGCTATCGCGATATCAGGCCCGTTGTAGAAGGTGGGTATCCTTCTCCTTCCCTGGAAGCAATGGAGATAGCTGAGGAAAAAGAGGAAGGAGGAGAAGAGGACCGCCTCGTGACGGATTAATCCAATACCTTCAGTTTTCTTGCGGCGATCTCCGCCTGAGGTGATTGAGGATACTCTTTTATCACCTTTTGAAAGAGGAGTTTGGCATCTACAGGGTCACCGAGGTTTAGAAAGGCGAAGCCCTGCTTTAAGAGGGCGGACGGCACCTTATCCCCTTGGGGATATTGCTTTATAACCTTCTCGTACTCCAAAATGGCCCTCTCATAATCCCCCTGCTGATGGTAACACTCACCGACCCAATACCGCGCGTTATCCGCATATTCTGACCCGGGGTAGGTGCGGAGAAATGCCTCGAACATCTGCAAGGCCGTGGGATAGTCGCCCTTTTTGAAGGTGTTGTAGGCCCTTTGATAGGCCCCCTCCATATCCACTCTGGGTTCTTCCGTGGAAGAGGACGGGGACACAGGCGTGTTTACAGAACCCTCTTCTCCCCTCCCCATGTGGGGGGACGATATCTTGCCCTCATAATCCCGCTTCAACTGTGCCACATCATCGGTGATCTTATTGAGGAGCGCTCGATCCTCTTCGATATTCGCCCTGAGGATCTTGATCTCCTGCTGCAATTCCCCGACGGTGGTCTCGACATCAGCCCAGTTCTGCTGCATCTCGGAGGTAACCCTTCCTTTAAGGACTTCGACCTTTTGTTGCAGGTCGTCTATCTGCCCCTGCTGGTAGGCTGTCTCCCTCGTGGTAGCACACCCCACCAGCAGGAATAAGG
>CAZFIR010000262.1:0-6308 GCA_964519535.1 uncultured Thermodesulfobacteriota bacterium | reverse complement strand
CGATCTCCAATGAATACATGGCCACAGTCCATCCCTCCCAGGTAAGGACAGCGCAGAAGATAAATCCCGCCAGGGGGCCAATAACATTTAGAAAAAAGGTTCTGATCCTTTTTGGGAGAAGGACGACAACAAAATCCACCCGAAGATGACTGTCCCGTTTCTCCAGATAGGCAAGGGCAAGGACAAATGTCCATAAAAGAAACATCATGCTCAGTTCATAGGAATAGGGCTCGGGGCTTTCAAAAACATAACGCCTGATGACACCATAAGACGCTATAAAGGCCATCAGGACTATTAATATACCGCTTATTACAGTAAAGGCATTACTAACACGTTCAATTACCCTGTCTGCCCTGTTTATGAATCCGCGAAACATGAGTGATTACAGCCCCCGATGAATCCCTTTCCGGAAGGACTCTTAGAAAGAAACTATTTCCCCTCTATAGTCTTGACATGATAGGGATACTTGCTGTTTACATCATCAACGATTTCTTTTACCTTAATACCGAACTTGCCCATACTCGAGAGCTGCTTTTCCTGGTAAATCCGGAGTTTTTCACGCCATTTCTCTCGTTCACTGTTGGAGATGATGTGGATATCAAGGCCGCGTTTTTTGAAAGTCTCTAAGTCTTCTACCTCCCAATGGGCAAATTTCTCGTGTATCCAGTCAACGGCCCTATCAACCTCCTCAAGGAGTATCTGCTGCACATCAGCCGGCATTCTCTTCCAAAGGTCCAGATTAATGGTATATCCATTCCAGCCCGATGCCCCGAAAAAATAGGATATATCAGTACACACATCCATAAGACCGTTTTCAATGCTACCATGAGTCCCATTTACAGTCCCGTCTATTATACCCTTTTGAAGAGAAGTATAGAGATCAGTCCACATTACGGTTACCGGTGATCCACCAAGCTCTTTTATCATAATAGCCATCGTGGGGCTGATGGCCCCGGCCATCATGCCCTTCCAGTCTTCAAGACTTCTCATAGGCCTGGAAGATAGGACTTCCATTCCGCTGAGGTGCATCAATCCGAGGGCCTTGGCATTAAACCTTTCCTGTAATACTCTATCGTGGAGAGGCAGGAGTCTTTTCGCTGCCGCGGTCCCTGCTTCTATGTTATTGAACAAAAAGGGGGTTTCAATGAGGGAGAGCCTGGGATCAAGTCCCGCGTATACCCCCCATGCTGCATCAGCCATTTCAATGGCACCCACTCTCACGGCGTCGAAATACTCAGGTATTTTCGCCAGAGACTCGCCGGGAAATACCTGGATTTTGTATTCCCCGTTTACCCTGCTGTTAAATCTCCTTGCCAGTTCTTCATCCTTTTCCGTAAGTGGGTCCCCGACCGCGGAAGGTACAACCAGTCTAATGATAATTGGTTTTTTTATCTCATCTCGAGGTTCATTTAGTAAAAGGACAAAGATCAAAGAAATGAAAAGGAGCAGAATAATAGACAATACAGTTTTGTTTCTGATCATCATGCTCTCCTAAGCAGAAAGTAGCAATAAAGGGCTATCGATATACCTGCGGTAATTCTCTTCGCATGCCTTGATTTCGGAAAGTAATTCTATTCTCGGACAGCCTCCTATGGACTTGTGGCTTTACCAGACGTTCGATTCTATTAGCTAACAGGGTAAAAATTGTCAACCTCTTTTGCTGTTTATTCATTGTGACCACCTGACTCTTATACTAATATTAAGAGATAACCCTGATCTACCATCAAGATGTCATCTGCTGTGTTGCCTTCGATCGCTTCTCCTTGCGGCGTATTGTTTATACGCCTCAGTCGGCGCTCCTCGGTGCCTTGCATCTAACACCTTGCTGGTGCCCAGGGATTTCCCAAAATCATTTGTCACTATTGTTTATCAAGAATTTTGATGGTGGATTTTGGTAACATAGTTACTTGACAAATTTGCTTTTATAATCATACATTTGGCATGCCATAAATGCAAATAAGGAGGAGACAATGAGTTTAGCGGTATTTCATCTTTTTACGGGTGAGGCCTACTTCTGGACAATGGCAGACAGCATGAAGGAAGCGGATATACCAAGAGAAAATCCCTGATAAATATACCCCTCAATAACAGGGATGTATGGACAGACAACCATACACCCCTTTATAGGAGAAGGTTAATCAGGGGAAACAATAGCCTAAGTTCTTATCAAAACCCAAAGATAAAATGGTTCGGAGGATTAAGTGCAGAAATATAGAATGTTTATTAACGGTGAATGGGTAGATGCCGAATCAGGCAAGACATTCGCTACAGTAAATCCGAGTACTGGCGAGGAACTGGGAAGAGTCCCTCTGGCCGGTAAAGAGGATGTAGACAAAGCAGTAAATGCTGCAAACCTAGGGCTTTCTGTATGGTCAAAGATGACGCAAAGTGACAGAGCAAAAGCAATTTTGCGTTTTGCTGCTCTGGTAAAAGAGCACTCGGAAGAACTAGTTGATCTGGAAGTCAATGAGCACGGCACACCGGTAATGCTTGCCAGAGTCTTTGCTGCTGCTGCTGTAGATCAGCTGGAGTATATAGCATCCGTAAGCCGTGGATTGATGGGACAGGTCCTTCCACAGTCAATGCCCAATACAGTCGGTTATCTTCAGAGAGTTCCGATCGGAGTTTGTGCTGTCATAACGCCATGGAATGTACCTCTCATGATGATGCTCAGCATGATAGGTCCGGCTCTTGTCACCGGAAACACATGTATACTTAAACCTGCAAGTGTTAGTTCAATATTAGGAGTTAAGTTTACAGAAATACTTGAGAAAGCAAATATGCCCAAAGGTGTAATGAATCTGGTAACAGGACCAGGAGGAAGCGTCGGTGATGCCCTTACCACACATCCGGGAGTCGACATGGTGCGTTTCACAGGCGCCAGCGATACAGGAAAAGTGATACTCAGAACAGCCAGCCAGACAGTTAAAAAGTGCGTTATGGAACTCGGCGGGAATAATCCAGTTATAGTCTGTGAAGACGCGAATGTTGAAAAAGCTGCTAAGCTACAGGCAGGCAGACATTTTGGCAACAGCGCGCAGAACTGCTCAACACCTGGAAGATATTATGTGCATGAGAATGTATATGATAAATTCGTGGAAATATTTGTAAATGAAGTAAAAACAATAAACGTGGGATTACCATGGGATGAGAAAACAGCAATGGGCCCTATGGCTAGCCTTCAGCAGCTTGAGAAAGTGGAATATTACATAAAAACAGCAAAAGAACAGGGAGCCAGAATTGTATACGGCGGATCAAGACCTTCAACGCCTCCATTGGACAAAGGTTATTTTCTCATGCCTACAGTTGTAGCTGACTGCACCCATGATATGACCATTGCAAGGGAGGAGATTTTCGGACCTGCGGCATGCATTCTTAAATTCTCCTCAGAGGAAGAAGTGATAAAACTTGCGAACGATTCAAAATACGGACTCTGCGCAGGCGTATGGACAGAAGATGGAAGCAAAGCAATGAAAATAACTAATGAGCTGCGTGTTGACAGTGTGTTTATCAACATGCCAAGAATGATGACTCCTGAATTCCCTTGGGGCGGAAATGTCAGAGAAAGCGGGGTTGGAAAATCCGATTCCGTATGCGGTATGGAGGAATATACTGATCTGAAATTTATCTGTACATCCTATTCCTAACATAGCTTCTTACTGTAATTCTGAAACTTGGATAAGGGATTATCGACAGTTCTGCATTGTCAGTGCATTCCGGATATAGGTAACGATTAGGTACAGGCTTAGCAATTGCGAAAGACTCGCTTCAATCTTAATAGGACTCCCTGAAAAAGCACTTGTCTCCTACCAGCCCAATACCACAGATATTGCGGTTTTTTTCCTTGACCTACATTCTGATTTTCTCTATAGGTTTCAACCAAAAAGCAAGGTCTTGTCAACTCACCCACCCATATGTGTGATCACTAAATAGGCTCTAATTCACATTTTGACGATGACGGTTCAGTTGTAAGCCATTCTCCGGTAAGTTCCATTACCTTGATTTTAGCTTCAAGATTTTGACGGCGTACCGGTATCATATCCACAACATCAAAGCCGCAGATCTGCAGGATTTTTTCAAGGTTCATACAACATGAGGTTGTTCCATTACCGCTTCCCCCCGCATAGCATAAACCAACAGCAATGGCACCACTGTCATTGTTGAAAGGGCCGGGAGGGCCACCTGTTGGTAATGGCTCTTTGGGAATTGTTGTTCGTACCCTGCGAAACCTGTCAAGAAAGGCTTTCAAGCTTTCGCTGAGATCGCCGAAATAGACAGGATTGGCGAATACCACTGCATCAGCGTTATCAATTTTTTCTACAACTGACGTGAAATCATCATCTATAATACATTTTGTCTCCTCTCTGCATATACCCCAGCCATCATCATTACATTGTCTACAGAGTTCAATGTCTATTTGCGGCAGGTATATGACTTCTGAATCACTTCCTGCAGCTGTAATTCCACGGCATAAAGCATTTATCAAGGATGCGGTTCTACCTTCGGGATTTCTGCTTCCGGAGATAACGAGTGTTTTCATGAGAATGCCTCCTTATTATAATTACGGTAAAAGGAATTTAACACGGCCTAAGATATAAGGTGTACGGTCTATGGTGTATGTTTCACGGTGTAGGGTATTTGTTGTAATAAGGCTTACCCTACACCGAAAATCCTATACCGTAAACCGGTTTTTTATCCTTTCACTCACTTTTTTGGGGTGTGCCTTTCCCCGTCTCTTTAGATACTGTGGTTCCTTTTACCTTGACCAACAATCTGATTCTCTCTATAGTTATCAACCAAAAAGCCAAGTCTTATCGCCCAAATTAACCCTATGTATTGAAAGGAGAAACCGATGAGTTCCCCTAAAGACAATGAGGAAACTAAAAGCAGAAGAGACTTTTTTAAGGACGTGACCGCAGGAGCGGCGGGAGTGGCCATTGCCGGCGCTTTGGCGACATTAGGCGCTCCCGTTATGGCGGCTGCCCAGGAAGAGAAGAAGGCCGATTCGCCTTTTTTCAGAAATCCTCCACCATGGCCCAAGGGTACTACGGGCAGCAAGTATGACCGTTTATTCAGCACACAGCTCAAGGAGAATTCCATCACGGATGTGGTCGCCGGTCCCCAGGCCTATTTTCGAGGCGATAGCGATCTTCCCGGAGCAAAAATCAACATGGGCTGGCAGATGTTCACAAAACCATACAGGCTGGAATTGGAATCCCATCACCATGATACCGATGAATATCTGTTCTTCCTGGGTGCAACGCTACCGGACCTCGTGGGCTCCTTTGATGGAGAAATTGAGTACTTCATGGGTGAAGAGTATGAAAGGCACATCATCACAGAGGCCACGGTTCTCTATATCCCTGCGGGTCTGGAGCATAACCCTTGTGACATCAAGAGACTCGGCAAGCCGATGATGTTCAGCGCGCTTCAGCTGGCGCCCTACTTCAACGGAGTTTACCAGACGATGGGTTATATGGAATTTAAAGGCGCGCCTAAAATAAAATAAATCTTCACTGTGAGTGAAAGCCTTTCAATGGGTCTATGAGTCTTCGAACAGGATTCGGAGACTCATGGGCTCGATAGAGATAGAATACACCTGATTGACGACACTGATCATCAACCATGATAAGAAACAAGCCTGCCGTTTCCCATCAAGGAGCCTCACTATCAATTACCGCAATAGATTCTCTCAGTCCTTGCCTTCCTTCTGCATTTTTTCCTGATGTCCACCCGGGTCCGCTTCAGCCAGGGAACCGGCGCCGGGCACTATCGCCATCTCCAGATGCGGCGCGCTGTATTTTTTCCAGATCAGGGGGCCGTGGCTAATTCCCTTGGGAACAAATACGATCGCGGTTTTATCCACCTTGAGCGGTTGGTCTCCTACTGAAAATTCAATTTCACCGCCCAGTTCTTCAGGATGTTCATGATCAGTGCCGTAATGCAAGACCAGTTCTTCAAAATCACGGTGTACGTGTCTAAAAATATGGGGATTTGGATCAGGCATACCCCACACCCAGCCGCCTTCCACGTATATATTGCATTCCGGCACCAGATTTCTATTCATAAAGGTCATGGAAGCTGGCTCCTGACGATTTTTAACCGGAGTACCGGCAATCACCTCATAAACGGGTTTTCTAACAAGATATTTTTTATAGTCTATGTCTGTGGCCTCCCTTTCCGGCTTTGGCGTTTCGGCTGAATTTATCTTTCGTTCGCCGGTTCCCAGTAGAATCGAGATACGGACATGCGGATGCCGGAATTCCTTGTATGTCAATGGCCCGTGCCTGACTCCTTTAGGAACAAAA
>CAZFIR010000261.1:0-2578 GCA_964519535.1 uncultured Thermodesulfobacteriota bacterium | reverse complement strand
CTTCTCTATCACGGACCCTTTCCCCGCTTGAGCCTGGGCGCCATGATTCAGAACATCGGGCCGGACATGATGTACGTGGACGCCGATCAGTCCAGCCCCCTGCCAAGAAACATGAAGGCCGGTGCCGCGCTTCAGCTGTGGGAATCCGTTTACAACAGCCTGCTGGTGACCGGGGATTTCAACCTCGGTCTGGTGAACGGAGAGTGGTGGATCAACGGAGGCTCGGAATACTGGTATGCCGATCTGCTGGCCCTCAGGGCCGGATATCTCTATGACAAGTTCGGCGAGGTCAGCACGGCCACCTTCGGGGCCGGACTGCGCTATCATATTTTCCGCTTCGATATCGGATATATCACCGCCCAGGAAGGACACCCTCTGGCCGACACCATGCGTTTCTCGCTGGCGGCGGCTTTTTGAACCTATATCCAACCGTCAAGGATCGAGAGAGGTCTATGAAAAGAACCATCGACCAGATCATCGTCTGTATCATTCTCACGGCCGCTGCCCTGGCTGTCCTTCCCGGTCTGAGGGGAAATGGGTGGGGTGACCCGACCCTGCGGATGAGGGCCGGGGGCCTGCATCGCGGCCAGCTGCGAACCGGCCAGCCGGCCGGCTGCCTGAGACTATCGGGATCGGACCCGATCCAGGATGTAGTCGCCATCCGGGTGGATTTCCCGCCGGATACGACTTCCATCACCACCGGCACGGGGCAGTTCGATCTATCGGCCGGTTCGGATGAGGACATTAATCCGCCGCCGCACGACCGGGGTTATTTCCAGCGCCAGATGGAAGCCCTCAAGCGCTATTACGGCAAGGTCTCCCGGGAAGCCGTGGATTTCACTTATGTCGTTTACCCGGAGGGCGACGAGGACGCCTATACCCTTCCCCAGCAGATGAGTTATTACAGTCCCAACCTCACCGAAGAGGAGAACGATATCCGCCTGGCCGAGTTTTTCCGCGACGTCATCGAGACGGCCGACGCGGCCGGAGAGTTCGACTTCTCCCAGTTTGACGCGGTCATCATCTTTCATGCCGGAGTGGGAGCCGATATCGCCTTCTCCTATGATGAGACACCCAATGATATCCCATCGGCCTTCATGGATATCGAGTGGCTGGTCTGGGCCCTGGGCTCCGAGTACGAGCAGGGCGTGCCGGTGGCCGGTGGAAGTCATCACGTCCCCGAAGGGCTGTGGATGCCCGAGACGCTCAACCAGCAGGATGTCGAGTTCGGGCTCACCGGACTGATGGCCAAGCTGTTCGGCCACCAGCTGGGGCTCCCAAACCTTTACAGCAGCACCGACGGTTCCTCCGGCATCGGCATCTGGGGGCTGATGGATCAGGGCTCGGGCAACGAGCTGGGACTGATCCCGGCGGTGCCCTGCGCCTGGTCGCGGGTCTTCCTGGGCTGGGAGCAGCCGACTCTGGTTCGCCAGGGATTGGACGTGGCCATCGACGCTCTCATGTCCGAGGAAATGCATCCCCGGGTGATCAAGGTGCCGATCAACGCCGATGAGTATTATCTCCTGGAAAACCGGCAGCGCGATGTGTTCGGTGACGGCGCGGTGGCCATCAGCGACGGCGGCGTCATCGTCGAGGTGGACGAGTACGACTGGGGTCTTCCCGGTTCGGGGCTGCTCATCTGGCACATCGACGAGGGCGTCATCCGGGAAAATTACGAGTCTAACACGGTCAACGCCGACCCCCTGCGCCGCGGCGTGGATCTTGAGGAGGCCGACGGTTTCCAGGATATCGGTCATATCATCTACGGCGCCTATGTCACCTACGGACTGCCCGAGGACGCCTACTTTCAAGGCAACAAGACCGCGTTCACGCCCCATTCCAACCCCAATTCCAACAGCAACGGCGGCGCCGACAGTCATATCTACATTACCGGGATCAGCGCTTCGGCGGCGACTATGACCGGCGATGTCTCCATGGACCTCTATCAGCCCGGTTGGCCCGACTCGGTGGGCGTCTCTCTGGCGGAGAATCCTCCTCTGGTGGGGGACCTGGATGGGGATGGGGACATGGAGGTGGTGGTCAATCTGCCGGACGGCCGGGTGTTCGCCTGGAATCATGACGGAACGCCTTTTCTGTCCGGAACTGACAGCTCGGCTTTGTTTGTTCAATTGGAAAATTCCGTGGCAGGCTCGGCAATACTGGGCCCGGGTAGCCGAGTCATACTGGGTGACGTGAATGGTGACATACACGCCTTGGAGGACAATGGCGAAGAGTTGGTTGACTTTCCTTACGGTTTGGGGCACCCAATCTCCGCTTCCGTCCTTGAAGCTCCCAACTCGGATATTGTTGTGGGAACATCAGACGGTTGGGTATACGGATTAAGATTCATACGCATGCAGCTGGGTGATTGGTGGTGGTGGACGCTGGAGACAGCTTGGAGGATTCAATTTGGAGATGATCGGATAGTCTCCTTGGCGATCGCTGAGGTGAATTCGGAGCCACCGTCGTACTTTGTCGCCATTGGAACGGAGGGCGGCCGAGTCGCTTGGTTTGATCCCTACGAAGGGATTCCAATTGAACCCTTTACGGTCCGGCTACCATCGCCGATCTCAGGGCT
>CAZFIR010000260.1:0-2842 GCA_964519535.1 uncultured Thermodesulfobacteriota bacterium | reverse complement strand
GGGATGAGATCCGTGATACCGGCCTGGCATACGAGCACATCTATATGAAGGCATGGCATCCTGAGAGGGAGGACATCGTCCGCTTCCTGCAGATCGTCACGGACGCCGACCGCACCCCGGTCTTTGTCCACTGCCAGCACGGCGCCGACCGCACCGGCCTTATGTGTGCGATCTACCGCGTAGCGGTCTGTGGGTGGACCAAGGAAGAGGCGATCAAAGAGATGACCCAGGGGGGCTTTGGGTACCATGTTGTCTGGACCAATATCATCAATTTTATAGAGGAACTCGATATCGATGCAATTAAGAGGGAGGCTGGTTTCCCCTTCAGGAAGGACAGGGGTAAACCTCTACATTCTTGACGAGGATTTCACCAGGAATATATACTGAGATAATCCTTCAGCTAAGGAGGTGCCAAGGTGGGATCATCTCTTGAAGCCAACAAGAAAGCTGTGCAGGAGTTCTACGACTTCGTTATTAACAAAAAGGACTTTGCATCTGCCAGCAAATACATGGGAGACCGATACAAGCAGCACAATCCCCTCGTGGCAGACGGGCCGGAAGGACTCAAGGCCTTCATTGAATTCCTCAAGACGAATTTCCCGGAAGCACGGAGCGAAATCAAGCGGGTTTTGGCGGATGGTGACTATGTCATTCTCCACGTGCACTCAATACGTCCTCCAAATATGTGGGGGCGCGCAATCATAGAAATTTTCAGGCTAGAGAACGGCAAGATCGACGAGCATTGGGACGTCATCCAAGAGATTCCGGAAGAATCCGCGAATCCCAACGGGATGTTCTGATTACGTAGGTCTTGCAGGGAGGAAATAGCGTGCGACCAGGGGGACATGCGGCGCCCTCACCGTCGTTATGGATTGATTACCTGCCTCTCTATTGCTATATGAGGCAATATGGCCGTCCATCAAGGTACTGCCGAGCAGGTCTTTTCCTAGACTGTTCTTAAACGAGCTACCCACCCGATAAGGACTACCTGCGACAAAGCCACAGAGGAAAAATTCTTGCTTGACAATCTGATTGTTGTGATGGTATGTATTGTATATAAAACATGGGTTTTATATACAAAACCATGATGTATTCTCAGGAACAGAGTTCTCATGAAAGATACATAGTGCCGGCAGTGGAGCAAGCCTCCCGTGTGTTGTTTTGTCTGGCCCGCGCCGAGTCCCCCCATATGAGCCTTATAGAGATCTCTTCACAGGTAGGCATCCATAAAAGCAAGGCCTTCTCAATTTTGCGCACGCTGCAAAAATTCGGGCTTATCCAAAGGAACAACGGGGGAAAAGGTTACTCCCTTGGCCCGGGTCTCATCGGGCTTTCACGGAGATTTCTCGACAATCTCAACGCACCGCGCCTTGCCGAGCCGATGCTCCAGGAGCTGGCACGCAAGGCGGAAGGGACTGCAATTCTGGGGTTGATAGCCGAGAAAAACGTATTTGTCGCTGCGAAGCATGAGGTTGATCGTGACATCGGCGTCACCATCCGTGTCGGGCGTCGTTTCCCCCTTACCTATGGTTCCCATGGCAAAGCGATTGCTGCATTCCTTCCACAGAAGGAACTCAATCGTCTCCTGCACGATGACGATCTCTATTTTCACGGAAAACCGGAGAATTTCGACAGGGCCCGGCTCAATGAGGAACTCGCGAGGTGTCGCCGTGATTGGTTTGCTGTGGATGTGGGAGAGATTATGCAGGGGCTCAATACGGTGTCCGCACCCGTGCTCGGGCCCGGCACAACCCCTATCGGGTATATCGTCGTCTTGGGGCTTTTTTCCGGGGAGGCTGCGAGGGAATTCGGCCCCTCGGTTGCTGAGGCAGGTAAGGCGCTGTCACGACAACTGGGTGCCGATATAGAAGCAATACATGATGAAGCTTAGCTGGACCCCATTAAAGTAAAAAGTTGAGGTCGCGGTATGGCAATGCAAAAGGGAAACAGACCGAAGAAAAGAGGTCTGAGCGGCGGCCGATCTGCCCCATTTCGACAATTCGGCGAAAGGAATCAAGGGAAGATAATGGGAAAGGAGAAGATGAAATGAGAGCATTAAGTAAAGAGGCGGAGGATCTTGTGAGCGATAAGCGTAGCATCAACCTTATCGTAAACGGCACGCCTTATGGCTTGTCAATCGGTACTCTGCACGGTCAGGTGGCCCCTTCAGACACCTTAGCCCATACCCTCAGGGAGACGCTGGGGCTTACCGGAACAAAGATCGGCTGTGACCGTGGGGCGTGCGGCGCCTGTACGGTCATTATGGATGGCAAGCCGATTCTATCCTGTACGACCCTTACGGTGGAATGTGATGGTAAGAGTATTGTGACTATCGAGGGTTTGGAAGATCTGAAAACCGGAAAACTGCACCCTCTGCAGCAGGCCTTCATCGATAATACGGCCTTTCAATGTGGCTTCTGTACTCCCGGTATCATAATGAGTGCAAAGGCGCTGCTCGATAATAATTCAGCACAGACAGAAGAGGATATAAAGCAGGCATTAGCAGGGCATTACTGCCGCTGTATCTCGCACTACGAGGTGGTTCAGGCCGTGTCCAATGCCGCCGGAAGGGGTGATAAGAATGGCTGAAGAATATAGACACATAGGTAAAGAAACGCCGCGTAAAGATGCCCGGGAAATCGTCACCGGCAGGGCGCAGTACTTCGATGACATAAGTCTGCCGGGCATGCTGTACGGGAAAGTTTTGAGGAGCCCGTACGCCCATGCCAATATCAAACATATTGATACCAGCCAGGCGGAAGCGCTACCAGGCGTCAGGGCCGTGCTTACCTATAAGGATACTGAGGGGTGGGAATGGGGGATACCCAAGCATATCAGGATA
>CAZFIR010000259.1:0-2852 GCA_964519535.1 uncultured Thermodesulfobacteriota bacterium | reverse complement strand
TGGGAGAGCCAAAAGGAGGTCGTCATGGCTGTGATCTTCCCCTCGGCGATAGGACGACATGCCTTGATGGCGATGATCTTCGCCCCAGGGGCCAGGCCGCAGATACCAAGGCCGTTCTTACACTGTGCTGCGATGATGCCGGCCACAGCGGTGCCGTGGAGGTCATGCTGGAATGAATCGCCACCCGTGACGTCCTTTTTTTGTGCGATCCGCCCCTTGAGATCGGGGTGCGCGTAGTCCACACCGGTGTCTATCACGGCTACCTTTACCCCCCTGCCATCTACACCAGGTGGCAATGGATCGGCATTGAGCGACTTGAAGGCGTACTGGAGATCTGAGAGAGGATCGGCCTTTGTCCCAGAGGTCCGGTACAGATAGTTGGGTTGGGGAGACATCTCGTAGGGGTCACGGGAGATGATCTCCAGGACCTCCTCGACGGCGCGCCCGTCAGGTATTTGCAGGCGGACGAGGGATTTTCCCAACGAGCTCAGTTCGGCGACCTCTGTCACCTCCAGGCGGTAGGACTGCCTTAATCGTTCCAGGAGGGGTCGTACAGACCGCTTGTCGCCCCGTACCGTTATCAGAACCTCCCTGGGTACTATCGATTTCAGGGAGGTGTTCTCTTTGACGTGGACGACTTGCACCCGAGGGCCGGTTTTGATGATAAAAGGTGGACACCCTGATACTTCGATGGCAGTGCAAAAGGTGTATGTCCCCGGAGGGGCTTGATAGATGGGCGTAACGCTGACCCGTGCCGTGAAGCTCTGTTGGGGGTGGACGGTTTGGATGTGGGAAGGCTTGGTCTCAAACCACCTCTTGTGACTCGGCACCGTGGGGATAACGGATACCTCGACGCGTTGGTAACGGGATCCGGTAAGATTTGTCAGCTGGATGTCAAAGGCGGCCTCTTGTCCCCTCATGACGGTCTTTGAGGGGGGGATAATCTCTGTCAGGAACCAATCTGGTCCCCTCATCATAGCGGGTTTCTGGGCAGATTGTGAGATGATAGGACAAAGGCTGCTACAACAGAGGAATACGACGAGGGCTAATCGAAGATATACGGGCATCTCATTCCCCCTGCACCTCCACGAACCTGATGACATCCCGTTTCTGCCGCAGGGCGGAGATGATCCCCTGGATTTCTTCAGGATTCATGACAGATCGCAACTCCACCGTATAGATCCCCATAGGGGAGGGGCCTCGAACAATGGTCCCGTTTATCGCCAAGATGACTTCCCGCGCTGTCTTTTCCTGGACTCCATCCTGAAAGAGTATCGAAAGTCGCGGCCCTTTCCCTTCGATGCTTGTTGGACCTGAGAGGGTGCGATAAAAGCGTTCCCCTGCACCCCAGGGGTTGAGGGCGAGGAGGCCTACGAGTCCCACAATCACGATGAACTGCGTGGCGATGAGCGCGGCGGCAAGGGCAGGTTGCGGTCTGGGGATGAGCGATGCGATCCGCTGCCATACGCTTCCCTGTTCCCTCTTTTCGATCGCTGCCATCAGGTGTGGGAAGGTTTGAGGGACAGGGATCTCCTCGGTTGTTGATTGATAGAGTTTCTGTTCTCTCTTGATCTCTTTGAACTCCTCCTTGCAGATGGAGCAGCTTTTGAGGTGTTTTTTGACCGCCTCTTTCTCCCCTTGCCCCAGGGTACCGTTGAGATACCAGGGAAGGAGTAGATCCATCCCCTCGGGACAGAGGCTTCCTCTTTTCTTTTTTAGTTTCATGCCCCACCTCCTATTTCTATGCCCATTTCCTGGAGGATTCCTCCCAATCGCTTGCGGGCGTAAAACATCCTGGTCTTCACCGTATTGGCTGGACAATCCATGATTTTGGCTATCTCCTTGATGGAGAGTCCCTGATAATAGGTCATGTCGAGCACTTCCCGGTGTTCTCGGCTCAATCTATCGATAGCTAGTTTCATCCTCTTTCTCAATTCCGAGCGATACGTAACATCATCTTGTGTGAGTTTTTCGTCTACCTTTTTCTCAGCGGCATCCAAGTCCTCATGATGAGGGGGTCTCTTTCTGATCTCCTTGCGGACCTTGTTGACGGCGATACCGAATATCCAGGTGGAGGGCTTTGACTCCCCTCTGAACTGTTTGGCCCCTTTCCAGACCGCCAACATGACCTCATTGGCCACCTCCTTGGCACCCTCCCCCTCGCCGAGCTGGCGATAGGAATAGAGGTATATTCTCTTATAATATTTGTCATAGATCACTCGAAAAGCTTGGTGGTCTCCCTTTGCTATCAACTCCAAAAGTTTTCCATCGTCAGATGGTCGTTTATGGGCGCTCAATAGATAAGTCTCCGGATATCGAAAAAAGGTTCACATAGGGAGATGACACCCCTCAACCCCCATAAGGTTTTGTCCCCTGCTCCGTTTTTCTTTTCTTGAGGCATCGAGACTGATGAAGTCGTCCCGCTCAGGCCATGAGATCCCCCTTCCCTGAGGCAGTGGATTTTATGGGGGATTTGTGTAGTTATTACATTGCAATCATCATGTGTTCCAGGTGGCCTTCACGTCCCAATCACTCTTTAGGTTCTGCTCCGAAATAGCGGTCCTTTTCCTGAAGCAGAATTTTGAGCTGATCTACAGGGTCGAATAGGATCTCGACATATCCTTCCTTGGGTTGGTCGAGGCTGGCATAGGTGAGCCGCCAGTGCATTTCGGCCATGATCGCCCCCTCTAGTTCATAGACCTGATCGACGCTGAAGCGCAGGACGATGTTGTTCAGGGCCTTAAAGTCGTTATGGATGGTTCTGCGCAGTCTGTGCTGGCCCCGTGGGTAGTTCTGATAATTTCTTGAGATCAACCCCATATACCGCTCCAGATCCCTGGACATGTAGGCCT
>CAZFIR010000258.1:0-6155 GCA_964519535.1 uncultured Thermodesulfobacteriota bacterium | reverse complement strand
GGCGGTGGAGGCCTTGATCGAGGCACTGCGGGATGAGGATGAAGGAGTGCGCCGGGAGGTGACTAAGGCCTTGGGAGAGATCGGAGATTCTCGAGCGGTAAAGCCGCTGGAGAAGATGCTCCAAGATTCCGATGAGTTTGTACGGATGAATACCCTCTGGGCCTTGGAGAACATAGGCGGCGATGAAGCGATGAAGCTGATCATCACGGCGCTGAAGAATGACAACCCTTTGGTGAGGATGAACGCAGCCGCATCCCTCGGCAGAAGCGGGGGTTCACAGGCCATCGGCCCTCTCGAGGAGGTAGCGTCACGTGATGCCCAGTCCTATGTCCGCTTTGCAGCCGAGCAGGCACTGGTGCAGATCAGGGGAGAAGCGCCAGTGAAGCCCCCCATAAAAACGCAGAAACAGACGTTCATTGCGGATGCACACAAGACACCCTTGCTCACAGAAATGGCACAGGTTGCCCAGAGGATAAACGAAGAATACGACCTGATTTTGGATTACCAGAAGTATGACATCATGGACCTACTGGACATCGAGGCACGAATGAAGATGAGACACCCGCAGGATACGATAGAGAGCGTGCTGGGGAACCTCGTGACGGTAGAGGACAGGGAGCGTAACCGACATCTCTTTGAGAAAAAACAATGAGGCATATCGAGCCGGAGAAGGTGGATTAAGCACGTCTTCCCACGCGTAGCGGGGTGCATTCCCCGCCTTTATCCCACATTTCCCGGGCTGCACAAAGATGATCACCCTGGTACCCTTTGAGCGAGTATCCCAAGAGGTCTTGACGGAGCTGAAGGAGAGATTGCAGGAGGTCTTCGGCACGGAGGTCAACTTCGCATCAACAATCTCGATGCCCGTCTGGACCTATGAACCTCTCCGCGGCCAGTACAACGCTGGTTCGCTGCTGCTGACCTTGCAAGAGGGGAAGGCCGACGAACGAGTATTAGGGATCGTGGATCAAGATCTCTTTGCGTCGAGGCTCAATTTCATTTTTGGTTTGGCTGACCCGGAAGGACGAAGGGCTTTGATAACCCTCACCCGCTTGCGGCAGGATTTCTACGGACTTGCACCCGATCCCAGCCTTTTGCGCCTACGGGCGGCCAAGGAAGCGGTACATGAGCTGGGTCATACTGAAGGTCTCGAACACTGTCCAGACCCCCGATGTGTGATGTACTTCTCCAACACCCTGGGGGACACTGACCACAAGGGATATCACTTCTGCCCGCGGTGCCACACCAAGATCTCCCTCTAACTAAATGAGTGAGTCTGGAGCACGGTGCGCGAGCGCAATGGGTGCTCCAAGAGGGACGAGGATTGTAACGTACGTGCTCCTTGCCAGTCATCCACCTGAACGGATATAATATGAAAGCACCATGAGGAAGGGACTTCACTGAAGAAGATTGCTCGGATGTTGCCATTGAAGCAGAAAGCAAAGGGGCGAATTGCCAATGACAGCGATAGATGAATGGGGTCGGGATCCATCGGTACAGCTCATGAGAAAGGTCTTTAAAGAGATGGAGTCGGCTCAGCATACATTCCTCAGACAGCTTGATATCTCACCCTATGACCTTCGAACCAGGAGATGGCGAGAGCAAACACGTGCCCTCTTCGAGAGGGCCTGGGGTGCAGCAAACCGGATGGGCATCACCATGGATGAAGCAATGGCCTCTGCGATCTATGTCCATTGTCTTGCAAAGATCATCGGTTCAGAAGGAAACGAGATTCCTGAGGGCATACTACCGGAGGGAAAAGAAGTAGAAAGGCTTGCCAAGGAGGTTTTTCATTGATCCGGTTACGCCTATTCGGCCGCTGCCGCATTTATCATGACCCAGTGAGCCCGGTCTTAAAGGCTCCGGCAGAAATAGGCTGGGACGCCTGGTTTCGCACCATTGATCTTGTCACGCCCAAGAGGCTCAAGGGGCGGGAACTGCTCATGCGGACGCGCGGCTGGTGGACCGTTGAACCTTCTGATGTTCTGGGTGTGATCGAGGAGCACGGGACGCTTGTGGTGGGTGAAAAAGGTGAACTGATGGTGGAGTTCACAGACCAAAAGGCCCTCGATGCCCTTTCATCTGCACTATCAGAGCAATTTGGTGAGCAGGTGCTGCTCTCCCCATAAACTGAAAATAAGAAACGGGGTTAACAGCACACTTAAAAATAAAAAGGAGAAGGAGATGAGCTCAATTAAACAAGACTTATCCATATTCAACGAATTTAATTTCGAAAGAAGGCCCGTAGGGGTAAAGTTTTTGCCATCGCAACCGGATGGAATGAAGCAGCTCGATAAGATCTTGGATTTTTGCGAGATGCTTGTCGAGGCACAGGAAGGAAACGCATTTTACGTGACAAAGGGAAACTTCACGTGTATCGGGCCGCTTTTATTGGGCATGGAGGAGCATGACCCAATTTTCGAAGGCGGGCTCGTAGGACCCAAGTTGGAGGTGTTTAAGGACGCGCGTGCCAACAGAAGGCTCTATCAGTACCTGCCAAGACTTGCCAAGGATACTATCAACTATGTCGCCTTTGCTCCTTTGGACAAACTGTCATTCGAGCCGGACATATTAATTGTTCTTGCCGACACAAGTCAAGCGGAGACATTACTGAGGGCACACAGTTATACGAGCGGGAACATGTGGTCCATCAAGGGAACGCCGGTGGCGGGATGTGCATGGTTGTACATTTATCCATACGTAAGCGGCGAACTGAATTTTACGGTCGCCGGTTTTGGTTTTGGCATGAAATCGAGACGACTATTCCCGGAAGGTCTCATACTGATGTCCATCCCCTGGGACTTACTCCCCGGCATGATTGCAAACTTACGGGACATGCAATGGGTACCTCATTCATACACCATTGGTGGAGAAGCGCATAAGAAAAAAGTTCGAAAAATTGTTGAGACATTGAAACAAAAATTGCTCAAAAAGTAGCAGCACGTATAACGCAAAGGATCCAAAGAAGGACAATATAAAAACGGCCTCCTTTTTCACCCCGTTCATAGCCGCTCGGATTACACCGGAAACTGCCCTGAGTCACAGTGAGCCTGACTGCAGGCCAATGGACTGCTTTTGCTGAAAACTCTCATCACGAGAAACTCCCTCTCAATATTTTTCGTAGTTCACCGGAAGGAGGGGCAACCGGTACACAGGCGGGAACGGAAGGAGCGGCTTACGGTTTGCTGGTCTGCGGATTTTACCGATAGAAACGCGAGGAAGGCTCCTTGAAACCGATGAATCGTTCAAGGAGCCCCTCTCACACGAGTGCGCCCCCCGCTGCTAGAAATCAACAGGAGCGTTGAGAAAGTCGAAGTGATCCCTTTCTTATCTATAACTTGCAATCGTAATAGCCGCGACAGACGTCGAATCTGCCCAATTGCGCTCCGCCCTCCCAGAGCTGTACGATCTTGCAGTCACGCCAATACTTTTCGACGTTGTAATCCCTCACATAGCCGAATGAGCCCATAAGCTCCATGGCCTTATTGGTCACCATCACCGCCACCTCGGCTGCATGGACCTTGGCGATGCTGGCCTTGGAAAGGATAAAATCCGACACGGGGGGGCCGTATGTTTCGGGGTGATCTACCATATAGGCAGCCATCAGATAAGCGTTCCTTGCGGTATCTATCCCGATGGCCATGTCCGCCAACATCCCCGCGGCAATGGAGTGGTCCCTGATGGGCTTATCCGCGACGATCCTTTCACCGGTATACTTAAGCACCGTCTCAAAGGTCGCCTGGGCATTTCCCAACCCTGAGGCTGCGGTGACGATCCGCGCCAGCATCACATTGAAGTGCAGCAACTCCGCATCCTTCCCCGGACCGGCTGCCCGGTATTCCTTGGGGACCCTCACGTCCTCAAGATACATGGCGGAATTCACGTCGGCCTCCATCCCCGCCTTCTTCTCCCACTTGCCGAAGGAGAGGCCCTTGGCATCCGCGGGGACGTAGATCAAGGCAATACCCTCGTCCCCCTTCTCGGGGTCGGTGGTGCAGAGGACGCAATACAGATCCGCCACCCCGCTGTTGGATGTCCACATCTTCTGTCCGTTGATGACCCACTCATTTCCGTCGAGTTTGGCCATGGTCCTGATCTTCTTCCCGTGCAGGGAGGGATTTTCGATGTCGCAGCCACCGCCCCCATGGGGTCCGCCGGGCTCGGTCATGGCAAAACAGCCCAGCTTCAGCTCGTCGCCGCAGAACAGGGGAGCAAAGGCGTCCAACACCGCCTTGTTGCCGGATACGAGGGCTGGAAACCATGCCCAGGCCCCGACATTGAATGCGGTGCAAATACCGCTGTCTCCCCGGGAGAGTTCCTCGTGCAACACCGCACTGGTGACCACCGATGAAGCCCCCATCCCCCCGTACTCCGGCGGGAAGGGCCCCTTTTGCATGCCCACGCTTGTCAACCCCTGTAAGATCTTGGTGATCAATTTGTGGTCCTTGTCATCGTCAATCTGGTGCCGCACCGGCATGATCTCCTTTTCTACAAAACCATGCATCATCTTCGCCATCTCGACATCTTCTTCCTTCAAAAAAATGCCCAGATAGTTTTTCCAATAGTCCATGGTCTCCCTCCTTGGAAAAGTTTTTTTAAAATAATACACGGAATTTATCACAAGTCAAGCAACCACTCCCTGCCGTATCGCAGCTTGTTTAATATTGACATCTAATTTGAATTATGCTAGCGTGCCAGCCATTCTTGATAGAGAAAATTATTTTGTATACAGAACTTTGATTAATTCATTGAAACGATATGGGTATATTTTTTTCTGGTGATACCTACCAGGTGCATGTACGTGTACCTGAGTAGGTTTTTTAATGTTTGTATGAGGAGCAACGCACCATTAGTTAGTAGGGAGCGTTCTGTGCTTATTGCAGTGAGATTCGGATAGCTGAGAGAGCGAGACGGAGATAAGGCAGGATGCATTGCGCCAGTTGATGCAAAATCTTTCTAAGGAGGCAATGACATGAAACTGCAAGGAAAGGTAGCACTCGTCACCGGAGGAGGTACCGGCATAGGGACCGCAATCGTTGAGCGATTCATCGAGGAGGGAGCAAAGGTCTGTATTACGGGCCGTCGCAAGGAGATGCTCGACAAGGTCGCAAAATCCTTCCCCCAGGGGAGCATCACCACGTGTCCCGGGGATGTCTCTAAGGACGAGGATGCGGCGCGCATGGTGGAGACGACGGTGAAGTTTGGCGGCAAATTGGACGTGCTCGTCAATAATGCTGCCATCAGTATCCAAGGGCCTGTTGCTGATTTGGACCCCGCGGCCTGGCGGCAAGTGATCGGCGTAAACCTCACCGGTCCCTTTCTCCTCATGAAGGCGTCAATACCCCATATGATCACAGCAGGCGGGGGATCCATCATCAATATTGCTTCCGTTGGCGGACTCCGATGCCTGCCTGGTTTTCCGGCCTACAATGCCTCAAAAGCGGGCCTCATCATGCTCACCCAGCAGGCAGCACTCGATTACGGGCCCCACAAGATTCGGTGCAATGCCGTCTGCCCAGGTGGCGTCAAGACGGACATGACGGAGCAGGACTTCGGCCAGTTTGGGAAGATGCTCGGTATGGACACCGATGCCTATTTTGACCTGATATCCGCGGAATTGCCCCTTAAGAGGTTTGCAGAGCCTAAAGAGATGGGGGGCGTCTGCGTGTTCCTCGCAAGCGAAGATTCGTCCTTTATGACCGGGGCCGCCCTCGTCATAGACGCCGGGACCGCCGTTGTTGACGTCGTTGGGGCATCGATCATGGGATCGCTGAGAAGAGGGGGGATCATACCTTGAAGATAGGGAAAAAAATGAAAAAAAGAAGAAATATTTTGGCACGCTGGGACTTTTCTGGAGAAGTGTGAAAGCGGTGGGTGTGAGTCCTCATATGGTCTCTCAGTTCTTTATCGTGCCAGATACCTCTCTGCCGCCTTGCGAGCAACGAGCTCATAAATCCTGGCGTGGAAATTATAATCAAGCGTTAATCGTTTGTATCTATGTATACAGGAGATAATACAATGGTGAGTCTATCAAAGTTAGATGAAACGATGACAACATATATTAGGCCTCAGACCTATCCGGTAGCCGTTAAAATGCTGAAGGACGGAGAGGAGATTCCCAAGGATGCACAGAGGCCGTTGAAAGACTTTGGACA
>CAZFIR010000257.1:0-32568 GCA_964519535.1 uncultured Thermodesulfobacteriota bacterium | reverse complement strand
GTCGATTACCTGGTAAAACCCGTCCAAAAAGAAACCCTCCTCGAAAAGGTCCATATACATCTCACAACAAATAGCCGGTGGCAGGAACTCAAACAAGGCGTCGCTACCCCTGAGGAAAAGATTGAACCATCCGATTTTCCTCACTTCAAGCAATTCTTGTTCGATCAATTAGATATTGATCCCACAAAGAAAGATCAAGTCGCTGCTACGCCACCCTCCCATATCTATTCCATGGCCCGTCACCTGGGGATCAGCAACAGCCAGATGGCCACATATATCGCTGACTTTCTCAAGCTCCCCTATTACTCCCAAATCAACCCGTATGATGTCAAATTGGGGGTCCTCCCCAGGCCTTTTTGCAAGACAAACCTCGTCGTTGCCCTCGGCAATGGAACAGAAGGAAACACCTTTGCACTGAGCAATCCCTTTAACTTGGAAACCCTGGATAATCTAAGAAAAATAAGCGGAGAGGATAAGGCCCTTAAGCTCGCCGTAACCGAACCCGAACATATAGAATTATTATTTCAGCATGAGTCAGACCTTGGTGCCGAGCAACAGACCAAAAAGGTCGTTATGGGTGGGAGCGTACAAGAAATCGAAGGACCCACCAGGCAATTCCCCATGGACGAGCCGGTTGAACAAATCTCAGAAGCAGATATTAAAAAACATCCGATTGTGTATATTGCCAATACGATGATCAATAAGGCGGTCACTGAAAGGGCCAGCGACATTCACATCGAGCCCAAGGAAGATGAAACCGTCGTCCGCTTCCGGGTTGACGGGGATTTGAAGGATTCTTTCGCTCTGAAAAAAAACACCGGCGTTATGCTCATCTCTCGACTCAAGGTCCTCGGCGGCCTTGATTTGGCCGAAAGAAGGAAGCCGCAGGACGGATCTTTTGCGGCAACCATTAATAATAAGACCTTCAAGCTGAGGTTGGCTACAACGTCCACCCCTTATGGGGAAAGCCTTATTATTCGATTGCTGGAACCGAGCGCCAAACCAAAAGACCTGAGTGAACTCGGCATGATGGACAAACAAGTTAATACCATGGCTGATTTTGCCAATCGAACCCATGGCGTTATCCTGATGGTCGGGCCCACCGGGTCAGGAAAGACGACGACCATCTACAGCTTCCTATCCCATATCGATTGTCAAACCAGAAGCTTGATATCCGTTGAAGACCCCGTAGAATACAATATAGCCTATGCCAATCAGCAGCAGGTAAACGAAAAGGCCGGAATTACCTTTGAATCCCTCCTCAAATCAGCAGTGAGGCAGGACCCCGACGTATTATTCCTGGGAGAGGTCAGAGACCCCTATTCCGCCAAGATGTCGATAGACTTTGCCAGCACCGGCCACCTGACCGTCACGACGTTGCATACATCCAACGCCACCACTGCCATCTTCCGCCTTGAGAGGCTGGGGCTTGACCGGGGGACGATGGCGGATACCATCATCGGCGTTGTTGCCCAAAGGTTGTTGAAAAAGCTCTGTCCCCATTGCAAGCAGATAGTGGGGATCTCACCGGAAGAAAGAGCAATGCTTGCGCCATTTACGGACGGAATCCCCGCACAGGTTGCGCATCCTGTCGGATGTCCAAAGTGCAACAACACCGGTTACCTTGGCAGAGAAGGGATATATGAGATAATAAATTTTGATCCTGAAATCTCTGATATGGTCCGCTCCGGGGTGCCTATTTCTGAGATAAGAAATTTTATCAGAGACAGGGGAGATTTTCTTATCGGCACCCATGCAGTGGAAAAGGCAAAAAAACTCCTGTTCGCTCCCAAGGACATTTACGAACATGTGCTGGTGGAGGAATCGGCATTTGAAGAAAAGAAACCTCAAAAGGAAGACCCCCAAAAGGAAAGTCCCCACATACCCATCGCGGAAAAGGAGATAAAGGATCGGATATCGATCCTCGTGGTTGAAGACGATCACGATTCTCGGCGATTGGTAACCCGCTTCCTCGAAAATAGCGGGTACACAGTAGCCCCTGCAGAAGATGGCGTCAGCGCCCTTCTTCAGTTAGGCAAAGATACCTTTGACCTGATCATCTCGGATGTAAACATGCCCAACCTGGATGGCTTTAAGCTACTGGAGATGAAGGGCCAAAAGGGGATTGAAACCCCTGTGATATTCCTGACATCCCGGTCCGATCCGGAAGACATGAGCAGGGGATTGGGGCTTGGTGCGGTGGACTATATCACAAAACCGACCAAGAAGGATATCCTGTTGGCAAAGGTCAAAACCGTCCTTGAGAAAAGGCAATAAGATGGGGAAAGGACAGACAACATGGCTGACGAAGAAATGGTAAACACTGTTTGCAACGGGTGCGGCAGAACGCTCGGTGCGGATGAACAGGGCGCTGAATACTGTAACAGCTGTATGATCGAGCGTGCAGAGGAGTATGTCCCTGAAGCGCCGGAAAAACCACAGATAAAACGGGAAAGGAAGAGCAGGGTGTGGTTGGTAGTGCAAGTGGCCATCATACTGGCCGGCGTCGTCATCATGGTGCTGCAAACCCCCCGGTTGATCGCCGCCTTAAAAGAGGGGCAACCCCTCAGACAAGGCACCTATGCAACCGACGCCCAGACCGACCAGTGTATCAAGAACCTCTGGCACATTTCCAAACTCCTCCAAGAAGGCCAGTTGCATACTAATGGCATGGTCTGCCCGGTCAGTAAAAAGCCGTATGAAATAAGGGATACAGGTGCAGATGTGATAGTAAGCTGCCCTAACCCAGCGCTGCACGGATTGAAGGAGATGCAGGTGAGCAAAAAGCTTCCAGCCCCTGAGGTGAGCAAATGAAACGATACGCACAAGACAAGAGGGGATTTACCCTTTTAGAACTCATGATGGTCATCACCATGGTCGGCGTGTTGGCCTCCATCGCTACTCCTTCATATCTCAACTACATCCAGAGGGCGCGTGCAACGCAATGCCATGTAGACAGGGGTGAAGTACAGAATATCATCGTCCAATATTACCATGATCATCCCGAGGCAGAACTCCAAAGTCTTCAGCAATTGGTCGATGAGGGATACCTACAAAGCGGGTCTAATTGCCCCTTGGGAGGGGAATATATATTGATCGCGGCTGAACTCGTTGGTTCACCATATCCTGTAGTGGCGTGCTCACTGCACTACCTGCCGGAAATGGCGCTGCAGGAGGAACCGGGCACACCGGAAGAACAAGAAACGCCCCTTACGAGCTTAGGATCTAGCTTTAAAGAAATAAGCGCAGGCATGATTGACTTAATAGAAAAATTCTACAAAGAAAACGGCAAATATCCCAAGACAGGGGCGAAGCGCAGATTTACCGATATTGGACTAGACCCTGATGAATGGAAAGATGCCATAAACGGCATGATCTACACACCAAAAGGAGACCGCATCCTGGTCAACCCAGGAGAAGGTTATACCTTTTCCATTACCAGTCAAAAAGGGAAAGAACTAACGGTTTCAAAAAATAAAAAGCTCATATATTCAATAAAAGAGAAGCAGTGGTATTATCAAAATATTAAAAAGGGCAACGAGGTAGACATCTCAACCCTGCAGGTAACACTACAAAAATAATAAGCAGTATATCCCGGCAGCCTTTTATGGATATGCGTGTTTTTGTGGCTTTTTTTGACAATGTTCAAGTTGATACCTCACTTACTACCTATATCCTGGTGGGCTACTTTTTGCTTCTCCATGTAATTGATTTTATCGATTTGAATTGTGCCTTGAGCGGAGACTCTTTTCTATAAACATAGTCACCAATGCGGCGCATGCGTTTCTGCTCTTCTTCGCTCATGGGGCCTAAATCCAAGGCAGTGAGGTCCTCTTTAAGCTGTTTTATGCTGTTCGGGCCACAGACCGTTACATGCACGTGAGGATGGGAGAGTGCGAAGCGGTAGCAGTCGGCCGGAGTGGGCGGGGATTCACCCGGCGGCATGTTAGCCGGGTTGAGCAAGCTCCCCCAACGAGTGCTGGTGAAGGAGACTAGACCGGGACCCCCTGTCTTTGGAAGGCCGCTGAAGACCTCTTTCTCTGCACCCCGGTGCGCCGCATTGTAGCGGACATGGAAGATATCAAAATGCTTTGCCTTTTCAAGTTCTGGGAACAGGAGGCGATGGTGGCTCGATATGGCCAAGGCACGGATAGACCCGTCATCTTTAAGCTTATAGAAATGTTCGATGAGTCGTGATCGGGGCTTGTGAGGATATCCGCCCATGCCCAACAAGAGCACGTCAAGGTAGTCGACGCCCAAACGCTTCATACTTTTGTGCACAACCCTGTTTATGGAAGATACGGTGCGGGTCAACGTGTGCACGACGATAATGAGATCGTCACGATTTTTGCGGGCTACCTGCTTAATACCCTCGGCCATTCTTGTGGTCCGAATTGCCCCCCAGTATAAATAATTCACGCCGCGTGCTACTGCCTCCTCAACCATGGCCTCGTCTGTGCCATAACTTGAGGCGATGCCGAGGCGGGTGACGGAAAACCCCGTCCTGCCCAGCGTTACCCTTTCAAACGTCACAATTACCTCCTCATTGTCTCAGTCGTTTCAACGAGAGACCCATGTTCTCTACCAACTGTTTATTTCTTCTTATTTTTTAGTGTCATAACGATCTTTTCGGGTGTCACGGGCTGCTCTTTAAACCAGACACCCGTTGCATCATGGATGGCGCTTATGATCGAGGGTGGTGCACTCACGATGGCCCCTTCCGATGCCTCCTTAGCCCCGTAAGGCCCATGGGGGTCCTCGGTAATGATATCAATAACATCAATGTGGGGGCCGTCTAAGGAAAGAGGCATCTTATAATCCGCAAGATTTGCGTTAAGGGTCCTGCCATGATCCATGACAAATTGCTCATAGAGGGCCTGTCCCATGCCCTGTACAGCGGCACCCTGGCTCTGGGCCTCGACATTGATCGGGTTAAGGGGTTTGCCGCAGTCATGGGCGATGACCATGTCCGTGCATTTCACAAATCCAGTCTCCATGTCAACGTCCACTGCGGTCAGTTGTGACGTGAAGCTATAAGAAGTCCCGCTGTTCCCAAGCCCCTTGTCAAAGTCCAAAACTTCGATTCCGTATTGTGAATATCCTCTGCCTAAAATTACGGCTCCGGAGCCCGAGTAACAGGCAATCTGTGCCAACTTTCTGAACGGCATTGACCTTTCGGGAAAAGTTCTCACGAACACCTGCCCGTTCCTGAAGACGATGTCTTCGGGGTCGGCTTCCCATTTCTCGGCGGCAACCCGGGCCAGTTGCGACTTGACATCGTGCGCCGCCTTTTGTGCCGCTTCACCGGCCAAAACCGTCACCCTGCTCCCGTAACTGCCTGCATCACAGGGGGTAACGGCCGTATCGACCCTCTTGATATCGATATCTTCCACACTCAGTCCCAACTCTTCGGCAATGATCTGAACCAGGACCGTATCCGATCCCTGTCCGCAGTCCGTGGCCCCGGTCAGATAATTTATCGTGCCGTCTTCGCACACGCGGACGACGGCGCCGCAGGACTGATGGCCCCTTTGTCTGGCTCCCCCCAAATAGGATGTCCCTGATATTCCGACGCCATGGGATAGAGGACCCTTCCCCTTCTTTGCTTTTTCCCTTTCCTTCCAAGCGGGGTGCTCCGAAAGGGTATGGAGGCCCTCACTGAGCCCGCAGGAGTCAACCGTGACCTTATTGATTGTCTCGTGGGGAGCGGTAATAGCATTTCTCAGCCTCACCTCCACCGGATCGATCCCCAGCTCCTCCGCCATCATCTCCATCTGGATTTCTGCCGCAAACCGGGTGTGGGTAACCCCATGTCCCCTCATGGCGGCCCCGATAGGATTGTTGGTAAAAATCCGGTAGGCATCGTGTTTGAAATTGGGCAACGTGTATGGAAGTGTGCTCATACAGCCTGTCAAATACATGGTCAAAGGCCCAATGGCGGTATAGGCCCCGCCATCTGCTATCACCCGGCTGTGCATGGCCGTAATGGTTCCGTCTTTTTTCATACCCATTTTGTTATGGATAATCATGTTATGACGGCGCCGGCAGGTCATGAGGACCTCTTCCATGGAATAGACGAACTTGACGGGCTTCCCGGTCATTTTTGAAAAAAGGACCGAACAGAAGTCTCCTGCCAAAGAATCATTTTTTGTGCCGCCAAACCCCCCGCCGATAAAGGGCTGGATAACTCTGACCTTGTTCAGGGGTAGTTTAAAGCAGGCAGCCAGGTGGCGATACACAAAATAGGGGCTCTGCTTTGCTGCCCAGATCGTGATACCCGAGGAATCCCAGTAGGCGACCGCAGCGGGCGGCTCCAGATAGCCGGTGATCACCCTCCCCGTTTCAAAGCGGTCCTCACGAACAAGGTCCGCCTCGGCGAACGCCTTTTCTACGTCCCCGAAGTCCATGTGGAAATCCCAGCTTACATTATTCTCTGCATGGTCGTGGATCTGGGGGGCACCTTCCTTCATGGCATCTTCAGGATCAAAAACGCCGGGCAGTTCCTCATACTCCACCTGGATGAGTTCTGTTGCTTCTTCGGCCGTCTCCTCATCCACTGCTGAGACCGCAGCCACGGCCTCCGCCAGATATCGTACCTTGCCTACTGCCAAAGGAGGTTCATCACGGGTTTTGGGCATCCATCCCCATGTCCATCCCCCAAAATCCTTTCCCGTACAGACGGCCTTCACTCCCACAAGCCTTTCCGCACGGCTTGTATCTATATTCATAATTTTGGCGTGTGGGTAGGGGCTCCTCAAGATCTTGCACCAGAGCATGCCGGGCATCTCGTAATCGGCCGCAAATTTGGCCTCGCCCCTGACCTTTACACGCCCGTCAATCCTGGGGACCCGTTTCCCTATAACAGAGTACACGTGCATCTTTATTCCTCCCCCTTCATGGCCTCGGCCGCGGCACTGATGGATTCAATGATTTTCGTGTAGCCGGTACACCGGCAGAAATTTCCCGTGATCCCCTCCCGTATTTCCCCTTCGCTGGGATTGGGATTGCTGTCCAAGAGGGCTTTTGCTGACATAATCATACCAGACGTGCAGAAGCCGCATTGCATCCCCGAATGGCTGACAAAGGCCTCCTGTATCGGGTGAAGTGTTTCTCCTGCACTCAGGCCTTCGATGGTGATAATCTCCTTATTATCAACTTCGACTGCCGGTACCAGACAGCTATTGACCGTTTTCCCTTCCATCAGCACAGTGCAGGAACCGCATTCTCCATGCCCGCAGCCTTCTTTGGTCCCTGTCAGCTTCAGATCCTCACGTATGACTTGAAGCAGTGTTTTCCAGGGCTGAACACTCAACTCGTGGGAGTGTCCATTGAGGGTAAAGTGTATTTTTTTCTTTTCCATTTCGATCTCCTGTTTTTTTGACAAGACATTAAGCTCTGGAAAGGACCTGATGTATGGCCCGTCTAACCAGGACCTCCACCATCATCCTGCGATACTCCGCAGAAGCCCTGTGATCGCTGATCGGCCTTGATTCTTTCGAGGCCATGCGGGCCGCTTTATTGATCGCCTCATCATCCGCCGCCACTCCGGTGAGAAGGGTTTCTGCCCCTTGAGCTCGCATGGGCCGCGGAGCGACAGCACCCAAGCCTATCCTTACATCACTCGTGAGCCCGTTCTCGGACGCAATAACGGTTGCCACGCCAACCACCGCCAGGTCCATGCGACTTCGGGGGGATAATTTTATGTACACACCCTTGCTGTGCGCAGGCATTGGAGGAAGTTGGATTTCTTGCAAAAGCTCATCCGAATTAAGTATCGTCTCACCGGGGCCTTCGTGGAAATCCTCCATCTTAATGCGGCGTTCCCCCTTTTTCCCCACACAAAGCAATTGGGCTCCCAAACAGAGCAGAGAGGGGACGGCATCGGCCGAAGGCAGGCCATTGCATATATTCCCTGCAAGGGTTCCCCGGTTCTGGATCTGGATGGATGCAATGCTTCCGGCCGCTTGGCCTAATATAGGGAATTTTTCTTTCACTATCGATGAGGTCACCACTGAACGGATGGAAGCAAGGGCCCCTATTCGCAGCCCGTTTTGTTCATCATAATCGATATAATCGAGGTCGGGGATGCCCTTTAGATCGACGAGGGTCTCCGGTGGGTCCACAATCCTCCCTTTCAGCCGTGGAATCAAATCGGTGCCTCCCGCGTACACTCGACATGTGCCGCTGCCGCCATGAGCAAGGATATCGAGGGCCTCATCCATACTGTTTGGTCTGACATAGTCAAACTTTGGCAGTCTCCGGTAAAATGTCACCATTCCATCTCCCTCCGTAAAAATAATCCTTCCAATACCAACCTTACTACGTTTATCCCCCCCCAAGTGGGAGCAGATATATCTCCACCTTGTCGCCATCCTTTAAAGGGGTGTTCAATGCGGACGGATAAAACCAAATCTCTTTTTCGTTGACGATAATCTCGAGGTCTTCTTCAAGACTACCGGTCTCTAAATCAATAAATGTGAAATTAATCTGCTCGCCCATATGCCCCAGGAGATCACCGACTGTTTCGACTCCCTCAGGAAGTGTCATCGTGTCGGAGCCTGAACCGGGAAGTGCGAAACTGGTCTGTAATGTTATTCTTTTTCCCATCATTACAACCACTTCCCTCACGCGTAAGTCCCTTTCTGAAGGCCGGTGGGTTCTTCGTACACCGATCAACCCTTGAGCAACCCATTAAAAAAAATATCCACGTAGGTATCGGCCAATTTCCCACCCGATTCCATGCGATCATAGTCGAACCAATAGAATGTCCAACTGCACATCCCTATGGCAGCAAAAGTCGCAAAGGCTTTATTCACCCCCTTTACCTTGCCTGACTCTTCCAATTCCGCAATCGCCTTGTATAGCAGGTCAAACGCCCGTCTCCAGGTTTTTCTTATTTCGTCACGATGTGCGGGCTCCAGCTTATTGATTTCATGGATGAGTACCTTTGCGGCTGCATTTTTGGTGAGGGCTTTTTTGGTGTAATTTCTTAAAAAATTGGCGATACGTTCTTCAGGATCTGAAATTCCTTCTGCTGCATCGAGAATTGGAAGAAAATCCTTCTTCAGATTATGTTCATGGATAAAAAATAACAACTCCTCTTTGCTATGAAAATAGTGGTAGAGCCCGGCCTTGGTGAGATTCAAGGCCTTAGCTATCCGTGATAGGGGGGTATGGTCATAACCCTCCGCGATGAACAGCTCCAGGGCTTTCTCATAGATTTCTTCTCTCTTGTCCATTCCTACCTACCTGCCGACCGGTAGATTATTATACCGTGCGCTCGCGTTTGTCAAGGAAAAATTAATGAGCAAAGGTGGCCTCGGAGGGGATGCCGAATCACGTGCAGGAAACCCATAATGCTGCAAGAGCCCTTGCACTGAAATGCCGCATGTCTGCGGAGAATTCCGGGGATATAACGCCTTTTCCCATTGAATTTTCCCTCTGTCACACGATATAATAAAAATTCACATTTTTTGGAGATTATATCTTCTATGAAAATCCTCCTTATTGCACCGGAGCGCGAGAGGAAGAAAGAGGAGGCATTCCTCTTCCGCCTTGGCTTCCTCAACCTCCCCTGTGTGGCTGCCATGACCCCGCCTGATGCCGAAGTGCGGATCGTGGATGAGGCCTATGAATCCGTTAATTTCGATGAGAAGGTAGACCTGGTGGGGATCTCGGCCCAGACCCCAGTGGCACCCCGGGCCTACCAGATCGCGGAGGAATTCCGCAAGCGGGGGGTGCCGGTGGTCATGGGTGGCGTCCATGCCAGCGTGCTGCCCCAGGAGGCCCTGGAGCATGTGGATGCCGTGGTGATCGGTGAGGCCGAGGGGGCATGGCCCCAGGTTCTGGAGGATTTTCGCCAGGGCAATCTACAAAAGATATACCGATCCAATGGATGGATTAAGGGAAATGAGATACCCTTGCCGAGGAGGGAGTTGTTAAACCATCGCCACTATTTCCCCTTGAAACTCCTAGAAACGACCCGGGGCTGTCCCCACCGGTGCGACTTTTGCCAGGTATCGCGTTTCTTCGGCAATCGGTATCGCACCCGCCCCCTTCCGGAGATTGCCAGGGAGCTCGATGCCATATTCGGGCAAGGACCGGTCATGCCCCCGTGGGCCAAGCGGCCCCTCTCCGCCATCAGCAAAGACCTCCCCTATTTTTTAAAGCGCAGGCTCTTATATATTATCGATAACAATGTGGTCTCCAATAGAAAATTCGCCGTCGAACTCCTCTCCCTGGTAAAGGACTATGACCTCCTGTGGTGGGGACATGCCCCGGTCTCTATCGCCGCAGATGATGAGCTCCTGAGGCTCTTCGCCGCAAGCGGCTGTATCGCCGTCAACATCGGCTTTGAATCCCTCTCCCCCACAAACCTCAAGCGCATGAAGAAGGGGTTTAACAAACCCTCTCAGTATCAGGAGGCAATCAACAAGATCCACGGGTATGGGATGGGGATCATGGGGACCTTTATCGTGGGTCTTGATGACGACGACCCTGGTGTATTCCAGAGGACCACTGACTTCATCTGCGAAAACCAGCTCGATTGGGCCTTGGCCTTTATTATGACCCCCTATCCTGGCACGGAGTCCTTTGAGAAACTGGAAGGGGCGGGAAGGATCCTGCACCGGGATTGGGAGCGCTACGATTCCCTCAACGCCGTCTATCAACCACTCCTGATGAGTACAGCAGAACTGGAGCGGGGTATGCGGCGGATATGGAAGGAGGTCTTTTCCCTGAGATCCCTCTTCCACAGGATCATCAAATCCCCGCGCATCCATCCCCTCTTCTACCTCCCCATGAACTGGAGCTTTCACCGACTTACGAGGAACTGGTAGCCTTTTCAAAAAATTCTATTCTATGATAAGATGAATAAAAAGTGCCCTGCACGGTCAGTAAAGAAAAAAAAGAAAACAACAAAAAAGGTCTGAGATAATGAACGTCCATCTCTTTCAGGTCACGCTGATACTCTATCTTTGCGGCACTATCGCCTATCTCACCTACCTAATATTCACGCATGAGAGGGCGGCCTGGGTCGGGCGGTATCTTCTGGGTTTGGGTTTTGTCTCTCATTGTCTTACCTTCATTCTGAGATATATCGAGGCAGGCCATACCCCTGTGGTCAACCTCCATGAATCTCTTTCTTTCTTTGCGTGGATGGTGGTCGGCTTCTTTCTGCTGCTGCGATATCAACACAAGGTGGAAGTCCTAGGGGCCTTTGTCTCCCCTCTCGCCTTGTTGCTGATCATCTGGGCCGCAACGCTGCCGAAGGCAATCCCCGCCCTCCCCCCTGCGCTGAAGAGTTGGTGGCTCCCCATCCACGTCACCTTTGCCTTTTTGGGGGACGCCATTTTCGCCCTCGCCTTCTGCGCCGGGGTGATCTATCTTATTCAGGAGAGCCTTGTCAAATCCAAACGCGTCGGAGGACTTTCAGGACGGCTCCCCTCTCTGGAGGTCCTCGATGAAATCAATTATCGAGCCTTGACCATCGGCTTTCCCCTGCTGACCATAGGGATCGTCACCGGTGCAGTGTGGGCCGAGTACGCCTGGGGGTCGTACTGGAGTTGGGATCCCAAAGAGACTTGGTCCCTGATCACCTGGCTGCTCTACGCCGCCCTCCTGCACCAGCGACTGAGGGTGGGGTGGCGGGGGAAAAAGGCTGCCATCATGGCAATCGTGGGATTCGGGGCGGTGCTGTTCACCTTTCTGGGGGTCAACCTCCTGTTGGAAGGACTCCATACCTATACTCAGTGGTCTGGTTAACCCATGAGAGAAGTAATATTGGTCGGACTCAATCACCGCACGGCTCAGATCGAGATCAGGGAAAAAATCGCCTTCCCCGAGGAGGACTTGGATCGCTATATGAAGGCGCTCTATAACCTCCCCAATCTTACCGAGGGGCTCATCCTCTCCACCTGCAACCGCGTGGAGATCTACGCAGCCACGAGGGATCCGGAGAAGGGCGTCGAGGAGATCAAGGGGTTTCTTGCCCAACAGCACTGTCTCCCCCTGCCGGAGTTCGAGGATACCCTCTATATCCTGCAAGGGGAGGAATTGGTGAAACACATCTTCCGGGTGGCCTCTAGCCTCGACTCCATGGTAGTGGGGGAGCCTCAGATCCTGGGCCAGATCAAGGGGGCCTATCGTGTAGCTCACGCCACCAGGACCATCGGCACCCTGTTGAACAAGCTGCTTCATAAGGCCTTCTCCGTGGCCAAGCGGGTGCGAACCGAGACCAGCATTGGGAACCGGGCGGTGTCGGTAAGTTTTGTTGCCGTGGAGTTGGCAAAAAAGATCTTTGCCCATCTGGAGGACAGAGAGGTCTTGATTATCGGCGCGGGCGAGATGTGCGAACTGGCCGCTCATCACCTGGTCCGCGCGGGCGTCAAAAGGGTCCTGGTGACCAACCGGACCTGGGAGCGAGCGATGGAATTGGCCGAACGATTTCACGGGGAGGCGATCCCCTTCTCGGAGCTCTCCAATGCCCTCTTGCGCGCTGATATTGTTATCAGCTCCACCGGTTCACCTGATTTTGTCGTGACGAGGAAAGAGGTCTTTAAGATAATTAGAAAGCGAAAGCATAGTCCCCTCTTCATCATTGATATTGCCGTGCCCAGGGATATCGATCCACAGGTACACACCATCGATAATGTCTACCTTTACGATATCGATGACCTGCAGGACGTTGCGGAAGCAAACATTAAGGATCGCCAGCACGAGGCCCGCAGGGCAGAGGAGATCGTCGCTACGGAAGTAGAAAAATTCTGTAACTGGTATCAGTCCCTGGAGGTGATACCGACCATTGTCTCGTTGCAAGAGAAAGTGGAAGAAATGAGGGAAAAAGAGCTGGACAAAACCCTCTCTGCCCTCCCGGAACTCTCAGACAAAGAACGCAGGGCCATGGAGGTCCTCTCCGAGGCCATCGTCAAAAAGATCCTCCACGGTCCCATCACCCTCTTGAAGCGGACGAGCCGGAACTCCGAAGGGGAGTCATATGTGGATGCGGTCAAAAAACTCTTTAAGTTAGATGAGGAGTAGCTAACTATGAGCCGGTGGGTATCTTCATCCCTTCCCATGAGAGCTATCGTCACCCTTTGCGCCTTTTGTTTCATCTGCTCTGTCTCCCTCCCCACTGCGGGGATCGCCGCTATGACCGTGGAGGAAGAAAGGGAGCGGGGGGACAAGCTCGCCCTTGAGATCCAGCAAAAGGTGGTTATCGTCCACGATCCTCTTGTCAAAAAATGTGTGGATGAGATCGGCAGGCGCATCATCGAAGCCGCTCAGGATCGCCGCTTTGACTATCGCTTTTATGTGGTCAAAGAGCAGGAGCCCAACGCCTTCGCCATCCCCGGAGGGCATATCTTCATCACCAGCGGACTGATCAGCTTGGTGGATACAGAAGACGAATTGGCCGGGGTCATCGGCCATGAGACCGGTCATGGCGTGCTGAGGCATATCGACAAGGCAATGGATAGGGCCCAGCGCCTCTCCCTCGTCACCCTGGCGGCCATCATCGCCGGGGCCTTCCTTTCCAAAGACGCCAAGGGCGCCGCTACCCTGACCACCGGCGCCATGGCCATGGCCCAATCCTTGATGCTCAAATATACCAGGGAAAACGAGGTTGAGGCGGATCAAAAGGGGATCACATACATGACCGATGCGGGGTATGACCCCCAGGCCATGGTGGTCTTCCTCAAAAAGATCTATCGCTGGCAGCGGTTTACCTCGCCAGACATCCCTACCTATCTCTCCACCCATCCCGGAGTCGACACTCGCATCACCTACCTATCCGATACCTTCATGGCTACCCCCAAATCCCTCACAAAACGTCCCCCTGCGGCCGGGGATTTAAAAAAGATCCAGATACGACTTTTCCTCAACGAGAAGGGAGGGGCGGACGGGATTGACAAATACTCCTCTCTGCTCCGGGAAAAACCAGAGGATGTAGATAACCTTTACGGCCTGGGGGTCTCTTATGTCATGGTGGGGCGTACCGATGAAGCCGTATCTACCTTATCAAAGGCCCTGAAAGCATCACCAGAGGACGCATATATCATGAGAGAGCTCGGTATCGCCTATTTCCAGGCACAAAAGGTGGATAAGGCCCTCGATGCTCTGGAGGCCGCCTCGCATGCTTTCCCGAACGACACCACCCTCCTCTATTACCTGGCCCAGGGATATCAGGAGAAGGGCCGATGGGATCAGTCCCTCTCCTTGTATCAACAGGTGTTGAAGTTAGATCCTGGAAGGGTGGAGATCTATTACAACCTGGGCGTGGTCTATGACAAGAAGGGGCTTTTAGGGCTCGCGCATGAACATTTCGGGCTCTACTTTCAAAAGAAGGGGCAACGGGAAACTGCCGTGTTCCACTTCAGAAAGGCCTGGGAACATACACAGGACTGGAAAAAAAGGAGACAACTGGAGAAATTAATAGAAGAACTTGAGCGCTAATAGACAGGTAGCTAAGTCTCCATGAACTACGTCACCTCACCATTTCCCCCCATTGCCTCCAGATCTGAGCACCCTTGCAACATCCTACCATTTCTCCCAAAAAGCCTCCGCACCAATCTTGACCCCATGGGGAAATGAAGCCCATTCCCCTGAATTATAATCACGACCCGCTCATGCAGCGTCATAGCTTGACGAATATATGTGCTTTCAGTATAAGATGGTCTCAAGGCAGAAAATGACTATGTGTCCATGGATATAATCCAATGAGTTATGAAAGAGAAAAACAGGAAATCATCTTTTGGGGCTCGCAACTGCATCAGCAGGGGATCAACTACGGACGATCGGGCAATATGTCGAAGAGGGCCGGTGATAAAATCTTGATAACAGCCCATGAGAGCTATGTGGGGTTTTTAGAGAAGGGTGATATTCTGGTTATGGATAAGGAAGGAGCCATACTAGAAGGGGACAAGGAACCTACTGCGGAAAAATCCCTCCACCTGTCCATCTATCAACACTTTCCTCAAAGACACGTGGTCATCCATGCCCACCCACCCTATACGGTGCATTATTTTTACCACTACGAGAACTTGACCCCAATCACGCTCGAGGAGAGGGTGTATCTCGGAAAGGTTAGCGCCATCGCCCAAAAGACCCCCACCATTACGGACCTTGATGCTGTCCACCAGGCCCTGGAACATAATGACATTGTCGTCATAAAAGATCATGGCGTCGTGGCCACTGGGGCGGATTTCAAGTATACCTTCTCCCTTATTGAGCTCTTGGAAATCAATGCCCGGTTGCGTCTGATCACCCCCGTGTCCCCTTTATAACTATAATAAAGCCCTGCTGAGAGGTGAAAGGTTGACATGCCTCCTTTGTTTGTAATAGCATAGGCCGTTCGTAGCGATATTGAGAAGGAAAAAGTGATCCATGAAGATCAGAAACCCCAATCTCCAAAAGATCATAGAGTCCCAGATTAATGAGTGGTTCCTGAAAGAAAAAAGCAAGTTGGCACGAGAGAAACAGAAAAAAAAGCCCCTCATCCTTATCTCGAGACAGCGCGGCGCAGGGGGGCTGTCGGTGGCCGAGCGGCTATCTAAGAGGCTCGGGTGGCCCTATTATGAAAAAAACATCATCAAAGAGATCGCCGATACGGTGGGAGTTGACGAGAAACAGTTGGAATTCCTGGATGAAAAGGATCGAAATATCTTCCATGAGTTTATCAATGTCTTTCGCCGGGACCCAGAGGTCTCGCAGGACGAATATGTCCAGCACCTCAGGCGTTTTATTAAGACGTTAGATGAGGTAGGAGAAAGTATCGTCGTGGGAAGGGGGGCTGACTCCATCCTTGAACCCAGCGACGCCCTGCGAATCCGGCTGGTGGCTGAACCGGAGACCCGGGCTCGCTTTGCCGCGCAAAAACATGGGCTGAAAGAGGCGGAAGGCCTCAAACACCTAGAGAAGTGGGATCAAGAAAGAAGGAAGTTCATCAAGCGTCATTTCGATAAGGACATCGACGATCCCGTACACTATGACCTCGTGATCAACACAACCCATATCGACCTCGATGGCACCATGGAGCTTATCATCGCTGCGTATAAGAAGAAGTTCCCCGGCGTGCTGCAAGAATAATCCCGCACTCGCATTAACGCTAGCAGAGCTGACTCAATCCGCAGGTGAGGACCTGTCCCGCCCTCGTACCGCTCCGGTAGATGGTGATCCCCTTACAACCCATGCGATATGCCAGGAGAAAGGCCTCCTGGATATCGTCCGTGGTAGCATCGGGGGGAAAGTTTACGGTCTTGGAGACGGCATTGTTGGTGTGCCGCTGAAAGGCGGCCTGCATCTGTATATGTCGTGCAGGAGGAATCTCAAAGGCGGTAACAAAGAGTTTACGTATATCAGCGGGGATCTCTGCCTCTGAGCCCAAAAATCCGGTCTGTCGGAGGATATCCTCAAACTCGGGCCGCCAAAAACCCCTCTCCGCACCCAGGCGTAGCAAGATCGGGTCGATCTCAAAAAACTCCACATCTTCCAAAGCCCGTCTGGTGTAGCTGAGGGCGAACAGCGGTTCGATGCTCGAAGAGCAATCACAAATGATGCTAAGAGTACCCGTAGGGGCGATCGTGGTGACCGTTGCGTTCCTCAGAGGTGGCGTGCCTTCCAAGGCATAGCGGCTCCCGGTAAAATTCGGAAAAGGCCCGCGCAGCTCAGCCAACTCCCGGGAGGCCTCATTGCCCACCTCTTGGATGAACCGCATTACCTCCCCCCCCAGGTTAACACCCTCCTCAGAATCGTATGATACGCCCATGAGGATGAGGAAGTGGGCAAACCCCATCACCCCGAGACCGATCTTGCGGTTCCCCCGGCTGACCTGCTCAATCTGAGGCAGAGGATAGTGGTTTATCTCGATGACATCGTCAAGGAAGCGGACCGCAAGGCGCACGGTGCGCCTGAGCCTTTCCCAATCGATACGCGGACCTTCCGCGCCGTCTTTGATCATGCGTACTAAATTAATAGATCCCAAGTTGCAGGCCTCATACGGGAGCAGCGGCTGTTCCCCGCAGGGATTGGTGCTCTCTATCTGGCCCAGGTGAGGAGTAGGATTATCCTTGTTGATCCTGTCAAGAAAGATCACTCCGGGTTCCCCACTTTCCCAGGCGCACTCCACAATGAGGTCAAATATCTTCTGCGCCTCAAGCGTCGCGACGCTGCGGCCCGTGCGAGGATCGACGAGGTCAACCCCCCCTCCCCGCTCCAAGGCCTCCATGAATTCCCGGGTAAACCCAACCGAGAGATTGAAGCTGGTAAGCTCTTTAAGGTCTCGCTTGGCCGTGATGAACTCCATGATGTCGGGGTGATCCACCCTCAAGATCCCCATATTGGCCCCTCGGCGGGTCCCCCCCTGCTTAATAACCTCGGTAGCCATGTTAAAGACCCGCATAAAGGAGACAGGACCACTGGCCACGCCGCTGGTGGTCGACACGATTGCGTTTTTGGCGCGGAGGTGGCTGAAGGAAAACCCCGTCCCACCGCCGCTCTGGTGGATGATGGCCGTGTCCTTGACCGCCTCGAAGATGGACTCCAGGGAATCCTCAACCGGGAGGACAAAACACGCAGCCAACTGACCCAACTCCCTGCCGGCGTTCATCAAGGTGGGTGAATTGGGGAGAAATTCCAGCGCGGTCATCATCTCATAGAAGGCATCCGCTGTCTCTGCCACCTTCACCTGAGGGCCAAAGATCGCCTCGGCCGAGGCGACATGCTGAGCCACACGACGAAACATCTCCTCCGGAGACTCCGCCACCTGACCCTGAGGGTCCTTCTTCAGATAGCGGGCCTGCAGTATGCGCAAGGCGTTCCCGGTCAGCTTCACTGTCATTATCTATAATAGCGACTTAAAAAATATCGTGGCACGTTTTTGCAAACTGTCCGTGCAGATCACTTTACCAGTTTCAGTGCCTCCTTGAACTCATCGGTCCCTGCCCTCCCCAACAACTCATAGATCACCATCTCGGTTGACGTGATCGTAACGCCATGCTGGCGCATGCGTCCGAGGGCAACCTCCCAATTGTGAGGGGACCGAGAAGAGATGGCATCGCTCACCACATGCACTGCGTGGTCAGAAAGGGCATGCAGTGCTGTCTGTGCCACGCAGATGTGCGCCTCGATACCGGCGATGATCAGGGTATGCCTGTTCAGGTCGTGTATCCGTTCAGTAAAGGCACGGGACTCAAGGCAGTCAAACGCTAATTTGGTGATGGGTTGAATGTTCTCTAATTCCTGACGTATCTCAGGGGTCGTCTCTCCAAGGTTCTGTTGCTCCGTGAGGACGATCGGCAGTCCGATAATACAGGCGAATTTGACAAGCGTGACGATATTCTCAATGAGGCGCTCCTTTTCCGCTATGATCGGCAGAAGCCGCTCCTGCATGTCAATGATCACCACAAGGGCATCATCCCGCCTGAGCAGGGGGGTGGAGGATACATGAATATCTTTCAAGGGCGGCTCTTTATGGAAGACATCTGGTCTTTTAAAACCTTACCTCGTGTTACTCCAATTGTTTCTTGAGTCCCTTGAACAACTCTTCCTCAATCTGCTCTTCCGCACCCTCCGGCGGGGTTATGCCAAAGGACTCTAATTCCTGTACCCCTGCCTCTGTCGCCGCACTCACCCCCTTTTGCAGGGTATCGCTCACATCTGCCTTGAGCGTACCTAAATTGAAGTTGGCAAGTTGGGCGATATCCGTCTTCTGGAGGGCGCGCACGATAATGAGATTGACGAGCTTTTTAGGGTCGGAGATGTCCCGGTAGACCTCGTTGATCCCGATCGTGAAGGTCTTGGTGAAGGGTTTTGTGCCCCATGAATAATCTTTATAGGTGACCTTTCCGATCTTCAGAATGAACGTATCAATGGCAACTTGGGGTGCCTTCTTCTCTTTCTTTGCCCCCTCCTGCTCAACAGGTTTCTTCCCCTTCTGCTGCTTTTCGCTCACCGACTTTAAGGCCATAAGATTGAGCTTGCGGTCTTTGTTGCGCACCACCATAAGCTCTTTGAGGTCTAACGCCAAGGTCTCTACGTGCGCCCGCTGCTTGAAGAACGACGCAAGCTCGACGTCAACAAGGAACTTGGGGATATCAATCATCACCTTGTCGGGGAATCCGACAGGGTTGAGCAGTCGCATGTCAGTGATATCCACCTTTGAGGTCAACAGGCCTACATCCATATCCCCTATGGCCAGCTCTAACCCCGTCACCCGTTTCGTCCCTTTCTCGACGGCCGTCTTGATAAGGATGTTTTTAAAGACCAGGAGCAGGATAATAACGACCACTATGATACCGACTATAATACCGAGCTTTTTCATCATTGCACCCTCCTTTTAGATGCTACATCAGATGCTAAAAATGGATGCGTTTGTTTCAAATGACCCCCTCTCACCACATGGGTATCGTATCACAACGTCCATGTTCGGGCAATAAAAAGGCCCCTGAAGGGGCGGAGGGTTAGAGGGAAGAGTGCCGTAGTCTAAATCTTATGGTGCACGATCGGGATTCCTCAAAACGACCGCACCCACTCCGGCCTGAGCCCGATTTCCCCCCTCAGGGCCGCGTCGATCATGTCCATGACCTCCTGTTTGCCCTCTGGCAGCCACGCCCTGATGAGCAGGTAGTTGGATGCATGTTGAGAAGTAAAGAGGCAGTGGCTCACGTTGGTGTGGGCGATCATTTCCCTCATCTCCATCAGCAGACCCCGCTCATCCGGCATTGCGAAATCACCCCGCTCATGTTCTTCCCACAGGGGTGTACCGGGAATCAGTATCACGGTCAAGAGACCGACATAGTCGGGATCAATGGCGCTGACGAGCTCTCCGGTCACCCGGGCATGGGCCAGGGACTTCGCCTTTCCCCCAATTCCCAGAAGGAGGGTGAGCGTAAGTTGCATCCCCGCATCCTTCACCCTTCTGCCCATTTCGAGGCATTGCTGAGCTGTTGATCCCTTATCGATCTTTTTACGTATCTCATCATCCCCGGTCTCAACACCAAGGTAGAGCTTGCCAAGTCCGTTCTCCCGCAACTCGACCAATTCGTGGAGAGATTTCATGCCGATGCTTTTTGTGTTGGCATAGGCCCCGACCCGTTTGACCCAGAGGAGATGTTCCTGAATTCTCTCGAGGATCCACATAAGCCTTTTCTGGGGGATGATCAGGGCGTCCCCATCCATGAGGAAGACCTGATCCTGCCCTTTCATATACGTGGAGGCAAACAGTATATCGCTCAGGATAATGTCATCCGCCTTTATCTGAAACCGCTTGTCCTTAAAGGTCCCGCAAAAGGTGCACCTGTTGTGGGAACATCCCAGGGTTACCTGGAGCAGGATACTGGAGGCCTCAGGGGGTGGTCTGATGCAAGTCCCTTCATAATGCATCCCTTCGCTTGCTGTTATACTGTCCACGGCATTTCCTTTTTCCGTTTCTGATACCGACTCGTTTATGGGTTATTGATATAAAGATATGTGTTAATAATGAAATGTCAATTCGTAATGAACGGAAAGCCCAATTGGCGGACTACTCAATCGGTTCACACTGCATTACAAGCACAATAGAAAAGGGGTCAAGTCCTTGATTGACCTTTGAGTCAAACTGAGACTTGACCCCTCACCCCCCTAACCCCTTAGCCTAACTAGAGGTTTTTATCATATTTTGTCTATAAATTTTTGACCTATCCTGCTTTTCTTTTGACATATTTCGGCTTTTTTAGGGATAAGAATGGAAAAAACATGAGGCTTCGATTCTTTTGTAGCGGTTTCTATGTTCAGAGGTGATGGAAGGCATGATAAAAGCCCCTTCCCACAAGGGAGGGGGCTTTTATCAAGAGCAGCGTGAAACCCTGCGAATAATCTATACGGACTTTTCCCCCATCGCCTCCAGGACCAACAAGGCGATGTCGGAGGTCCGGTATTTCTTCTCCAACTCTTTTTCCTTGATCCCGTCCACCAGCATAGTATAGCAGAAGGGGCAGGCGGTCCCCACGAGTTGGGGATTGCAGGCGACTACATCCTCTATTCGGGCGTGATTGATGCGGGTGCCGAGGTGTTCCTCCATCCACATCCTCCCCCCCCCTGCCCCGCAGCAAAACCCTTCGTTGCGGCTGCGCTTCATCTCCACCACCTTAACCCCGGGGAGGGCCCGCAGGATCTGTCGGGGGGGATTATAGATGCCATTGTGCCTGCCGAGGTAGCACGAGTCGTGATACGCGACTGTCAGGTTCAGCTTCTTGGTAAAGTTCATGCGCCGCTGGGCGATCAGATTCGCCACGATCTCCGTATAGTGATAGACCTCAAACTCCCCGCCGAATTGAGGGTACTCGTTCTTGAGGGTGTTGTAGCCGTGGGGGCACAGGGTGATGATCTTTTTGACATTATACCCCTTCATGACCTCAATGTTTTGCTGGGCCATGATCTGAAAGAGGTATTCGTTCCCGAGCCTTCGCGCCGAATCACCGCAGCAGCCCTCTTCTACGCCCAAGATCCCAAAACGTACCCCTGCGGCTTGCAGAATCTTTACCAGTGCTGTACTCACCCGCTTATTGAGGTCGTCAAAGGAACCGGCGCATCCCACGTAGAACAGGTACTCAACATCGGGATCTTCGGCCAGGGCCTTGACCCCTAAATCCGCAGCCCAATCACCACGCGTAGCCGAACCAATTCCCCACGGGTTACTGTTGTTCTCCATATTGCGCATGGCCACCTGTACCTCAGGGGGAAAGCGGCTCTCCATCAAGGTTAGGTACCGCCGCATATCGATGAGCTTGGGATACGGCTCGATGAAGACGGGGCAGTGCTCCACACACGCCCCGCAGGTGGTGCAGGACCAGATCTCATCCTCTAACACCGTCTCCCCGATCATGGGAGGCGCCTCGGACGACGTGGACGAGTTCGATTCCTCCTCCATTCCCCAGGTCCGCATACGGGCGACGACCCCCTGGGCCTTCTCTTCCATGTGGGCCTTGAGGTCCTGGATCACCTTCTTGGGGTTGAGGGGCTTATCGGTAAAGGTGGCGGGACACTGCTCCTGACAGCGGCCGCAGCGGGTACAGGCATCCAGCTGCATGAGGTCCACCCAGGTGAAGTCCTCCAGCTTGCTGACCCCGAAGGTCTCCGCTTCCTCCATGTCTGCGATGGGGCGTAGGGCGGCAGGGGGATTGAGATTTCTGAAGAAGATACTCACGGCTGAGGAGATGATGTGCAGGAGTTTGGAATAGGTGATATACCCGATAAAACCAAAGGACAAGGCAAGATGGACCCACCAGAGGACCTGGTGCGTCACTCTGAGCCCCTGAAGGCTGGCCTGGTTGAATACGAGCGTGGCGAAGGTCCACCCCACGGGGGACCACGTCCGCCAGGGGGGCATTTCAGCCGCCAGCCGCGCCCCCTCCACGAGAAATCCCGTTACAAGGACGACCAGGAGCAAGAGCAGGACAATGGCATCATCTGCCTTGTTATCCAATCGTTCCGGGCGCTCGATATATCTGCGCAGCAGGGCCATCAACACCCCGAAGATGGCCAGCAGACCAAAGATGTCCAGGGCCAGGGAGTAATAAAGGTAAAAATCCCCATGAAAAAAGGTCGTCCCCCAAATGGGGAGGACGAAGTCCTCCTGGACCACGATGGTTGCGGTGCCCAGAAAGAGGACCGCAAAGCCCCAAAAAATGAGCAGGTGCATGACACCCGGATATGCATCCCTCAGGATACGGGCGTGTCCCAGGGCATAGGTGATGAGAGAACCCACCCTGGTCCCGAGCCGGTCAAACCTCGGCTCACCACCTCCCAAGCGCCAGAGTCGGATGCGCTCATACAGGGTATAGGCAAAGATCAAGACGGGGATCGCCGCAAGGATATACACGGCAACCCGCACATCGCCTACGTTCCAAAGTATTTCCCTTGTCGGAAGCATGAACTCCTCCTGACAGTTATATAAAAGGGGAATCGCTCCCCGATCCTTAATCCGCCTTCAGCTTTTTTACCTCTTCAGTAAGGGGCGGTATTACCTTAAAGAGGTCATCCACCACCCCATAGTCTGCCTTCTTGAAGATGGGGGCCTCGGGGTCCTTATTAATGGCCACGATCACCTTGGAAGTCCCCATCCCCGCCAGGTGCTGTATGGCACCGGAGATGCCAGCGGCGATATAGAGATTGGGGGCGACCACCTTGCCGCTCTGCCCCACCTGGTCCGATTGGGGGCGCCAGCCAGCATCAACCGCCGAGCGTGAGGCGCCGACCACACCACCCAACAAATCGGCCAGTTCCTCTAAGATCTTGAAATGCTCCGGCCCCTTCATCCCCCGGCCGCCGGAGACGATGATCTCCGCCTCGGTCACATCGGGCTTTTCACCCCCGGCCGTAATGACCTCCTGCACCCCCACCATGATATCCTCGGGCTTCACGGTCGCGGCGACCTTTGCCACCTCGGGCTTTTTTGATGCATCGGGTTCAGCTGCCGTCAGGACGTTTGGCCTGACGGAGGCCATCTGGGGTGTGGCATCGGAGAAAACCACGTCCGCATAGACCTTTCCCGCAAACATCGGCCTGAAGACCTGGAGTTTTCCCGCACCATCAAGGCTTATGCCGATACAATCAGTGGCCAGACCAACCCCTAGTCTTCCCGCCACCCGGGCGGAGAGGTCCTTGCCGTTGATGCTGGCCCCGAACAGGAGGATGGAGGGCTTTTCCTGTTGTACCAGGTCACAGAGGGCCTTGGCAAAGCCGCCCGTCGTGTACGTGCCGAGGTCACCCGCCTCCACGCAATACACCTTTTGCGCGCCGTAAGAGCCCAGGATGGGGGCCATCCCCTCCACCCCCGATCCAATCAGGACTGCGCAGAGCGGTTCCCCCTTCTTCTCGGCCATCTGCTTGGCCTCGCTCAGGATCTCAAAAGCCACCTTTTTTATCTTACCATCCTTGTGTTCTGCATAGACCCAAATTCCCGCCATCGTATCTTCTCCTCTCGCTCGTTATGTAGCGTTTTAGATCGCTTTAGCTTCTTCTCTGAGGAGCTTGGCCAGCGTCGCTGCCTTTGCCTCAGGGGTATCCCCCTCAACAATCTTGCCGGCCTGCCTCAGGGGGGGAAGGGAAAACTTCGACACCTGGGTTAGAGCCCCTTGCTTGCCGACCTCTCCCTCGCTCAGCCCCAGATCCCCCATCTTGACCGACTTAAGCTCCTTCTTCTTTGCCTTCATGATACCCGGCAGGGAGGGATAACGTGGCTCGTTCAAACCCTTCGTTGCGCCAAACACCGCTGGCAGGGGGACTTCCAGTACTTCCATCCCCCCCTCAACTTGACGGTGCACCGTCGCCTTCTTCTTGTCCCCCGAGAGTTCAAACTCGACGATCCCCATAACGGAAGGTAGCCCCAAGAACTCAGCGAGGATATGCCCCACCTGGAACGAATCATCATCAATTGCCCGCAGACCACAGAAGACGAGATCATAGCTCATCCCCTTGATGGCCGCGGCCAATGCCTTGGCCGTTGCATAGGCATCGGCGCCGAGAAAGGCGGGGTCGTCGAGGTGGACCGCCTTGTCCGCACCCATGGCCAGGCCCGTCCTAATGGACTCCACCGCCCGCTCTGCACCCAGGGTGACGAGAGTGACTGTCCCCTCTCCCAGCTTTTCCCTTACCTTCAGGGCCTCCTCCACCGCATATTCGTCATAGACATTTATCACAAATTTTACACCCTCGTAGTTGATCTCGGTGTTGTCAGCAGTCGGTCTGATCTCCGCCTCGGTGTCGGCCACCTGTTTTAAGCAGACAAGGATCTCCATTTTCTCCTCCTCTTCGGTAAAAGATAGACTATTCAAATTGTGAATTTAAGCTCAAACTATGCTTTTACCTAACATAACCTCAATAGGTACGTCAAGCCTTATTTCGCATCTGAGAGGCATCTTCCTGGCACATAAGGTGTGGTATTCATAGCTAAAATAAATATTATGTGAAAAAATTCTCTTGACAAGGAGGCAGGGGTAAAGGTAGGATAAGGGCATTGTGAGGATATTCACGTTTATCCATCGCATAACAGTAGGGTAAGATCCCGTAAAGGTTTTCAGGGTGGGATGGCAAGAATGAGGGACAAAAAAGGTCCTCTTCTCCCTGGACATGGGCAAAGGAGTTAATATATGCAAATTGTCACCTGCATCAAACAGGTACCGGATACCACCCAGGTCAAGGTCGATCCGGACACCGGCACGCTGATTCGAGAAGGGGTGCCGTTCATTATAAACCCCTTCGATACGCACGCCGTGGAAGAAAGTCTGCGCTTAAAGGACAAATTCGGTCTCCGGGTAACGGCGATCTCCATGGGGCCTCCGAACGCCGACGAGACCTTGCGCAAGGCCTTATCACTGGGGATCGACGAGGTTGTGCTGTTGAGCGACCGCGCCTTTGCCGGCGCTGACACCTGGGCCACGAGCGCGGTCTTGGCAGAGGCCATCAGCAGGCTTGCCCAAAAAGAAGAGGTCATCATGGTGCTGTGCGGCAAGCAAACCATTGATGGTGACACGGCACAGGTGGGACCAGGCATTGCTACCCGGTTGAACTACTACCAGCTTACCCTGGTAGACCACATCGATGATCTGGACCTGAAGGCCAAAAGGGTTCGCGTAAGGCGCAAACTGGAAGGAAGGCATGAAATAGTGGAGGCACCGTTGCCTGCCATGATCGCTGTCGTGCGGGAAATCAATCGCTGCCGTTATCCAACCGTGCCCAGGCGGTTGACGGCCGAGGATGTGGAAGTGACGGTGTGGGACAACAGCGTGCTGAAGATGGATCCGCAGAGCATCGGACTCAATGGTTCACCCACCCAGGTGCGTAAGATCTTTTCGCCGGAACGGGTGAAGGGGGAGATGTTGGGTGATGGGCTCAACGCCCCTGAGGAGGCGGCTGATTTATTGGTGGACGCGCTGATTGACAAAGGCTTCTTTTCTCTGTGAGCGGGAGCCGCGCCATATATACCCTCACAGCTTTAGGGAGAATAATTAAGATATGGCAGAAAAGAAAAAGAAGACAAAGAAACCTCGCGGTGTAGCGCACTTAATCCCCGGTAAGTGTATCGCATGCGGTGCCCGGTGCGAGGCCGCGTGCCCCGCCGATGCCATTGTCATGAATGACAAGGGCGAGCCGATCATCGACACGGCACAATGCACCGGCTGCCGCAAGTGTGTCAAGATTTGCCCTGCCGAGGCCGTTGAAATCTACTACACCCCTGAAGAGCTGAAGATCCTTGATGAGATGGAGAAAGAGAAGGGGGGTGCGGCCGAGGTCGAAGAGATAGATGAAGAAGAGGCGAAACAGGCGGCCAAGCTCAAGGCATACAAAGATGTCTGGGTATTTGTCGAGCAGACCGAAGGTGAACCGGCAACGGTCTCATGGGAGTTGCTGGGCGTCGGCGCCAGACTGGCCCACGCGCTCGGCGTGCAGCTCTGCTCTGTCGTCGTCGGCAGCAAGGTGGAAGCGTTGTGCAACGAATCATGTGCCTACGGTGCCGCCTTCTCGTACCTCGTGGACGACCCGATCTTTTTGCGTTACCGGACTGAGGCCTACCGGGATGCCGTGTGCCATCTGGTGGATAAGTACAAGCCGCAAATCCTCTTGATGGGTGCAACCGGACTGGGCAGGGATCTGGCAGGCGCCGTTGCCACCCACCTGGCAACCGGCCTCACCGCAGATTGTACCGGCCTGGATATCGATGACCGTGGTTTCCTCTTACAGACACGTCCTGCCTTCGGTGGCAACATCATGGCCACCATTGTGACCGAACGCCATCGACCGCAGATGTCCACGGTCAGGCCGCACGTGATGCCCATGCCGGAAAAAGATTCCTCACGCAAAGGAAAAATAGTCCGTGAGTCCTTGAAGGTGAGCAAAAAAGATCTCGCCGTCACGGTGCTGGAGATAATCCACGACACCTCCGGCAAGGATGCGGTTGATGTAACGGCAGCGGAGATTATCGTCTCCGGTGGCGCCGGCATGCAGTCCCAGGATAACTTTGCCATCCTGCAGGAATTGGCCGATGAGCTAGGGGGGGTGGTAGGGGCCTCACGCCGGGCGGTCGATGCCTGCTGGATGCCGCCGGAATGTCAGATAGGACAGACCGGCAAGACCGTGGGACCGAAGATCTATATCGCCTGCGGCATCAGCGGCGCCATACAGCACCTGGTGGGCATGCAGGGCTCGGATATCATCATCGCCATCAACAACGATAAACATGCTCCCATCTTCGAGGTGGCTACGTATGGCATCGTGGGAGATGTCTTTAAGGTAGTCCCCGCCATCACCCGTCGTATTAGAGAACTGCGCGCACAAAAATAGGGAGGAGCTGTATGTCGAACAGCGTCGTGATATTTGCCATCGTCTTTGGAGCTTCGCTCCTGTTTTTTTGCTGGAGCTGTTATAAGCGTTTCCGCCTCCTGACCCTGGGAAAACCGGAAGACCGCTTCAGCCATGTGATAAGGCGCATCTGGTCTATGCTGTTCTATGCCTTCGCCCAGAGACGAGTGATCAGCAGACCCTTTGGCCTCAACCATGTTGTCCTCTTTTGGTCTTTTCTCTGCCTATTGGTCGCCAACACCGAGTTTCTCCTGCACGGCCTCTTTCCCCAGACCATCGCCCTGTCGCTCCTTCCCGCCCCGCTCTATTACACCCTCGCCTGTATCTTTGATTTCGTCTCAGTGGTGGTCCTGCTCTGTGTTGCCATCGCCTGCGCACGCCGTCTCTTCTTCCCGCCCGATTATATAGAGGCCCGCAGCCGCGACGCCTTTATCATCCTCGGCCTGGTCGCCGGTTTGATGATTTTCTTTTTCGGGCTGCACGCCAGCGAGATAGCCCGTGGGGTTGAAGGCGCAGCCCAGTACATGCCCATGTCCGGTCTTGCCGCTTCTGCCTTTTTCTCCGGCATGTCAGCGAACAGTCTCATGATCTTTGCTAAGATCTTTTGGTGGGGGCACGCCGTGATACTCCTCGCCTTCTTAAACTACCTCCCCTACAGCAAACATATGCACATCCTGGCAGCCATACCCAATTGTTTCTTCCGGAGCCTGGAGAAGGTCACCACCCAGCCGCAGGAAGAGTTTAAAAAGGGCAATACCTTCGGCGTTGAACACATCGATCAGTTTCGGTGGAATGATCTCTTTGACTCCTATGCCTGCACCGAGTGCGGTCGCTGCACCGATGTCTGTCCCGCTACGAACACCCATAAGCCGCTCAATCCCCGCATGGTCATCCATGATATCAAGGTAAACCTGATCCATAACGGCCCATTGCTCAGGAAAGGGAAAAAACCGGCCCTGCCGTTGATAGGGGGCGATCGCGAAGGGAGCATCTCCGCAGATGCGATCTGGGACTGCACCACCTGCCGGGCCTGCATGGAGGTATGTCCGGTCTTTATCGAGCACGTGCCGAAACTGATCGGCATGCGCAGATACCTGGTAGAGATGAAGGCCGAATTCCCCGAAGAGCTCTTGAACTTCTTTGAAAACATAGAAAACCGCAGCAATCCCTGGGGCATCGCGCCTCCTGAGCGTGTGAAATGGTGTTCGGCAATCAATGCGCAACCCTTCGAGGCCGGTAAGACCGAATACCTCTATTATGTCGGGTGCGCCGGGGCCTTTGACTCACGCAGCATACAGATCTCCCTGGCCGTCGCCAAGATACTAGACGCCGGGGGTGTCTCCTGGGGAATCCTCGGCGCCGATGAGCCCTGTTGCGGCGATAGTGTGCGCCGTCTGGGAAACGAGTTCTTATTTGACCGCATGGCCAGGGAAAATATCCAATTGTTCAAAGAACGGGGCGTTCAGAAGATCATCGTCTCGTGCCCCCATGGCTACAGCACGTTGAAGAATGACTACCACCAGTACGGTGCCGAGCTGGAGATAATACACTACACCGAGTTCATCAATACGCTCATCAAAGAAGGCAGATTAAAATTTGACTCAAAGGATGACCTCGGGAAGGTGGTATTCCACGATTCGTGCTACCTCGGCAGGTACAATGAAATCTACGAGGCCCCGCGCAAGGTAATCGCCTCGGTCAGCGGCGCACGACCCGCAGAGATGAAACAGCACCAGAGCGATTCCTTCTGCTGTGGTGCCGGCGGGGGGCGCATGTGGCTGGAAGAGAGCCGTGGCGAGCGCATCAACATAGCACGCGTAAAAGAGGCATTGGCGGAAAACCCCGATACGCTCTGCTCCTGCTGTCCGTACTGCCTCATCATGTTCGAAGATGGGCTCAAAGACGAAGGGGCCATGGATCGGGTGAAGGCCCTCGATCTGGCTGAGGTGGTGGCAAGGGCATTGAAATAAAGGATAGATGCATTTCGGGCCTTGCGGCCCCCGGTCAATCCAATAATGAATCCTTAGGTTTCGTATCTCCCTGTCTACTCAGGATTGGCCTCGGCGGGCCAGCCTGGTGGGCCATCTTCCCCCTTGGTAACGTATTTAAAATCGCAGCATTCTCCCCCATTGGCGATGGTCTGTGTCCTGGTGACCTCAATGCCGATGGCTCGCCACAGGGCCCAGTTCGTTAAACAGAGGTAGGGGGTATATTCCTCCAGCCCGGGGAAGCAACCTGTCCGAATTCGCTCTTCACCAGCATGATCCCCGCGCCGAGCAGCATCAGCACGATGGCGGCAGGGGCATAGCGATTCTTCCTGAGCAGGAGCACGACAAGGATGGAAATGATCCCCAGTACCCACCACGTCGAAACCATCTTCAAGGCCTGGAAAGCCAGGAGCACGCCGAGCGCCACTTGGATGCCCCGGATAACGGCGAGGGGGGTGATCCTTGCAATCCGATCCAGGATGCCCTTTTATAGAGCGGCCCTGAAGCTCAGTGCATACCGATACCGCCTTTACAATAGTGATACTTCTCTGAGAATGCGTCTGAGGTCAGCTGGTTTTTCTTCCCGACTCTTTACTTCCCGTAGTTTTGGGCCAGGTAATCTACAATGACCTGCGCCTCTTCGTCGGTGAGGGGGCAGCCGTTCTTCCGCATCCTTTCCACGGTCGCGGCCCATTCCGATACGGTCTTCTTCTTTGACTTTGGCCTGCCTGTGCTGTGGCAGATACTGCTCTTCTGCTCAAAGAGGGACTGGGCATCCGCCTCCCCCTTCTCCGCGCCCTGGACCAGCGCCCCCGATGTTATCAAAAACGCCGCGGCCACGAAATAGATAGCGAATCGCTGCATCTCAACTCCTTTCTGACAGCCGCTCATACAAGTGCTGAGTAATACGGCCTCCCATAGATATCAGCATGTACCTTCTCGTAGAGCAATTCCTCTGCCTTGTGTGGCGGCTTCTGCTCATCGGGATACCCGATGGCGATGATACACTCTACCCTCATCGTTGCTGGAATATTGAGAGTTTCAAAAACATACTCCTGCGCGCTCTTCGTCCCGTTATGCATCCTCTCGCGTATCTGTATCCAGCAACTCCCCAGCCCCAGAGACTCCGCTGCCAGCTGGATGAATATCGCGGCGATGGAGGCGTCCTCAACCCATACGTCGCACTTTTCCGGATCCGCGCACACAACAATACCAAGGGCTGCATGCTCTACAAAGGCAGACCCGTGCTGTTTTGCCCCGGAAAGCTTTTTCAACAGGTCCGGTTCAGTAACCACGATAAACTCCCAGGGATTAAGTCCCCTGGACGAAGGGGCACGGAGTACCGCTTCAAGCAACGCGTTGATCTTCTCAGCCTCTACCGGCCTTGGTAAAAAACGTCTGATACTCCTGCGCTTTTGGATAAGAGCGATAAACATGGCAAACCCCCTTTATTAAGCAGTATATAGTTTTGAACGCCGTATCATACCCCCTCACGCCCGGACAACACATACGCCACCGGGGCAGGGGCTTATTGGACAGACAACTATATACTTCAAGGCCAACCCTTATGCCCGCCGTCTGACCCGCCGAATAATCTCCTTGGCAGCGGCCTCTGCGACGCGAGTGGCCTCCTGGCTCGTTATCACCATCTCCGCATGAGCCGATTTCTTCTCACGCTGCACGATCCTCCCCTCGAAATTCAAGACGCCCTCTTTGACTAATCGGTGGAAGGTTACGTGAAGGTCTGCAGTAATGAACACCTCATCCTCCTCGAGGATGGTCATCGTTGTGAAGCCGAGTACCTCGTCCGCCAGGGCGGCGACGAACCCGGCGAACAACGCGTTCAGGTCCTGAAACAGCGCAGGGTTGACCTCCCACTCGCACCGGACCCGCCCCGGCTCCCATTGTTTCATGCGCGTGGTGCCGAGGGTGCGCACGTACGGCGGCGGCTGTGCAGTGCCGTCAACGATGCTATTCAGAAGACCGCTCCAGTAACTCATACCCCCCCCTTAACTGCATCCTGTCAATAAAAAAATCCCCTCCCCGTACCCCCTAACCTAACACATTACCCATGCCCGGGCAACAACAAGGCCCCCTCATTGGGTGAGCGTATGTGTCAGAGGGACAAAGGAATACGGCCTCAGATTGAATAACACGCTATGTTACGGAACGAATAACGAGGTGAGTGGCGACCTCTGCTGTAGCTAACCCCCGGCACGCTGCTCGCTAAAAGTCGCGCGAACTGCCGTCGTGTTCACTCAGCTCCTTGATGAGGTCGGGAGAATAGTGCCGCCCCCTGTTCATGCCGGGACACCTCTTTGCCTCCCGTTTCCAGTGCCCTGGTGAATAAACATTATAACGCCAAAAAGGCCACGTCCGGCACTGTCGGGGACGGTCTTCGTACACCGTGCACCCGCGCTCCTTTGCAAAGAAGATGCAGTCCTTGTTCTCCTTCTCGATAAGACTGATAGCCCCGCCCCACACGATGCGCGTGTAATGTTCACGGAACTCGGCCTCGGGGATACCGAGGCGGCGGGCAAGCGCGGCGATCTCCTCATCGCTGACGCGCACCGTGCCGGAAAACCCGGTGCAACAACTTCCGCACTGCAAACATTCGAACCGAAGTCCGTCTTTATACCAAAGATCGTTCCCCATGAGAAGATATCCCTGAGTTATGTGAGTATTTAAGGAAATAACCCTGACCTGATGCCGAGATAGGTGATATAAATATAGATAATGAGTGGCCCCTGTAGGAGTACTCCGCTGATAACAAGCAACCATAAAGGTACTTTCAACAAACCATGTAAAAATTGAGTATCCTTTTGAATAGCCCTCACTATCAGCCATATTCCTATCGCTGAAAGAAAAAGAGAACCAACGCAACCTGTGAAATACCCATAAAACATAATAATAAACGTTCAGTATAGATTTGCCGTTACTATAAGAACATAATCTCTATTATCACAGTTATCCGCTTCGCGCAATAAATAAGGACGTGTGCACTATGTGATAAAAATAGAAAAAGTTGCAGAAAAAAGTTGACAAAGAGGATAAATTGCGCTATAAAGATACAACCTAAAATAATTAGGGAGGGGTAACAATGGCAAAAGCAAAAAGAGCAGCAAAGAAGAAAGGTGGAGGCATGTGGTTTGGTATTGTGGTCCTTATTGTGGGGATCTTGTATGTGCTGTGTGACCTCGCAGTGTGGGACTGCCTTGGCATCAGTGGCTGGACCGCGTTCTTCGTCCTG
>CAZFIR010000256.1:0-4737 GCA_964519535.1 uncultured Thermodesulfobacteriota bacterium | reverse complement strand
GGCTGGCGATCCCCTAAGACCGACCGGATGGCCTCCTCGTAGATCTTGCCCAAGCAGGCCAGTCCGGCCTCAAAGAGGACCGGTTGTTCTCCGTCCAACAGGTAGACGGGCATCCAGGTATGGCCTAAGACGTAAAAATTGTCCTTTACTCTCCCTGTCTTGTCAAAGACGAAGCCTTTCGTATTATGAACGGAGCCAATACTCACAGGTATATTATAGCTGAATCTCGATACCAGGGCCATACTCTTTGTGCGTTGCCTTGCATCTATGTAAGGAGCGTTTCTTTCTTGACACGGCCTGCGTTCGTATTTCGTGGAGCAAAAAAGGGGAGGATTTTATGTCTGTAAAAAAACACGCGGTAATCTTAGGACTTATCCTTTGTGTGGTAATGGTCGGTCTAGCCCATGCCCCGAAACGCTTCCTTCTGCGCTTCTCCGATGCCTACCTGGTCCACCAGCCTGGCACTACTACTCTTCAGATCACTGCTGTGGGGAATGTGCTCTCGTACGGGAAAGATTGGCAAGTGAAGCAGATGCAGCCCTATCTCTATCATATGCGTCAGAATGTCTGGAAGGGTTTTTACTGGAAGGTGAACACCTCCCGCAAGGAGGTATATTGGGTGCGCGGCGGCACCTTTGGGAAGTTAGGGGGGCAGGAAGAGGTTCTGAACATCACGGTGGACGTGGTGGAGTAATGATTCTTGGGGCGGCTCAGCCGCCCCTTTTCCCCTCTTTAATTTTTTGCGTTTGTTAGTATCAACCGGCAGAACCTCATATTTTGCCAAACGTATGGACGCGTCCGGCAAACCTCCATTTTATTTCTTTGCGAGCATATACCCTTTTTTGCCCATGTGGTATGCGAGTAAGCCGTCAAGCACGTGATACAACAGCAAGAGCAAAAAGGCTCCAAGCGGTGTTCCTTCTTCTCCCGACAGCAGCAGAGAGATTACTACTGCCCATACGAAAACTGCGCCTAATAATTCCAGGAGCCCTAAAAAAACATGTCCCAGATACATGTCGCCCAGGCCCGGCAACAAGAGGGATCTCAAGAAGGCCTTTTTTGGCTCCTTAAAATGAGCCCTGCATTGAGAACAACTAGTGAGGCCTTTCCCCAACGGGACAAAACAGGAAGGGCACAGGTTTTCTAGGGGTTCTTGCGGATGTTCCACTGCTTTTATTGAGCCCTTTTTATCCAGGATAAACTGCCTTATTTCCTTAACGAGGTAGCGTTTTACATACATGAAGGTCCGTCTCTTTCCTTTTATGCGATAAAACATAAGACTGCCCCACAGTGATCCATGCTTAACGTTCTTGATTTCCTCGTAAGGTATCTGAAACAGGTAATGAGTAGGGCGGCGGATCCTATGATCGATGTTTATCAAGAGGACCCTTTGATTGGTACAAACAATGGCATAGTAATTATAGTACATGGTCAGCCAGCCATTGCCAAACAGGAGCTCAACCGGATAATAGGCTGTGCCTTTGCCAATGCGCATCACTTGTTCGCCATCTCTCAGGATTTTTTCCAACATGTCAGAGACGGCCTTAAGAACCTTTACTTTGAACGTGTTTTTTCGATTTTTGTATCCTCCTTTTTTATTGGGAGGCAGGATCTCCTCAAGGTCAAACTTTTCCGGTGATAGGCCTTTCAGCTCCGGATAATCCCCCAAAAGCGTCATGCTCGTGAATTCTCCGGGTCTTGCCACAGGCGAGGGGGATGGGTAATGGGCAGAGGAATGCGTCGGTGTGGCGCGGGGTTCCGGTTGGGTTGCAAGACCGGGCTCGATCACAATGCGGTCACCACACTTCTTACATGTGGCCGTGGCCCTTGTTTTCGGGATCTTATCGCTCGGGACGTTATAGACAGTATTGCATTTCGGGCAGATAATCTTCATAAGCTCCTCCTTAATGATCAATTAGGGCTAACCATGAGTATCCCCTGCGAGAACAAAGAGCGTCGGGTCTACACATTTCACGCATCCAGAATTAGGGATCACACATTACGTCATGTTAGCCTGCGGGAAACGCACTATTTTGTCAAACGTCAGACGCGCCCCAGATCTCCTTACGTTATGTGTATTTTCATGCTTTGCAGGCCTGATCTCATTACTGCCTTCCTTAGTTTGGGATCGAAAATAAAGTGAGACTTCAGATTTTTCAGCAATATATTTCTTCGCAATGCCCTCATCTTTTCATAATATCGTTTCTCGAAGCCGTCCGGCTTCGTGTACAGGGCTTCCGCAAGGTCAAGGGCACTTCTCAACGCATAACTGAGCCCTTCTGCAGAACTCGGGCTTATCCAACCCCCAGCCTCTCCGAGCAACGCAATCCCCTTGGTGCCGGTGGAAAGCTGCTGTGTCTTGACAGGGCGCAACATAAAGGCCCCCTCTCTTCGCACGGTCTTTCCGAACTCGAAGCCGTAATGTCTGAGCTTCTTTTTCAGGCGTTTGAACTTTTCAGCTGCCTTTTCCTTGGGGTGGAATGCTGCCCCCATGATTAAGAGATCTCCCTTGGGAATGGTCCAGCAATAGTAATCGGTGATTTCTCGATCGAATAACGAAGTGAAATAGGGGACATTACTGTCTCCCTCAACCCATTCCTGGATTGCGAAATACTTGTTTGGAAAAGGACGCCCCGATGATGACTGGAGACGGACTTGTGAAGTAGCCCCGTCAGCGCCTACCACGTTTTTTGCTTTTTCAACGCAGGTTTTGTTGTCCGTGACAAGGGTGAGTTTGAAAAGGTCGTTTTCCGGTGCATATGATTTAAGACGACAATTGGTCCTTATGTCAACACTTGACGGGATCAAGGATACCAGCCAGCTATCGAATCTCTGCCGGTTCATGTTGATATAGTGACGTTGATAATACCGTTCGAGACCCTGCTCCATATCGACGGCCTTGACGACAAAGAGTTGAGGTTCTTCCAGAACGCCCTTGGGCAGGCCCAATCCCAAGGTTGACAGCATCCGTTGGGCATCAGGTGCCAACAGGCCGCCGCAGCACTTGCCAAAGGAAACACCCTCTGGCACCTCTGTCAGCTCCCTCTTGTCCACTAGCAAGACCTTATAGCGCCCCCCAATGAGTCGTGCAAGGGTGGCTCCAGCCGGTCCTGCTCCTATAATAGCTATGTCGTACATAAGAGGTATCTACACTGCTTCTGATCCTCTCCAGATTGCTTTCACACAGCCTGGTGACGTGTTATTGGGATTGTTATTACCTTAATAAAGCTTATAGGGCTAATATGCCGGCCAATACAGCTATGATCAGGCCAGCGATAATGAGTACTACCCATTGCATAATCCATACTACTAAGGCCCTGCCCCAGCCAGTGTTATAAACGGTTTTTATAATGAGGAGTGTTAACAGTATACCAATCAAGAATCCTGCTATGGTGCCGAGGACCGGCACGACTGAAAATATGATGGTAATAAGTATGTCAATAACTACAGAGGCAATGCATATTGCTATGGCCTTGCCAAACGTCGCACCTTTTACCCCCGACAGCTTTGCAGAGAAATGTACGACGAGAGCACCGATAAGAATACTAATGATAATTCCAATGACCACACCAAAGAATGTGATACCGAATACTGCGATACCGAAAATTTCCATTTTGCATCCTCCCTTTTTTATTCAAGCGCTTATTTGATCTGGCTGGTTTTGATCTCCACTCTTTTTTCTTCGAGCTTTTCCCCTTTCAGTATGATGTGGAATATGTGTTCTTTGTTCAGATCTATGATAGGAAATAGGTAGGCAAGTGATCTCACGCAGTCACCGGTCTTATCATCGCACATGCTAAATTCCATTACCATGTCACTGATGTCTAACTCGTCTGTACTCGTTTTTATAAGGCATTGTATGGGATCTTTTAAGTCTGCTTTAGTGACGTAGAGAAAGGCCCGTAATTCGACTGGCTTCTTACCCCGTTCTTGAGCCTCTTCAAAGGATAATTGCTTTCCTGAGCCCTTCGTTTTGAGAGACAAACTGGCGATTCTCACAAATGGGGTAAGGAGGTCTAGATATCCGGTCTTATCCCCCAAAGAAAATTTGTTGAGTCCGAGGTCGTATCCACCAAATTCGTTCATCTGATAATCAGTCGTTGTCCCATATTGGATGGCTGCCTCAATTTTGTCCGGTGATAGTTCAAAAAAATTGTCATCAGCGCCCAGGGCACTACCACCGCACAGAATCAGACAGACAGCAAAAAATAATACTAAGGATTTCATGATAACACCTCCTCAATTCTGCTTACGGATTATTAATGTGAAGCTGAGCGACGCGGATTACTGCATCCGCTGCAATGACTGATTAGACTTTTTTGGCCAACAATTGTCAAGGGGAAGGAGGCAATCCCTCTATCTGTCCTCCATTTTCTCCGCACAGGGGATGCATGCCGGCTTGCCTTGAATCTCTTTCACCCGTGTCTCCATCACGCCCTCGCCGCAGAATGCACAGGTCACGGTTTTCATGATCCTCGCAGGTTCAGGCTCGTCAACCTGTACTTCTTTTAGGGATACGACTTGTTCTTCCGGAGCGGACAGAAGCCAGTCGATGAGTTGGTCCCTGTCCTTTCTCATCGCTTCGGAGACATTGCGGTCATTGAAGACAACACGTACGCCTTTTTTTGTCTTTCGATCATACAGGGTATAGACATGCTTCCCGTAGTCTTTAAAGATGAGGTTCCCTTTTCCGAATGTGCAGCCGGAAAGATACTGCAAGGCATCCACCCCGCAGGC
>CAZFIR010000255.1:0-2949 GCA_964519535.1 uncultured Thermodesulfobacteriota bacterium | reverse complement strand
AGGTTTCTGGCAGAAAACCGCAGAACCGAACTTACATCGTTACCTGGACTTGGTCGCTTTAGGAACTATAGCGGATATCGTACCCCTGATAGATGTGAACAGAATTCTGGTGACGCATGGGCTGAAGGAATTGGAAAACAGTCGTCGCCCGGGCATCGTTGCTCTCAAAGAGAAAAGTGGCATTGGAAAGGAAAAGATTTCTACAGGGCATGTGGCCTTTCGCCTGGCACCCCGCCTCAATGCAGGAGGACGGCTGGCCAATGGCCAGATAGGAGTTGAGCTTCTCCTCGCCAAGGAATCCGAGCGCGCTTGCAGCATTGCAGCAGATCTTGATCAGGCCAATCGGGAACGTCAGGACATCGAAGAGAGGATATATCAGGATGCTAAAGGGATGATCGAGCGGGATGGGCTTTTAGCTCATCGAAGCGTGGTTCTGAGTTCAGAAGAATGGCACCCGGGTGTCATCGGGATCGTAGCCTCCAGACTCGTTGAAGAGTTTTCGCGTCCTACGATCTTGGTCGCCTTGGATGGAGATGAAGGAAAGGGATCAGCGCGGAGCATTGTTGGATTCCATCTATACGAAGGTCTTCGGGAATGCGAAGATCACCTCCTGGGTTTTGGCGGACATAAATATGCTGCCGGCCTTAAAATCAGACAAGATAAGATTTTAGCTTTTCGAGATTGCTTCGAAGAAGCCGTTAAGAAAAAATTGGGTGATGAAGATTTTATTCCAACCATTGTTATCGACGCAGAAGTAGATCCAGAGGAGATCACCTCTGAACTTCTCAGCTACCTCTCACATTTTGCACCGTATGGTCCAGGCAATCCAAGACCCGTGTTTGCCACGAGAGATAGGCTTCCAATCTCTGACGTCAAGGTTCTGAGGAAGGACACGTTAAAGTTCACGTTGAGAAGCAAAAAGAGGATATTCGAGGTTATCGGCTTCGGTAAAGGGAACCTGGCCCCAAAACTTACTTCTGAGCTAAGAATAGCTTTTCATCCGCAGATGAATGATTGGCAAGGGGTAAAGAGGCTTCAATTGGAACTGAAGGCTGTGGAAGCAGAAGGTAATGGTTGATCGTTTGCCATCTCGGTGTCTTGAGCATATTTTTTAAGACCGTCGACGATAGCAGCCGTTAATGTATCGAGGTATCGAGAATTCCGAAGTCTCTTTTCTTCCTCGGGATTACTGATAAAGGAGACTTCAATAAGGATCGAAGGCATATCAGCTCCGATGAGTACCACAAAAGGGGCCTGCTTCACCCCGAGATCTTTTACCTGACCGTATCTCTTTTGAAGCCTGTTCACCAAAATCATCTGAACGCAGTCGGCCAAGCGGCTTGAAGGAATCACCTTCGTAGGATCATTGAGCTTGAGATCCGCAAGGATAACCTGTAAATCGCTTACCTGCTGGGGTGAGATATTATTCTCTTTCGCCGCCAGTCGCAGTGCATGCTTGTTAGTGGTCGTGCCGAGAACATAGCTCTCTATTCCGCAAATTCTCTTGTCTGTGGCGGCGTTGGCGTGAATGGAAATAAAAAGGTTCCCTTCCTCTGTCGTGGCGATCGCCGTCCTATCTTCCAAACGGACAAAACGATCATCTTCACGAGTCATGACAACATCCCAACCTAATTCACTTCTGATCTTATCCCTCACTTTTTTGGAAAGATGCAGAACAACATCTTTCTCCCTCAGGCCTGTCGGTCCTATTGCTCCAGGATCCTCACCTCCATGGCCAGGATCTATCACAACTTTAAAGGACTTACTATGTCGGGAAACCGGGGGATCGATAGCTTCATTCTTTTGGGGTTCCCTGGGTGTTCCCAAGACATCGATCACGATTCGATAGGGATCAGTGAGAGGAAAAATCTTGTAGTTGACAATACTCTCCAGATCTAACACGACACGCACGGTACTAGGTGTGTATTGTCCAGCACGGATTCTCTTAAGCAATCCAACCTCAAGAGGTATTGGCTCCAGAAGATGAGCGCTGAGTGTGGCAGCTGTGAGATCTATATAGATACGTGGTGGCTTGTTGAGTGCGATATCTTTCTTAAGGAGATGATCGTTATAGGTAACCTTTTGGTCGAGATCAATGACAATACGGGTGCGTGAAGAACCGGACCAATACCTGATTCCCGTGACAAGGGCTTGGGTACCTTCAGAGGGCGTTCCCTGAGACGCCTGGGCCTGATCCGATAACGAAAAGAACGGGTGGGAAATTAAAAACAAGCACAAATAAAATATAAATAAAATGCTCTGAATTGTCTTAACATATCTCAATACAACCAACAAGTCTCCTCAGGAGGATCGATTTAAGAAAGACATTGCAGAAAAAACACACACTGCTAGGAACCTGCGGTCCTCCTCGGTTGCACAATCCGGGGTGCGATAAAGATCAGGAGTTCCCTCTTGTTGTCATCTTTACTCTTCTTTTGAAACAACCATCCCAATAAGGGAATCTTGTAAAAGAGGGGAACGGCGCTCGTACTTCCGGTTTTTTCATATGTATAGATCCCACCGATTACCACTACATCACCGTCCTTGACCAAGACCTCTGTCTTCGCCTCCTTTTTATCGATAGCCGGAGTTCCATATATGTCTTTATTGGTATAATCAGGGGCGTCCTTCGCTACCAGGAGCTCCATCTTTATATGACCGTCAGCGGTCACGTGGGGTGTGACTTGTAACTTTAAATTGGCATCGATAAATTCAGTAGTGGGTGTTCCCTGCTCCGTAAGCTTTATATATGGTACACGCAAACCCTGCTGTATATATGCCTCGGTATGGTCCAAAGTTGTTATGCGAGGTGAGGAGATTACCTTTCCTTGCCCCTTTTCTTCAAGGGCAGAGATTCTTGCTTGCAAATATCTGGTATTTGCTAAATTCGCTATCGCGAATTCTATGGCACCACCTGCACCAGCACCCGCGGCTGCCGGGAGATTGACC
>CAZFIR010000254.1:0-2561 GCA_964519535.1 uncultured Thermodesulfobacteriota bacterium | reverse complement strand
CCTCGATGGGGGCGATGCAGTTACGGGAGTAGATGGCGTGGAGGGGCTCGTAGTAACTCCTGACCCGCGGTAATACGAAATCGAAACCATCCGCAACCTCAATCATGTACTTCAGCAAGGGCTCGTTTAAAAAGGGCATGTCGGCCGCCACAACGAGATTGTAGAAGGTGTCTGACCTGACCAGCCCGGTATAAATACCGCCCAGCGAGCCTTGACCGGGGAGAATATCGGAAGTTATTCGGATTTTCGGGTGGCCCGCCAGCGGTAAGAAAGTCCTTTCTTCCGCCGTAACGATAATAATATCTCTGGTGAGTGAATCGAGGCGGGATATTACCTGTTCGAGTAGACTGGCGTTACCAACCTTTTCCAGTATCTTGTCGTGTCCCAGACGTATACTCTTGCCGCCAGCCAGGATAATTCCGCTTATATCCAACTTTTAAGCCCGTTTTTGTGCGAGACCTTACCCCCTATAAATTATTTTATCACAGACCGTCAAGGGTCGCTAGGGGGTAAGGTACAATTATTTCGACATCTGGCTAAAAAATCACGGGAGCCAATCGTATCGTCGGGTCTCAGAGGGACGGCTTGAGCAATATAATTTGCGGGCTGGCGGGCAGGGTGTCTTTCGTCAGCTCTATCTCGCTGCCGGCGGCGCGGGTAACGTTGTCCTTGCCCTTGAGGAATCCCTCCGCGTCCTGAATGGGGAATGAGTGCTTCTCCGTCTTGAAGTGCATGGGGACAATCACCTTCGGGTTGAGCTGCTGGCATACTTTCGTGGCCGCGCTTGCGTCGATGGTGAAGAAGCCGCCCACCGGCACCATGAGCACGTCCACCGGGCCGATGGCGGCCACCTGCTTTGCGCTGAGGAGGTGGCCCAGGTCGCCGGCGTGGCAGACCCTGATGCCGTCAATCTCGAAGCAGAAGATGGTGTTTGGGCCCCGCTCGCCGCCGGACTTGTCGTCGTGGGCGGTGGCGACGGCCCTGATTTTAATTCCTTTAGCTTCGGCGTCGCCCTTGACCACCTGCGGGTTGCCCTTGACCGCCGCTACGTTGTTGTGGTCGCCGTGCTCGTGGCTCACGGTGACGATATCCGCCGCCTCGGTAATCTCGCCGTAGCGTAGGCCCTCGCTGGTCTCGTAGGGGTCGGTGATGATGCGCGTGCCGTCGCCCGCCGTAATCAGGAAGGCGGCGTGGGCCAGCCATTTGATTTTCATCGCTTGTCCTCCTTATGCGTCATTGCGAGACCATTCCCGAAGGGAAGGCGAAGCAATCTCCAAGACTGTTCTTGGTGAGTGATGGGATTGCTTCGGGCTTCGCCCTCGCAATGACAAATAAATCGTATCTATTTGGCCATCTTCATTATCAGGCTCACCAGGGTGCGTACCGGGGTGCCGGTGCCGCCTTTTACCAGGTAGCCCTTCTCTTTATCGGCCAGGAAGGTGCCGGCGATATCCAGGTGCACCCAGGGCACGCCCCCGACGAACTCCTCCAGGAACTTGGCGGCGGTGATGGCCCCCGCGTAGCGACCGCCGGTGTTTTTGCTATCGGCGATATCGCTCTTGATGAGCTCCTTGTACTCCTCGAACATGGGCAGCTGCCAGGCCAGCTCGCCGGTGGCTTTCCCGGCGGCGATGACCTTATCGAGGAGGGCCTGGTTATTGGTGAAGGCGCCGCTGCACTTATCGCCCAGGGCCACCTGGCAGGCGCCGGTGAGGGTGGCCACGTCGATGACGGCCTTACTCCCGAGCTTCTTGGCGTAGCTCAGGGCGTCGGCCAGGATAAGGCGCCCCTCGGCGTCGGTATTGAGCACCTCGATGGGCTGGCCGTTCATGGCGGTGCTGATGTCCCCCGGCTTGAGGGCGGTGCCGCCGGGCATGTTCTCCGTGGCCGGGACGAGGGCGGTGACGTTAAGCGCCGGTTTGAGCCGGGAGAGGCCAATCATGGCGGCCATGACGGCGGCGCCGCCGGCCATGTCTCCCTTCATCTCGCTCATTCGTTCCGAAGGCTTGATGGAGATGCCGCCGGAATCGAAGGTGATGCCCTTGCCCACCAGGACGAGGTCGGTCTTGTCGCCGCCCTTGCCCTGATACTTCAGGATGATGAACCGGGGTGGCTGCTGGCTCCCCTGCGAGACGGCCAGCAGGCCGCCCATGCCCAGCTCGGTCATCTTGTCCCGGTCGAGCACCTCCAGCGACAGGCCGTATTCATCGGCCAGCTTGCGGGCGGCTTCGGCCATATTCGTCGGCGTCATGAAGTTGCCCGGTTCGTTGACCATGTCCCGCGCCCAGCTGGCGGCCTCGGCCAGCACCCGGCCCCGCTCGATAGCGGCGGCGAGCTGCGCCCGGCCCTTGCCGATAACATTGAGCGTCTTAATTTCTTTGGCATTATCGCCCTTCTTGGTCATGTGCCGGCGGAAGGTATAGAGCCCCAGCACGGCCCCTTCGGCCACGGCCTGGGCGGCCTCCTCCGTCCTGATGCCCCTGATACCGGCCCCCGGTACCACCACGGCGGCGCTGGTGATGCCCTTACCCCTGATGTAGCGGAGGGTCTCGGCCACGGCG
>CAZFIR010000253.1:0-2845 GCA_964519535.1 uncultured Thermodesulfobacteriota bacterium | reverse complement strand
AATGCCCGTCAGCGTGAGGGTTACACCGTCGATACCGCTCTCACCGCCGTCCATAACGCCATCATTATCTCGGTCTATGTAGACGAACCCCGCAAGGCTTGAGCCTTGCAACACCGTTACGGTGCCGCATCCGGTGTTGTTCGCGCTATTGATGTCTATGGAGACTGTGGCAAGAGAGGCGCAATTGGTCAGTGTATGTGGTACAGCAGCCGGATACGTTGTAACCCTGACGGGGACCGTAACAGTCCCCGTAGCACCATTGCTGACAGTACCCAGGGTACAACTGAAAGAAGTCTCTCCGGCACTGCCGGTGCAGGTCGTACTGGAGAAGGTGCCACTCGTGACAGTAACCGACGGCGTGCCTGTCAACTCCATTCCGGACGGGAGCGTATCGCTGAGCACGACATTATCCGCTTCCGCCAGACCGGCTCCGGTATTGTTCCGTATGGAGATGGTCCAGTTAAATGGCTGTCTCAGTTCCACCGGGTCCGACGTCGGCACCTTGCTCACCACCTCCAGGTCGACCTTGGACCGAACGGTGGTATCTTCGGACACGGAATTATTGCTGGGAAGAGGGTCAAAATCTGAGTCGACCCGCGTCTCTGCCGAGCTGACAGTGGCGCTATTTATATCTACTCCTTTTAAAATACCCGTCATGACAACGCTGATGGTCCTGTTTGCGCCCGTCGGAATGTCACCCAGGTCGCAGGTCAGAACGTTGCCCACCGGTGCGGCACAGCTGCCGGTTGACGGTGTGGCACTGACAAAGGAGAGGCGGGTCGAGGGGAGCGTATCGACAACCTGGACCGCGGTGGCGTAGGACGGCCCATTGTTGGTAGAGGTTATGGTATAGGTGACGTTGTCCCCCACGGCAACGGGGTCGTTGGGGTTATCGGTTTTGTTGATGAGCAGGTCGTGACTGGGATTGGTAACCACGGTGGTGGTGGATGCTGTATTGTTATCTTCGTCGCTTTCCGGGGTACTCGTATCGACCACTGAATCGGCGGTAATGGTGGCTGGGAAGGGTCCCGCCACAGCCAGGGTGGGACGGACGATGATCGTCACGGTCTGCTCGCCGCCAAGCAGGGCGATGCTGCCCAGGTTGCAGCTTACTGTCTTGTTGCCTGCCGTGGTAATACTCCCGGCGCCGGGGGTGGTACCGCAGCTCCCTGCTGAAGTCGCGGCGGAAAGAAAGGCAACGCCTTCAGGAAGGGTGATATCGATGGTGCCGTCAGCGGCATTGCTGGGGCCTTGATTGATGATGGTGCCCACGTAGGTCAGCTCGGTACCAACCCGCAACGGGTCCGGGGTGTCGGTGATCGTTGTCCGCACATCGGCGATGGGGTCCACAACGGTGGTGACGGTAGCACTGGTGTTGTCGGCGATATTGGCGTCTACTATGGTACTGGAAACGGCATAGGCGCTATTGGTGCGGCTACCTTCCCCCCGGGGACGGACGCGCGCCGTAACAATAGGGCAATCGATTCCCTGGGTGCAGTGGGGGATGCTCGTAGTAAAGGTACAGGTCATGCGCCGACCGGTGCCTCCAGATGCTGCGCTGGTGCAGGAGCCGCCCATGGCTATACCATAACTATTGAGGACGGCATCGATAAACCCATCGTTAAATCCCACGCTGTTGTTGATGAGATTGGTAAAGGTATCGGTAAGGGTGACCGTCGTTGCATCCACTGTCGAAACGTTGACGATCTCAATCGCATAGGTGAGAGGCTCCCCGGCGTTGACCGGGTCGGGCGAGTCGGTCTTGTAGACCTGGAGGTCGGTGGGATTATCCTGCGATGTCACCGTTGCACTGGCGCAGTCATTGACCGGATTGGCGTCTGGAGGATTCCCTCCCGAGACACAAACCTGATTGGTGAGGGCGCCTGTCGTCGTCGCCGTCACGTTAATATCTACAACGGGTGTTGTCGCATTGACGGCAAGGCTGGAGGTAAGGATGCGGGTACAGGTGATCGTTGCCGGACCGGAAAGCGGCAATACCGTACAGCTCCAGCCATTTGTTGCCTCATAACTGTCGGCGGTGATACCCGCGGGCAGGTCATCATCCATGCGCAGGGTGCTGCCACTGGTGACTGGTGAGGGACCCAGATTCGTCAGGGAGATGCGGTAGCGGAACGGAACGCCTTGTTGCACCAGGGCCGGGGTCAGGGCCGTGCCGTCGGCGCGAAGCGCCGATTTGTTTGCCCTCAAATCGGCATTCGGCGCCAGGACGTCGGTGGTGACGGAGCTGCTGTTGTTGCCAGAAACCGGGTCGGAAAAACCGGTGGTCGTGCTGGTTACCGTGCCGGTATTGACGATACCAACCCCTGTGGTCGCCGCCGTGACAGGGATCGTGATCGCCGGCAAGGTCTGGCTGCCTGAGCCGATACCGGCAGCTCGCGTGCAAGTGACAACCTGCCCGGAGGTGCCTGTACAATCCCAGCCGGTACCGGAGGGAGTACTGTCGATAGTAAAATTAACGGGGATGGTATCCGTAACAGAGATGTCCGACGGGTTGTCTCCCGTGGTGGTAACGGTAAGGACATAGTTAAAACTATTACCCTGTATGATCGGATTTGCCACGCTTTGGGTCTTTGTTATGGCGAGATCAGTTCCTGCTGTCACCGTGGTATCGACCGTAACGGTGTTGTCGCTCATGTCCGGGTCTTGGGGAGCCAAACTGTTGGTGATGGTGGTGCTGGCTGCGTTGGTGAGGGTGCTGGGTGAGGCTGCGGTAACCGTGCCGTTTATCGGCCCGATCACTTGGTTTCCACCCGTGGCGATGGAGCCGGAGATGTCACAGGTGACCACCTGCCCTACCTGGGAGCAGCCGCTTGGAAGCGAACCG
>CAZFIR010000252.1:0-9088 GCA_964519535.1 uncultured Thermodesulfobacteriota bacterium | reverse complement strand
GGGCGAATCGTCCGGGCAATTGTTGCTCAGCGCTGCCGAGGCCATCGCTCCCGGGGGACCACCTATCGGGTCCCCCTGACGGGCCTCTGTAAGAGATCCCGGTATAGAGAGCCCCCCCTTCCTCCCTCTTCAAAAAACTGCGCCTGGCTTGCAAACCTCTGATTTTGGGGCCATAAAGCACCTTCAACACACGCTGACAAAAAAGGCCAGGCCTGAAGCGTGAGGTCGATTCAGGGGTAATCGCCTTTTTTATAACGATTCGTCCAAAATATTTAAGACCAATTTTATCTAACTTTCACCCAAATTCTTCTTGACAAAAAAAGGTGGATTGGTTACATTTATTGTCTCTTTCCTTCAAAGATATATGTTCAGGGTAAGAGGCCTTAAATCATTAAGGAGGAGGGTTCGTTTTATGGGAGAGACTCGGGCTTTAGATATCGGTAGTAAACTCAAGGCAATCAGAGGAGAAAAGAGAATTTCTCTGCGTACCTTGGCTAAGCTGAGCGGCCTGTCGGTGAACACGTTGAGCCTCATCGAGAGGAACATAACCTCTCCGACAGTAAACACCCTCTATGCCATCAGCAGGGCCTTGGGGGTAAAGATCAACTACTTTTTCAACGAAGAGAGAATAGAAGAGACGATCTTCGCCAAAAATGACCAGCGCAAGCAGATCGAAACCAAGGATAAGGGGATAAAACTGGAAAGCCTCGGTACCGGTCTCATCCAGCAGGCCTTGGAGGCCTATATGATTACGGCCATCAAGGGGGCAAAAAGCGGGACCAAAGGGATAAGCCACCTTGGAGACGAACTCATCTTCTGTATGAAGGGAAAATTTCAATTCGAGGTGAAAAAGGAACAATATACCCTCGAAGAGGGAGATAGTCTCCTCTTTAAGGGAAGTCTTCCCCAGCAGTGGGAGAATGTCGGAAACGGGGACTCCGTTCTCCTCTTGGTAAGGGGAATGGAGAAATAACGCAGAACCATCTTCCCTGAGCACATCCTCAAAGATCGTGTCACAACAGTTGATCCTGGCCTCTTCTTCGCCGCGGAGAAGAGACCTCCTCTCCTCCATAGGTCTCACGTTTCAGGTCGTCCCTGCCGAGTTGCGGGAAATCCCCTCTCCCCATGAAACTGCCAACGATTTCGCCTTGCGGGTGGCAGAGAAAAAGGCCCTGGCCGTCGGAAACCAATATCCCCATGCCTGGGTTATGGGGGCCGATACCGTGGTCGTCTTAGAGGGAGAAATCCTGGGCAAGCCCCACGACCGGGAAGATGCCAAGGGGATGTTGCGGAAGCTGGCCGGCAGAGAGCACGTCGTGATCACCGGCTACGTCCTCGTAAAGGTCGCTGAAGGAAAGAAGATGGGGGGGGTCGGGGAAACGCGGGTCAAGATAGATGCACTCGGAGAGCGCGAGATAGAGTGGTATGTCAATACAGGGGAGCCCTTTGACAAGGCGGGCAGCTATGGTATACAGGGAAAAGGCGCCTTTATGGTAGAATGGATAGAGGGATCATATACCAATGTGGTGGGGCTTCCGCTCTGCCAGGTCATCAGGCTCTTCAAAGCGGCAGGTATCATCGATAGAGGTTAGATATATAGGGCCTGTTCTCTTTCTCTGCCTCATATCATGGCCGAAGATACAATGGATACAATAGAGAAAAATATCCTCACGGTACGGGAAAGAATAGAAGATGCGGCAACGAAGGTGGGCAGGGAGCCCGGTGAAATCAGGCTTATCGCAGTCACCAAGACAGTAGCACGTGAAAGGATACGGGAGGCGATCGCCGCAGGGATACATACCTTCGGTGAAAACTATGTGCAAGAGGCGAGGCAAAAAATAGATGAGATAGGCCATTCCGGGCTTCAGTGGCACTTCATCGGACACCTCCAGAGCAATAAGGCGCACTATGCGATGAGGCTTTTTGACCTCATTCATTCGGTCGACAGCATCAAGTTGGCCAGGGAGCTGGACAAAAGGGTCGGGGCGGAGAAAAAGGTCGTCGCTTGTTTAATAGAGGTGAACCTCTCCCGGGAGGGATCCAAGTTCGGGATCACCAAGGAAAAGGCCCGTGAATTGGCCCGTGAGATGAAAGGCCTGGCAAACATCTCCTTACAGGGGCTCATGACCATGCCCCCCTATTTCGATGAGCCGGAGCTGGCGAGACCCTATTTCATCGCCTTGCGGAAGCTCAAAGAAGAGATAGCGCAGGATGGCATTCCCCTTGCTGAGCTCTCTATGGGGATGTCAACCGATTTTGAGGTGGCCATTGAAGAAGGGGCAACCATGGTCAGGGTAGGCAGGGCCATCTTCGGCGAGAGGAGTGCATAATGGCGAAAAAACCGTGGGGGGGAAGGTTCACCCAGGATACCGATGAGCTGACAGAGGAGTTTACCGCTTCCATTTCCTTTGACAAGAGGCTCTTTCGGCACGACATCAAGGGGAGCATGGCCTACGCCAAGGCCTTGGCAAAGGCCGGGATCATCTCCTCAAATGACAAGAAAAAGATCGTCCGGGCCCTGAAAGAGATCGAAAAGGAGATCGAAAAGGGGGCGTTCCCTACGTCGGCCCGCTTAGAGGACATCCACATGCATATAGAGGAAAGGCTGATAGCAAAGATCGGCAAAACAGGGGGGAAACTCCACACGGGAAGGAGCCGCAACGATCAAATTGCCCTCGACGTGCGCCTGTACCTGAAGGAAGAAGCGGCGGGCATCATCGACCTTCTCAAGGCGCTTCAGACCAGTTTGGTGGACGTGGCGGATCAGCATGTGGACGTCGTCATGCCCGGATACACCCACCTGCGCAAGGCCCAGCCCGTCCTCTTCTCGCACCACGTGATGGCTTATTATGAGATGTTCAAACGCGACAGGGACAGGCTGACCGATGCCGTGAGCAGAATCGATTGCCTCCCCCTGGGCAGCGGCGCCTTGGCAGGCACCCCCTACCCTATAGACCGGGAGTACCTGGCTGAATTGTTGGGCTTTGCCGAGATCAGTCTCAACAGCATCGACGCGGTGAGCGACAGGGACTTCGTGGCGGAGTTTCTCTTTTGCAGCGCCCTCGTCATGATGCACCTCAGCCGACTCAGTGAAGAGTTCATCGTCTGGTCAACACCGGAGTTCGGGTTCCTGCGTCTGCCCCAGACATTCTGCACCGGCAGCAGCATCATGCCCCAAAAGGCGAATCCCGATGTGCTCGAGCTGATCAGGGCGAAGACCGGCAGGGTCTACGGCGACCTGACCACGGTGCTCACCGTGCTCAAGGCCCTTCCCCTGGCTTACAACAGGGACCTTCAAGAGGACAAGGAGCCCCTCTTCGACGCCGTCGATACGGTGAAGAGTTCCCTCACGATCATGACTGTCCTCGTTGCAAATGTAGAGGTACAGAAGGAGGGGATGCGCATGGCCGCCTCAAAAGAATATACCAACGCCACCGATCTGGCGGATTACCTGGTCATGAAGGGGATTCCCTTTCGTGAGGCCCATCAGATCACCGGTAAGACGGTACAGTACGCTGAACAAAAGGACAAGGCCCTGGATGATCTTTCCATCGACGAGCTCCGGTCTTTCTCCCCAGCGATTGGAGTCGATGTCTTTGACTATATCCGCATAGAGGCGTCAGTGGATCATCGCCGAGGTCCCGGAGGCACGGCCCGCCCCAGGGTGGCGCAACAGATAAAAAAGGCCAAAAAGGAGTTATTACGATGAAAAATTGCTTTCCCTGTGTGATCTTGCTTATCGTCCTCGCGATGGGATGCGGCGTCAAGGCCCCTCCCACTCCCCCTGATGTACTGGTCGCCAAGGCCATCACGGATCTGAGCGGCACCGTCAGGGAGGATGGCTTTTACCTGACCTGGAGCGTCCCGAAAAAAAACATGGATGGTTCCAGGCCGGCCGATCTGGCGCGCTTCCTGGTGCTCAGGAGGGACGAGACGCGAGGGTGCCCGGAGTGCCCCGGGGAATTTAAGGTGAGGGCTGAGCTCGACCTCCGCTCCCCTGAAGGCTACCGTCTGGCAGATGATGCCGTAACCTGGCGGGACAAAGACCTTACGGAGGGGGTTATCTATATGTACAGGGTAATCAGCGTCACCCATTGGGGCTATAAAAGCACCCCTTCCAACGAGGTGATGATCAAATGGGGTGCCCCTGCACAACCATCTTCATCGATCAACTCGCACGGAACAAGGCAGGGATAGACCGTCCCCGAAGTTGCCGCGACCAATGTAGAGGTCATGACCGGCGACCACGGGGTCTCTGCAAGTCTCTCCATGGTCTGCCCGAGGATAAAAAAAAGACCTTCAAAAGGTCTCAGGTAAGCATACCCCAATGCGGTAACGCCCGCGCGAGCAGGCTCAAAGCCTTCCAGCACGAGGCAGTATATAAAACCGCTTATCTAAAGCCACCGCTTGCGCCGCTTATAGGACTTCACATCCTTATAGGTCTTCAACGTACCCGAAGATGCAACCCCCAGATAGAACTCTCTGACGTCCGGGTTCTCCCTCAAATCGCCCGCGCTCCCCTCCATCACGATCTTGCCGTTCTCCATGACATACCCGTAGTGGGCCAACTGTAAGGCCATGTTGGCATTCTGTTCAACGAGCACGATCGTGGTGCCCTGTTCCTTGTTTATAAGGCCCACAATCTCAAAGATCTCCTTCACCAGGAGGGGCGCCAGCCCGAGGGAGGGTTCATCCAGGAGCAGAAGCCTGGGCCGTGCCATCAAGGCCCGACCGATAGCGAGCATCTGCAATTCACCGCCGCTGCAGTATCCGGACAGAGCCCTTTTGCGGGCCTGTAACGGAGGAAAATAATGATAGACCAAATTCAGGTCCTCCTTGGTAGAGGCACGCCCGGACCGAGCCGCCGTTCCCACCCTAAGGTTTTCCTCTACGGTGAGGTGCTCAAAGGGGGGGCGCCCTTCCAGCACCTGAATGATGCCCAGCCGGGTGATTCTTTCGGGGGCCGCGTTTTGGATCGCTCGGCCTTCATACTCAATGCTGCCCTCGGTAACCGCCCCGTTCTCCGGTTTGAGCAGCCCTGAAATGGCGCGCAGGGTCGTCGTCTTCCCTGCCCCATTGCTCCCCAGCAGGGAAACAATCTGTCCCTTTTGAATGGCAAGGGAGACACCCTTCAAGATCTGAATGACATCAGAATAGACAACGCTGATATTGTTCAGTTGTAGGAGAATCTCATTTTTCATAGTTCAACTCATCTGTACCTTAATAGGAAAACGGCCACAGCCTAAAGCTGGAGCGGATAACACGCCACACCTCGGCCAGCCCCCGCGGCTCAAAGATGAGAAAGAGGACAATGGCCAATCCGAAAAAGAATTCTCGCAGGGGTGCCATCGTTAAGGCGGCTCCGGCGAAGGCCTCCACGTTCATGACAAACTCCGTGGCCACACTCAACATCTCGTTTAACAGGATGATAAAAATGGCCCCGAACACCGAGCCGGATATACTCCCCAGTCCCCCGATGATAATCATGGCAATATACTGTATGGAAAGAACGACGGTAAAGGGTTCCGGGGTGATGCTCATGGTATAGTAGGCCCAGAGCCCGCCGGCGAATCCCGCGTAAAAAGAGCTGATGCCGAAGGAGAGGAGCTTGTAGCGGAAGATGGGAATGCCCATCCCCGCGGCAGCAAGGTCATTATCACGAATGGCGATGAAGGCACGACCGTACCTGCTGCGCACCAGGTTCACGCCCATCCAGCACATGACGGCAAAACACACAAAAACCACCCAGAAAAAGGCTCGGTCGCCGCTGACATCCAATCCGAAGAGGGTTGCGGCGGGGAGTATAATACCTTCAGGCCCGCCCGTGAGCCCCTCCCAGTTCATCAGGACGTACTCAATGATGAACTGGCCGGCCAGCGTGGCAATGCAGAGGTACAGGTGTTTGAGGCGGACAGAGGGGATCCCGAAGACCATCCCCACCAGGGCGGTGATGAACCCGGCAGCAAGGACGGATGCCCCGAATGGGAAACCCACCCTCGTGGCGAGAATGGCGGCCGCGTACGCCCCTACCCCGAAAAAGGCCCCGTGCCCCAATGAGATCTGCCCGGTATATCCGATCAGGAGGTTGAGCCCGATGGCGGCAATGGCTGCGATCCCGATGTTGTTGATGATATAGAGCGTGTAGGAACCGGAAATAAAAGGTACAACGCCCATGAGAAGCGCAAGGCCAATCCATACCCACAGCCTCCCAAAGTCCGTCTCAAAGATGGCGATCTCTTGTTCGTAGCGCTCTTTAAAGTTACCGCACGGCCTGAATCTCATTCTGCCCATTTTCTCTTCCCACGCTCCACGACGGAGCAAAAACCGGAATTGTTCCCTTTCCTACACCCGTTCAATCTCCACCGAGCCGAAGAGACCATACGGCTTGATCAACAAAATAAACACGAGGACAATGTAGGGGATCACCTCCGCCAAGGAACCGGAGATATATCCACCCGTGTAGGTCTCGAGCAACCCGATGATGATCCCCCCCACAATGGCCCCGCCGATGCTGTCCAGCCCCCCCAGGATGACCACGGGGAAGACCTTGAGGCCTACGGAGCTGAGCTCGTGGACATTGACGCCGTGCATGATCCCCAGCACGATCCCGCTCATGGCGGCGACCACCGCCGCAATGGCCCACGAGAGGGCAAAGACCCGCCTGACGTGAACCCCGAGGGAAAGGGCAGCGGTCTGGTGATCGGCCACGGATCGCATGTAGATGCCGTAAGAGGAATATTTGAAGAAAAATCCAAAAAGGCCGAGGAAAAACAGACCGATGATGAACGATGAAACATACACCGACGGCACATTGATGAACCCCCACTGAATGGACAGGGCCTTCGGCAGGAAGTCCGGATATTTGAAAAAATTACCGCCAAAGGCAAAGAGCATCAACCCCTTGAACATGGCGGCCAGCCCCACGGTCAGCATGATCACTTGAATGAGGGCCTCGCCGATGAGGGGCCGGAGGAAGAGCCTCTCGATGATAAAGCCGAGGGCAAAGCATCCCATCAAGGTCAGCACAAAGCACAGCACGATGGGCAACCCGGCCGAGGCGGCAAGGAGCAGAAAAATAAAGGCGCCGATGGCCAGCAGTTCGCCGTGGGCAAAATTGAGGACGCTGCTTGATTTAAAGATCATGACGAAGCCCAGGGCGGAAAGGGCGTATAAAAACCCTATCGATAAGCCGTTCACCAAAATTTGAATGAAAAATTCCATTAAGGAACATCCCTCCTTATGAGAGCGTTAATATCTTGACCGTCGTCTCAATGGTGCCCACCTGTCCGTCCCGATACCGCACGTGCCCCTTCACCGCCAATTCCTTCTTATCCTTGTACATGGCCTGGATCAAATTATTATATTGCTCATAGACGTACTTTCTGCGCACCTTGCCGGTCCTGGTCAATTCCTGGTCGTCGGCATCGAGGAGTTTGTAAAGCAGCAGGAGCTTGCGAATCTTCATGTGCTCGGGTAAGCGTTCATTGACCGCCCCCACCTCAGCGCAGATCAACTCTTCTACCAGGGGTTGTTGGGAGAGATCGTTATACGTCGTATAGGGGATCTGGCGATCCTCGGCCCAATCACCCACCGTCTCCATGTCGATGTTGATCATGACGGTGATATAGGGCATCCCTTCTCCGAAGATCACCGCCTCCTTGATATAGGGACTGAATTTGAGCCGGGTCTCTATAAAATCCGGTGAAAAGGCCTCGCCTGCTTTGGTGCGCATGATCTCCTGCTTGCGCCCAATGATCACCAGGTGACCGTCTGTATCGATATAGCCGGCATCTCCCGTATGCAGCCACCCGTCGGTCAATGTCGCGGCCGTCTCCTTGGGGTCCTGGTAGTACCCCATAAAGTTCGAAGGACTCTTTACCAGCACCTCCTGATCATCGGCGATCGTAATCTCGGTGCGGGGCAAAGGCTTCCCGACGGTCTCAGGCTTCACCTCCCCATCGGGTTGGACCTGGAAGACCCCACCGCCTTCCGTCAGGCCATAGGCATGCTTTAAATTCAATCCGCTGGCTCGGAAGAAGCGGATGACATCGGGGCTTACGGGGTGCCCCCCGGTGATGGCGGCCCGAACCCGCGAGCATCCCACGCGATCCAAGAGAGAGCGATGGATCATCCAGGAGGCCACGCAATTGAGAACAGTGAGCCACCAGGGAATAGGTTTCTGGGCGGATTCCCTGTCCACCACTGCCTCTCCTATGCGTTGGCTGAGGTGATACAGTCCGCGCTTGATAAAACCGGCGTCGCTGATCTTCACCCGAATCTTGGAGGCCAGGTCCTCCCAGAATCTCGATGACGTGATCATGACGGCTGGGCCGACCTCGCGCAGATCCTCGGCAATCGTCTCCGGGGTCTCGGGAAAATTCATGACCATGCCCCCACAGAGCGCAACCCCCATACCCCACATCTGGTCAACGATCCACGCAGGCGGCGTAATTGAGATCCAGTTATCTCCGATACCGATAGGCGCGGTCTCCAACCACTTCCTCGCCATATCGATGACGCTCTCGTAGCTCAACATGGCGAATTTCGGAAGGCCCATGGTACCGGAGGTCATGATCATCAAGGCGAGATCATCGGCTTTGCCTTTCTTCAGCTCCTTCTCGAAGCGCCCGGGCTTCTTCTTTTCCGCCTCCTTCCCCAGCTCCATGAGCTCCGCAAAACTGAGCAGCCACGGGTTGTCCCGGTAGTTCCTCATCCCGGTGCGGTCGATGTATATGACGCGGCGGACGTGCGAGAGCTCTTTCTTGGCCTCCAATAACTTATCGACCTGTTCCTGGTCCTGAGCAACCACATAGGCGGCCTGGACACGACTCAACCCGAAGGTCAGCTCTTTGATCACCGAAGAGGTATAGAGATTGAGGGTATGGGCCCCGACAGATTGGGCTCCCAATTCGCTGAAGAGCCACTCGGGGTGATTATCGGTGATGATGCCGATATATTCACCTCGCTTGAGACCGAGGGACAACAAGCCCAAGGCCACATGCTTGACGTAAATCAGATAGTCGTGCCAGGTATAGGGCTCCCAAATCCCATAGGCCTTTTCCCGAATGGCCACGCTGTCGGAACCCCA
>CAZFIR010000251.1:0-4438 GCA_964519535.1 uncultured Thermodesulfobacteriota bacterium | reverse complement strand
ACCATCCCCAATGAGCGGTTGCTCGCCATCAGCGGCAAGAGCATGCCCCTGCTGGAGGCCTTCAGGAATGCGGATGAGATCCTCTACCAGGCGGCCAAGGGGATATCGGACCTCATCCTGGTCCCCGGCTTGATCAACCTTGACTTCGCCGACGTCAAGACCGTCATGTCGGAGATGGGCATGGCCATGATGGGCATGGGCATGGCATCGGGAGAAAACCGCGCCATGGAGGCAGGACAGCGGGCCATATCCAGCCCATTGCTGGAGGACATCTCAATTCATGGGGCCAAGGGTATCTTGATCAACATCACCGGTGGAGCGGACCTGACCCTCCATGAGGTGAGTGAGGCCTCCAGTCTCATCCAGCGGGAAACCCATGAGGATGCGAATATAATCTTCGGGGCGGTCATAGATGAGCGGCTGAATGGCAAGATCAGGGTGACCGTGATCGCCACCGGCCTCGGCGAAGAGGAAGAAAAGCAGGAGCGGATCCGCCGTCTGCGGGTGATTCCCGAAGAGTCGATGGAGGACATGGACGTCCCCACCTTTCTGAGAAGGGGAAAGAGCATCGACGATTTCTCTGACTTCCGCTTCCACAAGGCCGCGGAATCATATCCCGAGATAGAGGAGCGATACGACGTCCCCACCTTTATGCGGAAACAGGCGGATTAGAGTATGCACATGGTCCCCTGCACGTGGTAATATTACCCCGTGACGCAGAGCATCCTCCGCAGCCATAACGACCTCCTTGCGCGGGAAGCGGGGACCATCAGGAAGGAATGGGGGGGGCGGATACCCATCTGTCTGGTCTTCCCCAACACCTACCATGTGGGGATGTCCAATCTGGGATTCCAGCTCCTCTACCGACTCCTCAACTCCCTGCCGGATTGCGTCTGTGAGCGGGCCTTCCTGCCGGAACAAAAGGAATGGCGGGAATACGTCAGAAGCAACACGCCCTTACTTTCCTTGGAATCCAATAAGCCCCTTGCCCAGTTTCAGATCATCGCCTTTTCCATCCCCTTTGAGAACGATTTCATAAATATTTTATCCATCCTCGAACTGGCCAAGATCCCTTTAAAGGCACAAGACCGGGATCAGCGATCCCCCCTGATCGCGGCCGGAGGGGCCGCCATCACCCTCAATCCCGAGCCCCTTGCCCCCTTTGTAGACCTCTTTTTTATTGGTGAAGGGGAGGAATCCGTGATGGATCTCCTCAAGGCCTTTCAGGAAGGAGGAGATAACAAGAAGGGCTTCTTGGAAAAAGCAGCACGGATCGAGGGAATCTATGTGCCGAGCCTCTATCAGGTACAGTACGATGCAGGCGGTTTTATAAAAGAGTTCTCACCGCGAATAGACACGGCACCGGCGAAGATCAAGAGGAGATGGATCAAGGACCCCAGCAGCTTCCCATCTGGCTCAGCCATCCTCACCCCCGAGACGGAGTTCAAGGACATGTTCCTCGTGGAGGTAAACCGGGGGTGCCCAAGGGGATGCCGGTTCTGTGCGGCCAGGGCGATCTATTCCCCCTTTCGCAACAGGGCTCTAAATACCCTCATAGGAGAGGCAGATCTCGGCTTACAGAAAGGCAAGAGGATCGGCCTGGTGGGATCTGCCCTCGGGGACCATCCCCACTTCACTGAGCTGTGCGAATATATCGTCGAAAGAGAAGGTGAGGTATCCATCGCCTCCATCAGGGCCGATGCCATAACGGATGAAGTTGCCCGATTATTGGCCGCAAGCAACCATCGCACCGTGACCATAGCACCGGAGGCAGGGACCGAGCGCCTGCGACAGGTGGTGGCAAAAGGGTTAAAGGATGAGAAAATCTTCAGCGCTGTGGAGGCCCTTGCTGCCCACGGCATCACAAATCTCAAGCTCTACTTTATGATCGGCCTCCCCACCGAGACCTCCGAGGATATCGAGGGGATCATCGCCCTGACCAAACAGATCAGACACCACATGGGAAAGGGGGGCAGGAAAGTAGGGGAGATCACCCTCAGCATCACCCCCTTTGTGCCCAAGGCATGGACCCCGTTTCAGTGGCACCCTTTTGAAGAGGTGAAGAGGCTCAAGGAGCGGACCAAGGCCATCAAAAAGGGGGTGGGGAAGATCCCCCAGGCCCGCGTGATCCACGACCTCCCCAAGTGGGGATACGTACAGACCCTCCTCTCCATGGGTGATAGGAGGGTCGGGGATATCCTCCTGCTGGTCCACCAGGCCCAGGGAGACTGGACCGCTGCCCTGAAGAACTCCTACATCAACCCGGACTTCTGGGTGCACCGGGAAAAGGGGAAGGCAGAGATCCTCCCGTGGGCATTCATCGACCACGGCATCAAAAAAGGGGATTTGTGGAAGGAGTACAAAGAAGCACTAGGATAGACGTTGCGAACTCTCCTCCTCTCTTAAATTTTGCTAAATGACAAGAAATTGTTATAATAAAAGATACTTTAAGACGGAATTACTTGACAGCCTGCAAGGAAAAAGCAAACGACTATTCAGAAAGAGTGAAAGGAGAGCCTAAGTAATGTTTGATTGGATTTCAAAAAAAGATAATAAAACTGGAGCAAGGTATTTAGCATTCAATGTTACTCCCCGACCTCCGGACACTCTGCAGCATATAGATTCTTGCCTGATACAAAGTATAGTAGCTCTGGAAGAGAATACAGATGAAGGGTATATTATCAAACTTATTAGCCCTGCTTGGATCAAAATCGTCGAACTCATTAGACAAGATCCTCAAATCATGCACAAAATTCCTTCTCGTAAATGGGAAGAGTTGATCGCAGGAGCTTATGATAAGGCTGGTTTTGATAAAGTAACGCTTACGCCTCGCAGTGGCGATCTCGGCAGAGATGTCATTGCGGAAAAGAATGGTTGGGGATGTATTCGAATAGTTGATCAAGTGAAAGCATACAAACCTGGTCATCTTGTGACAGCTGATGATGTTCGAGCACTACTTGGTGTACTTCAAGCTGACCGGAGCGCAACTAAGGGGATTGTAACAACGACCTCTGATTTTGCCCCAAGAATCCTTCAAGACAAGTTAATTCAGCCGTTTATTCCTTATCGTTTGGAATTAATTAACGGTAAACAGCTACTAGAACATCTCAAAAAACTACTAAATGAAGGGGGGAAAGAAAGCAACCCTTAACAGAGAAAAACTTATTAAGGAAAACCCTTCGCTCTTTCCTAATCAAAGAAGAAAATGAAAATTAACCGCAAACATCGAACAATAAAGAAATTAGCATGGTCTTTGTCGATCGCCATCGTCGTTATGCTTCTGGCACTTGGAAGCATGATCGCGTTCTTCCCCCCACACTCACCGCCTCCGCTGGAGGCAATTGCAGCGCCGTTTCGCAGCGTCGATTTTTCAGGGGTTCCGCAACTGAATCGTTACCTCGCGCGGGATGGGACGCAACTGGCTTACCGGGCCTATCTTGCCCCCAATGCCATACAGAAAGTCGTGCTGATACATGGCTCATCAGGCTCAGGCCTGAGCATGCATCCCCTTGCCGAATTTCTCAAAAAACAGGGTATGACTGCGTATGCGCTTGACATACGCGGGCACGGTGATTCCGGCCCAAAAGGAGATATCGCCTATATCGGTCAGCTCGAAGATGACCTGGAGGACTTCGTGAATCAGGTCTTGAACCAAGGACATGAGGCAACGCTGATCGGGTTCTCGTTAGGCGGCGGATTTGCCTTGCGTTTTGCGGGCGATCCCAGACAGAAGCTGTTTGCGCAGTATATACTGCTCGCGCCATATATAGGATACGACTCGCCGACCATCAGGCCGGATAACGGCGGATGGGCAGATGTGAGTACGCCAAGAATGATCGGCATCTTGCTACTCGGATCGATCGGAGAAAGATTATTCGGCCATCTGCCTGTCATCGCCTATGCAATAGACCCGCAATTCTCAGAGTATCTAACCGCCCGATATTCGTACAGGCTCTTGAGAAATTTTAGTCCCCATCATGATTACCGTTCCGATATAATTCATGCGAAACAGCCGATGATTGTCTTGGTCGGTGAGAATGACGAGCTGTTTTTCCCAGATGCATATCAGCCTCTATTTGCAGATAAGCGCCCGCAAACAAAGGTCTTGATTGTGCCGGGCGCGGGACATATTACCCTTACTACCGGCAAATCGGGGATCTCGGCCATTGCGAAGGCAATTACCCCCTAGCTGAATGCAAACAATCGGATTTTTGAAGAAGAGTCAGGGTTAGACGTTGGTTATTCTCGGATGCGGAGCGTCGCCTGGGCCAGCTAAGTTTCAACGACCCGTAGCCGACATCCGGCCTGGTGAAGCGGTTTTGTCGGCCGGTCTCTCCGCATCTACCCAACCCCATACCTCTTGCATGGGCCGCGGGTCATAAAAGGGCTGTAACCACTTAATCTTCCCGTCTACAATGTGGAAATAATCAAGGAAGGC
>CAZFIR010000250.1:0-4460 GCA_964519535.1 uncultured Thermodesulfobacteriota bacterium | reverse complement strand
GGGATCGCCGCCTACAAGTCGGTGGAACTTCTGCGTGAGATGACCAGACGGGGGGCGAACGTCCATGTGGTGATGACCAAAAACGCCCAACAGTTCGTCACGCCCCTCACCTTCCAAACCCTTTCGGGCAACCCTGTCCTGAGTGACATGTTCCAACTCTTGATGGGCTCTAAGATCGGCCACGTGACCCTGGCTGATATCGCCGATCTTATGGTTATTGCCCCGGCCACGGCGAACATCCTGGGCAAGATTGCCAATGGCATCGCCGATGACTTCCTCACCACGATGGTTATGGCCACAACGGTACCCGTGCTGTTTGCTCCTTCTATGAACGTAAATATGTGGGAGAGCAGCTTTGTGCTGAATAACGTGGATAAGCTGAAGGCCCATGGGTATCAGTTCGTGGGCCCGATCGAAGGGGATTTGGCCTGCGGGAGCGTCGGCAAGGGAAAGTTGGCCGACATTGAAGAGATCATCGAAAAGATCGAGGACATCTTTACCCAAAAGGATCTCCAGGGCCAGCGCATTCTGATCACGGCCGGCCCCACGTTGGAACCGATTGACCCGGTCAGGTATATCACCAACCGCTCCACCGGGAGGATGGGATTCGCCCTGGCGAAAAAAGCCCGCAGGAGGGGGGCTCAGGTGACCTTGATCACCGGACCCCATTACCTCTCGTTACCCCGCAAGGATATTCCGCAAATCGTGGTGCATTCTGCTCGGGAGATGCACGATGCCGTCAAGCACTATTATGATGATTGCCACATCGTTATCATGACCGCGGCCGTGGCTGATTACCGCCCCAAGGACACCCTTGAGCAAAAGATCACCAAGCGAAAAAACGGATCCTACCTCTTGGAGCTGGACAGGAATCCCGATATCCTCAAAGAATTGGGGGAAAAAAGGGGTCACCATATCCTCGTGGGGTTCGCCGCTGAGACCAGTGAGCTCATGGAGAATGCCGAGGAAAAGTTAAAAGAGAAAAACCTCGACCTCATTGTGGCCAACGACGTCACCCAGCCGGGCGCGGGATTTGGCGTGGATACGAATATCGTCAAGATCTTGGACGCCTCGGGAAAGGTCAGAAAGCTTCCCCTCCTGAGCAAAGACGAAGTCGCCGATATTATCTTGGATCAGGTGGTCCGATTGGTAAAGAAGAAGGAAAAGGGCCTGCCCTGGCCGCGCAACTGGTGAGCCGGATTAGGCCATACCCCACGTCAGTTCTTCAGCACCTGCTAAGTGCTCCTTCAGTTTCCTCAAGGCCTCACTCTCAACCTGTCTGACTCGTTCCCGGGAGATATGAAAGGTATCACCCAGTTCCTGCAGGGTCTTGGGTTCGTCGGCCATAATGCGATAGCGGATGATATATCGCTCCCGCTCACTGAGGTTCTCCAGGGCCTCATCGACCTCATCCCTGAGGACGTCGTCTTTCTCCCTCTCGCCCAGAAGCTCCTCCTGATCAGGGGAGTAGTCGGGCAAGAGATCCAGGAAACTGATGTCCTGATTAAGATCCAGCTTGGCGTCTAAGGAGAGATCCCGCCCGGCAAACCTCTTCTGCATTTCCTCGATGTCTGAAGATCGCACATTGAGTTCTTGGGCCAACTCCTCGACCTTTTCTTCCCTGTGTTCCGCATGGGCGAGGCCCTTGATTTTCCCCATCTTGTAGAAGAGCTTCTTTTGAATCTGGGTGGTCCCCATCTTGACCAGGCTCCAGGACCTGATGATGAAGTTTTGGATATAGGCCCTGATCCACCAAATGGCATAGGAGATGAATCTATACCCCTTATGGGGGTCAAACTTCTTCAAGGCCACCATCAGGCCTATGTTCCCCTCCTGAATTATGTCGAGGAGCTTGAGCCTGTAGCCCCGGTACTCCAAGGACACCTTGACCACAAACCTGAGGTTGGAGGTGATAAGCTTATGGGCGGTCTCCACATCCTCCTGCTCTTGATACCTGACCGCCAGAGCAAACTCCTCATCAGGGCTCAAAATAGGATACTGATTGATTTGAGTAAGGTAGTGGCTGAGATTATCACCGACTACCGGCAGATTTTGTTCCATTTGCATTGACTCCAATATTTTATTAGCACTCAGCATAGACGAGTGCTAATAAAATAGCAAGTATCTTAATCGCTTTTCAAAGGTAAAAAAGAGGGATTATTTAAATATAATGTTGAAAATCGCAAATTTTCCGATTTTTTTGCAATAAAGGTTAAAATTGCTCTCTATTTTACAATTGAGGCCCTTATCGGAAGGCTCAATAGTGGGGCTATTGGGGCTATAGGCTATATATAGAGAGGGTAAACAAAGCACGCATGGGGGCAGCCCGTGATAATCGACACAGGACTACCCCCAAACGGCTCTTCTTTACTCATACGGGCCCATCACCAGCTCAGGGTGAACCCCACACCCTGGGCATGCTCAACCTTGCCGCCGGTGGCAATGGCCGCCTTCGCATTCACCGACACGTGCTCACTGAAACTGTAGGAGTAACCGGCAGCCACGGCGACCGTACCCTGGTAATGGCCAAGGCCGATAGAAAGCTGGGAATTGCCCACGGCACGGGGGTTGGGTTCTACAACGGCAAAGGCCGCGGAAAGCGCCCCGACCTTATCCACGCGCTCGCTCAGCTTGTCGACCCTGCGGTCAAGCCTGCTGATCCTGCTTTCCAGGCCGCCTACGTCGCCCTGAAAAGCGGTTAATTGTCCTACCGTTGCGGCATCGGAGTCATTGATACCGTCAGCCACATTGGTGATGCGGCGCTCGCTGCCGGCAGACCCTACAGAAACCGTGTCGGCCTCGGCGGCAACGGAGTCTTGCCCAAGGGCGACGCTCCGAGGAGCACTCGAGTTTACCCTGGCATTCTGACCCAGAGCGGTTCCGCCCGTGGCGCCGGTTTCCACGCTGCTGTCCGCGCCTACGGCAACGCTGTTTTCTGTGGCGGTGGCGCTGTTGGCGCCTACCACTACAGCGCCGTCGGCAGACGCGGTGGCATTGTAGCCGACGACTGTGTCGTTTGTTCCGGCCGATGTCCCAGCACCGTATGCAGTGCCTCCATTACCGGTGGCCTGTGAACTATTTCCTGTGGCCGTGCTGTTTGATTGGGTGGCCTGTGCATCCTGTCCCATGGCCGTGCTGTATGAGCCGCTGGCCTGTGAATACGCTCCGGTGGCCGTGCTGTATAAGCCGGTGGCCCGTGAATACTGCCCTGTGGCCGTGCTGTAAATGCCGGTGGCCCGTGAATATGCTCCTGTGGCCGTGCTGCGTGTTCCGGAGGCCTCTGAATCCCTTCCGGTGGCCGTGCTGTATTCCTTGGTGGCCCGTGCATTCTGTCCTGTGGCCGTGCTTTCTGTTCCGGAGGCCTGTGAATGGTCGCCGGTGGCCGTGCTGTATTCGCCGCTGGCCGATGAATACACTCCTGTGGCCGTGCTGTAATAGCCGGTGGCCCATGAACCTAGTCCGGTGGCCGTGCTGTCTACGCCGGTGGCCTGTGTCAATGCTCCGGTGGCCGTACTGTTACGGCCGGTGGCCTGTGAACTATATCCCGTGGCCGTGCTGGATTCGCCGGTGGCCTCTGAAAACGCTCCGGTGGCCGTGCTGTCTTCGCCGGTGGCCGTGCTGGATAAGCCGGTGGCCGTGCTGTTACCGCCGGTAGCTGCTGCGTGTTCCCCGAGCGCTGTATTGTCAGGCGAACCGCCATCATCAGCGCTGGCAGGCGCCTCAAATGCCGGCGCCTCATCCCGAACCCCTGCCGCTGCAAGCACAGCGATGCAAAAAACAACAACCAATAATACCCTTCCCCAATGCGATCTTCTGCCCTGTCTCACCGTATCCATGCTCCTCTCCTTTCCGTGATGGAATGACGTAATAAATAAGCGCTGCTTTTTACATAACTGAACGAGCGGGTAGTGAATAATGAAGAATATACCCTTTCTTACGCAGCAGTAGAGTATATACCCCTTTTATTGCGTGTCAAGGGCAAAAAAGCTTCAAGAAAGGGGGGTTATCGTTATGGAATGGGTGGAATTGGCGGCACGAGCGGAAGGCTGGGTACTAAAGATATTGCTCTGTCTCACCTCCTGATCGGATAGGCGGCGACCACCAGTATTTCGGTCTCCTCATCGGTGTGGTTCTCAAGGGCATGGGGGGCCCCGGCAGGGATCCAGATGGCGTCTCGCTCCTTGACCTCCTTCATATCTTCTCCCACCTTCATGATCCCCCTGCCTCTTAGGATGTAATAGATCTCCTCCACAGGGTCCACGTGTTCCTCCAGCCGATTGCCGGGGGGGAGCTGGGCATAGGCGAAGAACTCTATCGATTTGAGAAATTCATTTGTCATTATCATCCTGGCCGTTCCCCCGATATGGGCCCGGTAGGTGGTCGCAAGCACTTCAGGGTCATCGATATTTCTGACGATCATCGCTTGCTCCTATTCTATCCTATCTGCTCGAATTCTTGGG
>CAZFIR010000249.1:0-4933 GCA_964519535.1 uncultured Thermodesulfobacteriota bacterium | reverse complement strand
AGGCGGCCAGGAGTTTCAACGCCCGCCTCCTGGCCGGCAACGCCAACCTCTCCTCGGACGGCCGCCCCATCCTCGGCGTCGACGCCAAGGAGATCTTGAGCCTCGTCCTGGAGACCGACCCCCTGGCTGAGATGATTCCGGCCCACATCTGGACGCCCTGGTTCTCGGTTCTCGGCTCCAAGTCCGGCTTCAACAGCCTCGAGGAGTGCTTTGAGGACCTGACCGGAAACATCCATGCCGTCGAGACCGGCCTCTCCTCCGACCCGCCGATGAACTGGCGGGTCTCCAGCCTGGACCGGTTCCATCTCGTCTCCTTCTCCGACGCCCACTCGCCCGCCAAGCTCGCCCGCGAAGCGACCCTCTTCTCCTGCCCCCTGGCCTACCCTGACCTGATCAGCGCGCTCAGAACAGGCCAGGGGCTGGAGGGAACGCTGGAGTTCTTCCCTGAGGAGGGGAAGTACCACTACGACGGCCACCGCAACTGCAATGTCCTGCTCGCCCCGCACCAGAGCAGGGCGTATGACAACATCTGCCCGGTCTGCGGCAAGCAACTCACCGTGGGGGTGATGCATCGCGTGGAGGAGCTGGCCGATAGGGAGGAGGGTTTTGTGCCGCCCAAGGCCATCCCCTCCATCCACCTTATTCCATTAGAGGAGATCATTGCCGAGGCCCTGGGGCAAGGGACGAACACCAAGGGGGTGGATAGGGAGTACATACAGCTGCTGCAGAAAGGGGGATCGGAATTTGCTATCCTGCTTGATCTGAAGCCCGAGGAGATCGAGCGGATCGCCCAGCCACGAGTCTATGAGGGGATCATGCGGGTGAGGAAGGGGGAGCTTGAGATTATCCCCGGCCACGACGGCGTCTACGGCAAGATCAGCATCTTTCCCAAGGAGGAAGAGGGGGAAAAACCCGCAGAAGAGGAAGAACAGATGAGTTTGTTTTGATCGTCCCTATACGCAAGTACCAGATAAGAAAAGGTTTATGCCCGATTCGGCTCTTGTTTCGCAGGTGTCTTATATGGCGAATATAACAATATTGGGAATATTATAGGGAACCATATCATGGCCGAGTTGATCAGCGCAACCATTCGAGCGCCATCGCCTATCACTTATTTCTTTTTCTCTTTACGAGCAGCTACCAGGAGAACCATCGATGAGTAAAGAAACCGAAAAGAAAAAGGCATGGTGGGATATCCTTTCTGCTCTCACGCCGTTGATTCTTGGCGTCTGTGTTACTGGTGTCGCGGCATTTTTTACTCAGGTATATAACTACAGGCAGTTACAACTTAACCAAATCACAGTGCTTGACAAACTCAAACCACAGTTAATTTCCGAGAATGCTTATGAAAGAGAGTTCGCTTACGCATCGTTCACGGCGTTTGGCTACGAAGATCTTGCTCTCAAGCTAATGAAGGCTCAGCAAGATGCTGCAGGCAGATCTGTAGCTCAACAAATTCAACTTAGTGGCACCATCGCTGCGAAGTCCGAAGCAAAGTCAACACTATCATCGCTGCCGATCCAGGTCTACATTCAGATTGCCAACGACAAGCAGAGAATGAAGGCTGAAGCCATCCGGGTAATCCTACAAGAAAAGGGCTATGTGGTTCCCGAAATTGAAAACGTGGATAGCAAACTTGAACTTCCGAGAAAACCGAACGTACGATATTTTAACGATCAAGATAAGCCAATCGCCGATGGAATTGTCGCAATACTTATAGAACAGGGGTTATCTTCCGCCTATACGGAGCAAGTGTCTCGCTACAAAGTTAAGCCGGGCAGTCTAGAAATTTGGTTTTCTTCAGATGCTTACTAGACATAACTTGTTAATGATTGGCAATCAAAGCTACGCTTTATAGGGTGGTTCATTTTCCTGAGTAGTGATCTATGGCAGACATTGTTGAATGCGAAAATTGCGGATTGGTTCTTGACGAGGACCCCAAAATAAATCCAGAGACACGGAAACCGTGCCCAAATTGCGGTTCAACATCCAGGAAATTTTTTGTGCATTTACAGGGACGGATAACGGCTAAAGCAGAGCTAAGTGGAACACTAACCCTATTCTCTTATGCCAGTCTGCTTTTACAATCGGTTATCGTACCCGGTGAAAAAACAGCAGAAGGTCAACTTATCGAGGCCATTGATTTGCCGTGGTTCGAGATCACTGAACTTCTCAAGAACGATCCATCTATTGCATATACGATCCCATCCCGAAAATGGGAGGAAATTATAGCCGGAGCATACAAGAAGGCAGGATTTGATGAAGTGACACTTACGCCGCGAAGTGGAGATTATGGACGTGACGTGATTGCCGTAAAGAGAGGGCTAGGACTTGTCCGTGTGATCGATCAAGTCAAAGCATACAAGCCAGATCATCTTGTCACAGCTGATGATGTAAGGGCACTGTTAGGAGTCTTACATGGGGACGATGCATCGAAGGGCTTTCTCACGACAACTTCGGATTTTGCTCCTAAGCTACAAGAAGACCCACTTATCATTCAATTCATACCTTCTCGGCTTGAATTGATTAATGGCAAGACTCTCTTGATAAGACTTGAGGAGTTAGCGAAGAAACAACCAGTCTAATACTCACCAAAGGTGAGGTAGAGAGAGCAGAATAAAGTCGTCTAAGCAGGGCGCGCAGGAAAGAAAAGTGAGGTGTCCTTTATATGATTATCTAATACTCATTTGCTTTATAGGAGAGAGAATAAAAGCTTATGGGAAAAACTAAGAAATTGAAGAAGGTCGTCTCTGTTGCTGAAGCTGTCGCACAATATGAAAAAACTATGCCTCGATATCAGGAGTTCACATTAAAACTACGCAACTTAATAGAGGATATTATCAGGCGTCACGACATCGCTTATGACATGATAGAGAGTCGAACCAAAGAAGTTGCGAATTTCAAGAGCAAGATAGAGCGTCCCGGTAAGTCATATTCTGATCCTATCAATGATATTACTGACCTAGCAGGCATCCGCGTCGTGCTTTTTTACCCAGAAGACGTGGATAAAGTATGTGATATCATTAATCAGGAATTCATTATCGATAGGAAAAATTCTATCGATAAAAGAAATCTTCTAAAACCCCATGAGATTGGTTACCTGTCAGTTCATTATGTGGTGGCACTCTCTCCTACCAGAAAGTCTCTGTTAGAGTGGTCCGCTTTTGAAAATTTGCGTGCTGAAATCCAAATTAGAACAGTTCTACAACATGCATGGGCATCTATATCACGCGCTCTTGATTACACACGCGAAAGAGAAGTGCCATCAGAATTACGCCGTAGATTATTTCTATTGTCTGGTTTGCTAGAAATTGCAGACCAAGAGTTTTCCTCAATAAGAAAAAAGCAGCAGATTTTGACAAGAAAGGTGTCCAAGAAACTGAAAGCAGGGGAAACAAATATTGAGTTAAATAGCAATACCTTAGCTCAGTATTTTAAAAAATCACAAGTCATCGATCAGATTTATAATGAGGCCCTAAAGTTAGGATTTGTAGATAGTGATCAACCAATTGGTCCCGCAAGTATTATTCCATATTGTCAAGTACTTGGTATCAATACAATAGGTGACTTGGAAAGACTTTTGATGATCATTCAGAGGGCAGCCAGTGATTACCTCAAGCAACAATATGATGCCGCTATCCAAGAAGCTGAAAAAAATGCACAGTGGTCTCCTTACATCTTAGAATGGTTGGTAAATCCAACATTTATTATAATTCTCCTTCTTATTGGAATCGGGAAAGAGGCGATAACCCTTGAATTGCTGCAGCAAAACGATTTTGACGCAGGTGTCGCTTTGAGATTGCTTTCAGTAGCTAGAAACTATGATTGGGGCATGGACTTAATGGGGGGCTAAACCATTATCCGTGAAGATTGAGGAATGCACATAACCTCAACAACCAACACAGCGGTCCGATAACCAAAAATAAAAGGGGTCAAATCTTTATCCTTGACAATCCAGAATGCACACAACCTCATCATCCATAAAATAGTTGGATGAGGCGAACCTATGCAATAAGAGCAATATAAGGAAAATCTCCGTCTACTATTAATGTTATGTGTGCATGAAGCTGGAGGGATACATGGTTGCTATGAAAAACTTTGAGTATGCTGGATTTTGGATTCGCGTTTTTGCAACGCTGATTGATGCCGTACTCATTTTGGTAATAACGCTTCCGATATTAATCTGGATATATGGAATCGAATATTTTCACTCTGAGACTCTTATTGCCGGGGTATGGGATTTCCTGCTTTCATGGGTTTTCCCCGCAATTGCCGTGATTCTATTCTGGATTTATCGCTCTGCAACGCCGGGGAAAATAGCTGTCCGCGCACGAATCGTTGACGCAAAAACAGGTCGACATTTGACTACAGCACAATGTATCGGTAGGTATTTCGCGTATTTTATTTCAATCCTCCCTTTGATGCTGGGGTTCATTTGGGTAGGCTTTGATAGAAGAAAACAGGGGTGGCATGACAAACTAGCGGGTACAGTTGTAATAAAGGAGAAAAAACTTGGTCGAGAGCCAGTAAAATTTGAAAAAGAGGGTGAATGGGGTTCGAATCGTTACTCTTGACAATTCAGAATGCACACAACCTCATCAACCATCACTGCGGTCGCGGTAACCCGCATCGCTGATTGAGGCGTTAAGTAAATACCATAGGAGGTCTTATGAATTTCCTTATCATCGTCTTGGGCCTCATCGTGCTCATCTTAGGGCGAAAGATTTTTTGGCTTTCTGTTGCCATCGTGGGTTTCCTCGTCGGCATGGAGCTTACCGGCATGCTACTTGTTGATCAACCGACGTGGGTACTGGTGGCAGGCGGCCTTGCAGCCGGCCTGATCGGGGCATTGCTGGCGGTCTTTGTCCAGCGCGTTGCCTTCGGCCTCGCAGGGTTCTTCGCCGGGGCGTACCTGACCGTGATCGTGGCTCGA
>CAZFIR010000248.1:0-13478 GCA_964519535.1 uncultured Thermodesulfobacteriota bacterium | reverse complement strand
GGGCCGGGACCACATCCTCCTTGAAAAAGGCCTTGATCCCATCGGCGATGGGCTGAAACAGACCAAAGGGACCCACTCGATTGGGCCCGTAGCGCACCTGGATGTGCCCCAATATCTTCCGCTCGGCCAGGGTGAGGTAGGCCACCGCCCCCATCAGGACGGCGAAGACCACCACTACTTTTGCCAAGGTCTCGATCAAGAAATAAATCTGCTCCATCCGCGCTTCCTTATGCCTTTGATACCCTGGCAGGTATCCTTCCGTAAACAGGTACCAGGGAACTGGGGTCCAGTTCTGGACCCACCAGCCGGGAGATAGCCATGTCATAAAAAGAGAGCGAGAGGCACAGGACATCCTTGCGCATCTCCTGCGAACCCTTCACCGCCACCTCCGCTTCACCCCAGGGGGTGACAATACGCACGCGGTCACCATCACCGACGCCTATCTTTTTGGCCTCCTCGGCGTTCATCCCCAGATATGAGCTGGAGACCTGCGCCAACCCCTGGGCCCTCTTCTCATGGCCAGAGCCGATGAGGTGGCTTTCGAAGAGGCCTTCTATGGAGAGGAAAAAGGGATAGTCCTTCTCGACTTTTTCCGGCGCGGTCTTGATGGCTGCAAAGGCGGCCTTCTCTAAGAGTTCGCCTCCGTCGCCTGCACGCCACTGGGCATCAGACGGCTCAAATACCATTCCTTTATAGAGAGGGTTGGTCTGTACTATCTCATCAAAGACCTCTGCCGGAGAAGCGGCGGGCATCTCCTTGTCCATAAAGGCGGCCACATCCGATAAGACCTCACCTGCCCACCGCAGGTCGTCAGGGGGCTGCAGGGCCTTGCGCATTCGCTGGACCCGTCCCTCGCAGTTGGTCACCGTGCCGTCCACTTCGGCAAAGGAGAGGGCCGGAAGAAATACGTGGGCCCTCTCTGCCGTCTCGGAAAGGAACATATCCTGGACCACGAGCAATTCCAGGGCCTTGGTCCCCTCCTCCACCAGCGTCGCGGGGAGGGTCTTGAGGGGGTTCTCTCCTACGATCAACAAGGCCTTGAGCCGCCCCTTGGCCGCCGCCTGAAACATCTCCACGGCGGACAGCCCCTTCCCATCGGCAGGCTGGTATCCGGGCAGAAGCGACGGAACCGCCCCCATCTCAGCGACGCCAACCATGTTGCTCTGGGGCCCCACAAAGTGAAATCCCCCGCCGTCAGAAAAGGCCCCGCACAGCAGCGCCAGGTTGACCAACGCCTTGATCTGGTCCACACCGCTCGGCCCCTGTCCCAGCGGAGGGGAGCAGACAAAGACCGGCCTCTTTGCCTGGGCGAGCCATTGTGCCGCCTCCCTCAGGAGGTCTTGGGACACACCGATCTCTTTTGCCACGGTGGCGGGTGTGAATTTCTTGGCCGACTCCGTGAGCCCCTTGAATCCCGCAATCTTATCTGCATCCGGTCCCCAGGCATCTTTCTTCTTATCCAAGAGGAGGTTGATCAATCCCAGGGCCCAGATCGCCTCATCCCCCGGGCGCACGGCAAACCAGCAATCCGCCTCCTCGGCCAATCTCCCCCGTCGGGGATGGAGCAGGATGAGGCGTGCCCCGGTGCGCCAGAGGGCCTCCCTGACCCGGTTGGCGGCGATAATATGGTTATTCGTGTCCAGATCCCCTCCGGCCACAACGATGCAGTCGCTGGAGACAATATCATCAAGAGTAGCGGGGAGATAATCCCGCCCTATTACCTCTTTGAGAGCCAGACGGTACGGCTCCAGACAGAGCCGACCGGTGCTATCGATGTTGTTGCTTCCCACCACCTCCCGCATGAACCGCTGAAACAGATAGGCCTCTTCATTGGTGCAGCGCGGGGAAATCAAGCCTCCCACGGCCTGGGAGCCGCTGCCCAGGACGACCTTATTGATCATGGCCGCGATATATGCGAGGGCCTCATCCCAAGGGACCTCCTGCCATTGGCCGCCTTTCTTGATCATGGGGGCGGTGACCCGTTGGGGGTGGTGGAGAAAGTCATATCCGAAGATGCCTCGCTGGCAAAGACTCCCCCTGTTGGCCCCTGTGTCCTCTCGGGTCGTCACCCCGATGACTTTGTTCTCGAAGCAATTGAGCTCCAGCTGACACCCCAGGGAACAGTAGTGACAGGTGGTGAGGACTTTTTGAGACTGCCAGGGACGGGCCTTGATGCGGCTGACCCGTTCGGTCAGGGCCCCCACCGGGCAGACCCGCAGACACTCGCCGCAGGATATACAGGCATCGGGGTTCGTTACTTCCACCCGGGCCTCGTTCCCTGTGCCGGCTAGGTCGATGGCATGGGTCCGGACGATCTCATGATCGGCCCTGATGCACCGCAGGCACATGACACAGCGATCACCCCACTGCCTGATGAGGGGGGTGGCAAACTCCCTCATGCCCTGGGTAGATTTCGTTGCCTGATACTCCTGCTCATCGATTCCGAACTCAAAGACCAGATTTTGCAGCTCACACGCGCCGCCAGCATCACACTGGGGGCAGTCCAGGGGATGATAGGTCAGGATGAGCTTGAGGGCGTCACGCCTGATGCGGTTCAATCTATCCGTCTGGGTGTGGACCACAATCCCGTCCTGCACGAGGGTGGTGCAGGCGGTCATGGGCCTGTCCGCCCCCTCGATCTCCACCACACAGAGACGACACGAGCCGATGGGAAGCAGCTTAGGATGATAGCAGAGGGTGGGGATATAGATCCCATGCTCACGTGCCACCTCCAGGATGGTCTTGTCGGCCTCCGCCTGGAGCTTTGTATTGTCAATGGTTATCTGAACCATCGTCTCACCCATCTGACTTCCCTATCGCCACCAGCCCGATGCGGTAACACCGGAGGCACCGCGCGGCCTCCCGCATGGCGGCATCGGTGGGAAATCCCTCCTCTACCTCTTCAAAGGTCCACTTGCGGCTCTCCGGCGGGAGCATCTCAAGTTGTTCCCGCTTCCCCCCAGGGATGATCCCGATTGTCTCCTCAGAGTCGAAGACCCCGATCTCGGCCATCAGGCGCTCCAGCCGCTCGTCATCGCTGGCCTCCACCCGCTCCCCGTGGAGGTGGAGGTCGATCATCTCCGCGGCCAAACGGGCATTCCCTGCCGCCCGCACGAGGACATCAGGACCGGTCACAGCGTCACCGGCGGAGAAGATGCCGGGTTGGGATGTCTGGAAGGTCTCGTCGTCCGAGGCCACAGTGGACCACTTCGTGGCCTCAATCGCGTCTTTTTCTTCCATAAAGGAGAGGTCGACCCGCTGCCCGATGGCCGGGATCAAGATATCGGTATCGACCACGAATTCCGATCCTTTGATGGGGACCGGTCTGCGTCTCCCCGATTCATCCGGCTCCCCCAACTCCATCCTAATGCACTCCACCCCCACGACCTTCCCCTTCTGCTCGATGATCTTGACAGGGTTGCAGAGGTATTCGAAGCGCACCTCTTCTTCCTCGGCGTCGTGGATCTCCACGTCATCGGCGGGCATCTCCTTGCGGGTACGCCGGTAGACGAGGTTGACGTCCTTCTTGTTGATCCGGAAGGAAGAGCGCACGCAGTCGATGGCGACGTTGCCGCCCCCCACCACCACCACCCGCTTCCCCTGGGGATAGGGATCTTCTCCCTTGTTGATGCTGTAGAGGTACTGCACGCCGGGGATAAAGCCCTGATAGCCCGCGTCCTCCCCCCCGACCCGCATGGGCATGGACAATTGTGCCCCCACGCCGATAAAGATGGCATCGTACTCCTTCTTCATTGCATCGATGGTGATGTCTTTACCCACCTCGGTGTTATATTTAATCTCGACCCCGAGCGAGGTGATAATATCTGCCTCCCGACGCAGCATGGGGCGCGGAAGCCGATAGTCAGGGATCCCCACAGCGGCCATCCCCCCCGGCTCATCCATCCGCTCAAAGATGGTAACCCCATACCCTTTGAGGGCCAGGTAGTAGGCGCAGGACAGTCCAGCCGGACCCGCGCCGATGATTGCCACTCGCTTATCTTTCTTTGCCTGGGGGGTCGGAAGGACCGGCGTTCTTTTCTTTTCTAACTCGTAATCGGCCACGAACCGCTTGAGGTGCCTGATGTCGAGGGGTTCATCAACATTGAGCCTGCGGCAATTGGACTCACAGGGACGGACGCAGACCCTCCCCAAGGTCCCCGGCAGACAGGTACGCTCCCTGATGACCCGCAGGGAATCGAGAAAGTTCCCCTCTGCGATCCGCTCTATGTAGGTGGGGATATCCAAATGGGCGGGGCAGGCGTTCACACAGGGGGCGGTGAGCTTCACCTTGTACTCCCCGCGTGGGACCCGCTTCTTGTTCTTGATGGCGCCCTCGAATTCACCGCGATAGTGCTCCAGCGCCGTGAGCAGCGGTATCGGCCCGGTCTGCCCAATCTGGCACTTGGAGCCCTCCATGATGGAACGCCCGAGCACAGCCATCTGGTCTATATCCTTCATCCGCCCCTTGCCCTGGGTGATCCGTTCGAGGATCTCGGCAATCACCTTCGTGCCGACCCGGCAGGGGAAGCACTTACCACATGAGACTTCTTGCACAGCCTCCATGTAGGCCCGGCACAGATCGATCACACTGGCGCTCTTGTCCCGTATGGCAAAACCGTCCCACCCGATAAAGGCCTTGATCGGGACACCGGGCTTGAGCTCGGGGGGCAACTGCAACCGTGCCGGCTGAGCGGTCTTCTTCCCCCCCTTGCGCCGGTTATCGACCAGCTTCCCTCCCCAATAACTGAAGATCATCTCTGCCATTCTCACCTCAACATACTCATAACTAAAAGTATGCGTCTTCTCGGACCAAAAGAAGTTGTTAAAAATAGGATTCTAGGGGTCGAGGGTGCCAGGGGTTTACAATAGACAACCCACTTGAATCCTTGAACCCTTGAATCCTAAAAATCCCATTTATAAAACTTATCCCGTGCATCATTGCTCCTCAAGCAACTCCATTGGAGAGAATTCCTATTATTATCTATCTATCTCTCCTAAGACGATATCGATACTCCCGATAACGGCCACCACATCGGCCACCAGGTGCCCCTTAATCATCTCCGGCAGGGCCGCTACGTTCACGAAGCTGGGGGTGTGGATCCTATATCGATAAGGCCGGTTGCTCCCATCGCTTACCAGATACCACCCCAGTTCGCCCTTGGGGTTCTCGATGCTGGCGTAGACCTCACCGGGAGGTGGCGATACCCCCTCGGACATGATCTTGAAGTGGCGGATCAGGGCATGAATCTCCTTCCCTACCTCCTCCTTTGCCGGGGGGGTCAGACGGGGATCGCGCGCGAGTATCCTCCCCTTGGGGAGCCGCTGCAAGGCCTGCCGCACGATCCGGGCGGACTGCCTCATCTCCTCCAGCCGCACGAGGTACCGATCGTAGACGTCTCCGTTCTCACCGATGGGGATATCGAATGAGAACTCATCATAGCTCGAATAGGGAATGGCCTTACGGATATCCCACTTAACCCCCGATCCCCTGATGACCGGGCCGGTGAGACCCCAATTGATGGCCTCCTCAGGGCTGATGATCCCCACCCCCTTGGTCCTTTTCAACCAGATGATGTTCTTGGTGAGCAGGGTCTCATATTCATGCATGCGGCGTGGGAAATCATCGAGAAAGGCCTTGATCTTTTCCTCAATGCCTTCGGGCAGATCAGCGGCCAGCCCCCCAATACGCATAAAGCTGGGGGTCAACCTGGCGCCGGTGAAATGTTCCAGGATGTCGATGATCGCTTCCCGGTCGCGAAAGCAATAAAAAAGGACGGTCATGGCCCCCATGTCCAAGGCATGGGTGCCAAGCCAGAGCAGGTGGGCCGCGATGCGCTGCAGCTCGGCCATCATCACCCGAATGTACTGGGCCCGCTTGGGGACCTCGACATCCAAGAGCTTCTCAACAACCAGGATATAAGACAGGTTATTGCTTATGCCGGCGGTGTAGTCCAGGCGATCGGTGAGGGTGATGGCCTGGGTATAGGTCATACCCTCCGCCAGCTTCTCCACGCCCCGGTGCAGGTGCCCCAGGTAGGGCACCGTATCTCTGATCACCTCGCCGTCCAGCTTCAAGACCAGCCGCAACACCCCGTGCGTGGCCGGATGTTGAGGACCCATGTTGAGGGTCATCTGCCTTTCACCCTCGACCTCCTCAGGCATGGTGGAAAAGGCGTCAGGCGGTTCCGCAGGCACCTCGTAGCGCCCGAAATCCTCTCCCTTGACCGGAAAGTCCTTTCGCAGAGGATGTCCTTCGTAACCATCCCATGTCAAGATCCGACGCAGGTCATGGTGCCCCTCAAAGGCCACCCCGAGCATATCGTAGGCCTCGCGCTCAAGCCAGGTGGCTGCCTTCCAGACCAACTCCACGGTGGAGAGGGACTCTCCCTCACCCACCGCCGTCTTGACCCGCAACCGTGTTTTGCGCCCCATAGAGTAGAGGTGATAGACCACCTCAAAGCGATTCTCACGGTCCGGATAATCGACGCCGCAGATGTCGGTGAGAAAGTCGAACGAGAGTGCAGGATCTTCTGCAAGGAACTGACAGATGGGGAGGATTGCCTCCTTTTTAACCACCACGGTTTCCTCCCCTCGAAAAGAAAGCGTATCGATGACTACATCGGGAAACTGTTTTTTCAGCTTACGAGGGGCGACCTTTGTATCCCACATGCCATCTCGCTCCTAGCGGATCTCCTCAGCCCTCAGGGGGCGAATCTCATCCTTCCGGTCCAGGAGGCTCTCCCGAGAGATCTTCTCCTGTAGTTTGATCAGCCCCGTCAAGAGGGCCTCCGGTCTGGGGGGACACCCCGGCACATAGACGTCAACCGGGACGATCTGATCCACCCCCTGCACGACGTTGTAGGTCTGAAAGATACCTCCGGAGCAGGCACAGGCGCCATAGGCAATCACCCACTTGGGCTCGGGCATCTGTTCGTAGATCCTCTTGATCATGGGGGCCATCTTTTTGGTGACCGTCCCCGCCACGATCATGAGGTCCGCCTGTCGCGGGGAGGGCCGAAATACCTCGGCGCCAAACCGGGCGATGTCGTAGTGCGCCGAACTGGTGACCATCATCTCCAGCGCGCAGCAGGCCAGGCCGAAGGTCACCGGCCAGATTGAGTTCTTACGCGCCCAGTTGACCAGCTTGCTGAGGGAGGCCGTAAGGATGTTGTCACCTAGCTTGACCTCTATTCCCATTCCAGGGCTCCTTTTTTCCAGACATAGATGAAACCGATAAGGAGGATAAAGACAAAAATCATCATCTCCACAAAACCGAATATTCCAAGCTTACGGAAGACCACCGCCCAGGGGTAGAGAAAGACCACTTCCAGGTCGAAGACGAGAAAGAGCATGGCGATGATGTAGTATTTAATGGGGATACCCTGATGGGTGGGGCCAAGGGTAATCATCCCGCATTCATAGGGTGCGGCCTTTACTGCATTAACCTTGCGGGGACCTAAGAGGGACGAGACGCCGACCGCAAAAAGGGCGAAGAAAACGGCAAGACCAATTAAAAAAAGGACAGGTACATATGTGTTGAGCATCATGCCTCCCCTCGAGTGAAATTTGAGGATGAAGCCCGCCTGCGGCGTGGTTCGTAACGCATGTTTTCTTATACTATCGATCTACATTTGTCAAGGGGGCAATCGAAATTTTGTGAAAATAATAGCTATCCCAAGGCCGCTTCGGGGTCGCGACCCTCGGCGCTAGCCGCAAAGGGTTTGAAAAACCTTTTTTATAATCATCCCATTTCACCGACGCACAAGGAGAAGAGATCCAAGGGTATCCGGGGGCCAATCATGGCCCCTTCATGGTTGACAAAAAGGGAAGGCCCATATTATAGGTATCTCATCCTATATGCTCAGGAGGGAGGGGAATATATGGCTGCGCTCAGAGAGCAATGGATAGGCAGACCTCAATTTTTACTGGCGGCGATCGGGTCTGCCGTCGGACTCGGGAACATCTGGCGCTTTCCGTACGTCGCCTATGCCAATGGGGGTGGGGCCTTTCTCATCCCGTACTTCGTGGCCCTGATTACCGCGGGTATCCCCCTCATGATGTTGGAGTACGCACTGGGGGTGAGGATGCAGGCAGGACCACCCGTGGCCTTCTCGAAGATCAAGAAAGGCCTGGAGTGGGTCGGCTGGTGGTCCATCTTGGCTGCCTTCGTGATCATCACTTATTATGCGGTGGTCATGGCGTGGTGCTGGAATTACCTCTATCACTCCTTTACATTGGCCTGGGGTGATAATGCTGGAGGGTTTTTTATTACAGAGGTCTTGCAGCGATCAGGTGGACCAGGCGAGCTCGGCGGCATCGTCCCAGGTGTCCTGATAGGGCTCGTGATCACGTGGGCCATCGTATACTGGATCATCTACAAGGGGATCGGCAGGGTCGGAAAAGTGGTCATGGCGACCGTGCCCATCCCGATCATACTGATCGCCATCCTGGTCGTCAGGGGCATCACCCTGCCGGGTGCGGCAGAGGGGCTCAACTTCTACCTCGCCCCTGACTTCTCCAGGCTCACAGATCCTCAGGTCTGGCTGGCGGCCTATGGACAGATATTCTTCTCTTTGAGCCTTGCCATGGGTATCATGATCGTCTACGCCAGCTATCTGCCCAAGAAAAGCGATGTGACCAATAACGCCTTGATTACCAGCTTTGCCAACTGCGGCACGAGCTTCTTCGCCGGCTTTGCTATCTTCAGCACCCTCGGCTACCTGGCGCACGCCACCGGTGTCGATGTCTCAGAGGTGGCCGGGGCCGGTCCAGGGCTGGCCTTTATCACCATCCCCACGGCCATCTCCAAGCTGCCCGTCGCCGCCTCCTTCTTCGGGGCCATCTTCTTCCTGACGCTCTTGACCCTGGCAGTAGACTCCCTCTTCTCCTTGGTGGAGGCCGATGTCACGGCCGCCATGGACAAGTGGGGTTTTAGGGTTTTAGACGCCCGCGGGTGACCTTCGTGATTTGCCTCGTGGCCTGTATCATCGGCCTGCTCTTTTGCACAAAGGCAGGACTCTACTGGCTGGATATCGTCGATCACTGGATCAACAACTATGGCCTCGCTGGCATCGGGCTTGCGGAGGTGCTCGTTATTGGCTATATCTTCGGCGCCAAGTCCTTCAGGAAATTCATCAACTCCGTCTCCGAGGTCAAGGTCGGGGTCTGGTGGGATATCATGATCATGGTCGTTACCCCCATCATATTGGGGGCCACCATCGTCCTCAGCTTGTACAAAGAATTCTCCAAGTCATATGAAGGGTATCCCCAGTGGGCGCTCACTGCTGGAGGATGGATCGTTGTCATAGGGATATTTATCCTTTCCTTTATCTTAATAGTGGTCAAAAGGAGAAAGGGGGGAAAGAGGAGATGAAAACCGGTGCATGGATTATGTTGGTTTTTGGTTGTGTGGTGCTGTACGGCGGCTTGGTGTGGAGCCTCGTCAATACCAAGAAGAGTACTGCAAAGACCGGCAAGACACAAAAGGGCAAGAGAAAACGATAGTATATCCTGCTTTTTACAAAAAAGTGTCATAAGCAAAAAGGGGCTGTGAAGTCCCTTTTTGCTATCGTTTCTTTCAACCGGACATCAAGAAACTCATTCGCGCTGGTTTTATTAGCGTGTAAAGATCCTCGGTAATAGCTCGCACATGGGGGGAGGCCTTGTTAGGAAGGCGGGACCCCTGGGTGGTCGTCACATCTTAATGGTAATCTCATAGCTCCCCACCCCCACCTTGCCGGCCAAGCCCTTTTGCAATACCAGATCCATCACCTTGGGTCTCGTATGGTTCGGGACCATGAGAATGAGCTTGGCCCCCAGTCCGGCGAGTTCCTTCCACCGCTCGGCCTGCTGTGGGGTGATGCTTTCCTCCGTCTCCACCTCCATGATGGCAAGCACCATCCCCTGATTGGCCAGGATGAGGTCGGGATAGTGACCATTGTATTCGTGTTGCTGCGCCTCTGTGCCGTTTGCCAGGATCTCTTTGTAGTCCCTCGCCAGGCTCCGCTCAAGATAGGAGACCAGCCAGTCGTGGAAGAATGCCTCCTTCGTCATCTTCGTCCCCCTTCAGTGTTTCGCATGCTGCGCCCATTGTAGCAACAATAAAGGGGAGTCACAAGCGCGGTTTCCTCGCGGAGGAGCTTACGATGAGCATTTGACAAACCCCGGCTTCTCTGATGGAATAGGCCAATTGAAACCGAGGGTGGGGAAAGGAATGGAGGTCATAGGGCTTGAGCGGCGGGATGGGGTAGCCCTGGTGAAGTTGAACAGGGGGGTCATCAATGCCATCAATCAAAAAGTCATCGATAAGCTAGCCCAGGCCCTGCGGATGCTCAAGGATGACCCCGGGGTCTGCGGCCTGGTGCTCACCAGCAACAACGATAAATTCTTTTCCATCGGGTTTGACCTGCCTGAACTCTATCCCCTCCCGCAGCAGGAGTTTGGGGCATTTTTCCGGGCGTTCAACCTCCTGTGTCTGGATCTCTATGTCTTTCCCAAGCCGACAATAGCCGCCATTACCGGACATGCAACGGCAGGGGGGTGTATCCTGGCCCTCTGCACCGACTACCGCTTTATCGCTGAGGGACGCAGATGGACAGGGGTAAACGAGAGCAAGCTGGGGGTTCCTATCACCTATCTGGCCAATTGTCTCTTGCGACAATTGGTGGGAGAGCGTCAGGCCCGTGAGGCAGTTTCCTCCGGTACACTCTACCCCCCTGAGGAGGCTTCCCAGATGGGGATGGTAGACGGGGTTTATTCCCCTGCAAAGGTGATTTCGGCAGCAATACAGAAGGCCAGGGATGTGGGCGAGATGCCGGGCGATGCCTTTGCAGAGAACAAACGCCTCTGGGTACGAACCATTGAGGCCCGGGTCCGTTCGTATCTGGAAGAAGAAATAGAGCTGTTTCTCGAACGATGGTATGCCCCGGCGGCACGTCAGCGACTCAAAGAGGCGCTGGTGAAGTTCACCCCGAGAGGATGAGATCAATGGCCAAGGCGAAGACGATCTTCATCTGTCAGCAGTGTGGCTATCAGGCCCCCAAGTGGTTGGGGCGGTGCCCCGACTGCCAGGGGTGGGGAACCCTGGTGGAGGAGCTCGTCGGTGAAGAGGCCCCTGCTGAGGGCACCCGGCAGCTCTGGGGGACAGAGGAGCCCCCCCGTGCCATCGGGGAGGTGGCAGAGGAAGAAGAGGGGTCGCGGCTTCCTACCCGTCTGGAGGAGTTCAATCGCGTCCTGGGGGGCGGGATTGTCACCGGCTCGGTGGTCCTGCTCGGCGGGGATCCGGGGATCGGGAAGTCCACCCTGATATTTCAGTGCCTCCATGGGCTTGCCGCCCAGGGGAGGAGGTGTCTCTACATCTCCGCTGAGGAATCCCTCAGGCAGACCAAGCTGCGGGCCAAGCGCCTGGGGGCCATAAGCGACGGGCTCTTTGTGGCCGCCGAGACATCGCTCGAGCGGATCATCCAGGCAGTGGAGGAGCTTTCGCCCGTGGTCCTGGTGATCGACTCCATACAGTCGATCTACACCTCCCAACTGGGATCGGCCCCGGGTAGCATCAGCCAAGTGCGTGAGACCTCGGGGAGGTTGACCTATCTGGCCAAGGGGCTGGGCGTGGCGACCTTCCTGGTGGGGCACGTGACCAAGGACGGGGCCATTGCCGGCCCCCGGGTCCTGGAACACATCGTGGATACCGTCCTGTACATGGAGCGCAGCGCGGACAGTCCCTTCCGCATCCTCCGGGCCGTGAAGAATCGCTTTGGCTCCACCAACGAGATCGGGGTCTTTGAGATGAAGGAAGAGGGGCTGCAGGAGGTGACCAATCCCTCGGAGATCTTCCTGGCTGAGCGGCCCACCGGAACCTCGGGAAGCACCGTGATGGCGAGCATGGAGGGGACCAGGCCCATCCTGGTGGAGATCCAGGCCCTCGTCGCCCCTACGGCCTTTGCCGTCCCCAAGAGGATGGCCATGGGGGTGGATTACAACCGGCTCTCCCTCTTGGTGGCTGTCATGGAGAAGAAGGTGGGGATAAACCTCTCGCATCAGGACATCTTCGTCAATGTGGCCGGGGGATTGAGGATCGAAGAACCCGCCGTCGATGTGGGCGTGGTGGTCGCCGTGGCCTCCAGCCACCTGGACAAGGTCATCCCGTCGGGGATGATGGTCTTCGGCGAGGTGGGTCTGGCCGGGGAGGTGCGGGGGGTGAGCTTTGGCGAGCAACGGGTTAAAGAGGCGGCCCGCTTGGGCTTCAAGAGTTGTATCCTCCCCCGCAGCAGCGCCCAAGGGATAAAGCCCCCCAAGGGGATGGAGCTGATCCCGGTGAGAGACCTGCGGGAGGTATGGGAGAAACTGTTCTGAGGTGCAATCCTATCCCTTAGACAGCCTCTCCGCCCGTACAACCATTACAAATAGAATAAAGATGACCAAGGAAGAGTTGAGGCGGGCGATCACCCGCATCGACGGCAGGGGGTATAAGGACTACAAGGCAATCAAGGGGTCATATGACTTTGGCCTCTATATCCTCATCATCGACCACGTCCAGGGCGACCCCTTTGCCGCCCCCTCCCGGGTGCGGGTGCGGCTCCCTGTCGAGCGGACCGAATTTCCCCCGGACCTTTGGGATAATAAAGTGCGCCGAATCGCCTTCTGCGATTACCTGGCCCGCGGGTTTCATAGGGCCATCCGCCGCTGGACCAAGGGGAATCGTGGCATGGGCACAAGCGGCCTGGTGGACATCGACAGGGGGGGGCAGGAGATCCTGGAGCGCAATGCGACCCTCATCGATGGAGGGAACCTGGAGGCCCGCTTTGTAGTGGGGCTTCCTGCAGCGGGCCGGACTATCCTGGGGAAGGAGGCCCTGGTGATCTTCTTCGAGGAGATCCCTCATATAATAGAGGGGTCCCTCTTGTACCACAGCACCGATCCGGAAGAGATCCGGCGCCACATCGATGTTGCAGAGGACCAGGATGCCATGCGGGGGCTCTTGGCAGAGCGGGGGCTGGTGGCCTTTGTGGCTGACGGATCCGTGCTGCCCCGGCGCAGCGGAGTGGATGACAGGCCCTTAGGCCCGCAAGGCTCAGGCGCCGTCCCCTTCCAAGGACCCCGCGAACTCGAGGTCGAGCTTGAGCTCCCCCATCACGGCAGGGTCACCGGGATGGGGATCCCACAGGGGGTGACCCTCATTGTGGGTGGAGGCTTCCACGGCAAGTCCACCCTGCTGGTCGCCATCGAGCGGGGGGTGTACAACCACATCCCCGGGGATGGGAGGGAGTACGCGGTTACGGACCCGGCGGCGGTGAAGATCAGGGCGGAGGACGGCCGCCGAATCGAAAAGGTAAACATCAGTCCCTTCATCAGCAACCTTCCCTTCGGCAAGGACACGGTACGGTTTTCCACCGACAACGCCAGCGGCAGCACCTCACAGGCGGCCAACATCATGGAGGCCCTGGAGATAGGGGCCACGCTGCTCTTGATCGATGAGG
>CAZFIR010000247.1:0-5475 GCA_964519535.1 uncultured Thermodesulfobacteriota bacterium | reverse complement strand
TTCATCAGGCGGGCCAGATTGTGGGAGATATCCTGCTCTTTATCCCCGGTGATTTTTAATGAAAAGGGTTTTTCGATAATGAGCTTCTGCCTCCATCCTTTATCGTAAACGATAAAGCCAGGGAGAATGGTGGCCCCGGTCCGCATGGCCAGGACCATCGGCCCCTTGAAGGAGGGGACGGGGTACCCGAAGAAATCGACCATGATATCTGGATACGGGGGGTTTTGGTCCATTATGATGTAGACAATCCCTCCTCCCCGTAGCTGTTTCAGGGACTGTTGCGCCGCAAACCTCCGTTCCCTGCCGTCGATAAATCCGATTCCTATTCTATCTGTCAGACGGGTGTACATCTGTGCTATGTACCTGTTCCGTGGTTTCTTGATGATGACTGCTATCGGGTAGCCTTCTAAGGCCAGCATAACGGCGAGCAGGGGGAAGTTGCCCAGATGGAGGCCCGTGATAATGACCCCCTTTTTTCTTTTGAGGGCCTCATCAAGATATTTCTTCCCCACCATCTCGACACGTTCCTTCGCCACTGGTAGAGGAAGAAAACAGAACTTCACTGACTCCAGGAAGCTGGTGATTGTTCTGGTGAGGCACTGCTTGTAGATAGTCTGTATCTCATCTTCACCCTTGCGTTTGCCGAAGACCAAGCGCAAGTTGGCCAGGGCGATCTTTTTCCTCCTCCCCGGAAAGATGTCCGCTACGCGTGCCATTGCCCTGCCCAACAGGTAGACCCCTGATAAGGGCATGAGCCGAATCAGGAGAACGAGGGGAGGGGCGAATATAAAGGTGAGCTTTTCGCCGAAGGCCTCCCATCGCCGACGCCACTTCTTTGACATCATAATGATTGTTCCCCTTTCATGTGACGGGGTACTATAGCCTTCTCCTTTTACCTTTGTCAAGAAAAGCGGTGGTGCGAATTTTTTGCGTTTTTGGGTTGACAAGGGGAAAAATATGCGATAAAAGAAGGGCACATTTGAAGCAAGAAAGGCTATGAAGGCCAGAGAACCGATCAGAAGATCGGAGGCACTCTGGCCTTTTTATTTTTACAGACTAGGGAGCGAAAAAAAATAAAGACACGGAGATGAGGTAATGAAGGGTCTTGGTATGATCCCTGTGGTACTTTTGGTTTGCATTGCCCTTACCCTTGTCCCATGCGCCGGGGCTGGTGAAAGGGATGATCTCCTTCAAGAGCTTCGGCTCCTGAAGGAGAGGATCGAGCAGTTGGAGACAAAGATCAAGGAGTTCGAGGAAGAGAGCTCTCAGGCTCACGAGGACAAAAAGGCCGAGGGGCAGAAGGAACAGAGCGGTGAGAGTCAAGAGGAGGAGAAGAAGCTCAGAAAGGAGACCGTTGCGGTCCTGGAGGCCTTGAAGGGGATCGAGATCGAGTTTTCGGCCAGCGGGGTGGTCCAGGGGAGTGTAGACAATCATAAAAACAGAGGCATACCCAGCGACAGGGACCGGGAAGATCGGGTGGATGGTTTCCTCTCCGCCGACCTGGCGATCAGTAAGAAGATCGGCGATCATGGCCTTGCCATGGTCATCCTCTCCGGTGCCTATGGCGATGGGCTCGACCCCAGGGTCCCCAGTTGGTGGGGAATCAATGGGGATGCCGAGGGGGAGCAACGGGTCTATCTCAAGCAGCTCTGGTACGAGCATGAACTCTTTGAGGAGCAGTTAATCTTCACCCTCGGCAAGGTTGACTTAACGTGGTATTTTGACACCAATGAGGCGGCGAACTGCGAAGTCTCCCAGTTTCTCTCCCCTGGGTTTATCAACTCGGTTGCCGTCGAGTTTCCCGACGACAATGGATCTGGGGTTCGGATCACCGTTGCCCCCCTGGATCTGGTGGACATCTCCTTCGGCTGGGGTGAGGGGGATGCGGACTGGAATGAACTGGGTCACCGATCCTTTTTCATCGGTGAGGTGGGGCTGCACCCCCAGCTCACCAGACTGGGGGGGAATTATCGCCTCTACGGGTGGTTTCGCCGGCACCATCGGGATGAGGGCTTTGTGCGCTGGGACGATCAGAGAAAGGGTATCTCCAACAGCCGCAATGGGTGGGGCCTAGGGTTCAGCCTCGATCAGGCCGTAACGCCTCAGATCACCCTCTTTGCCCGGCTCGGATACCAGGACGAAAAGGTTTATGAATTCGCCTGGGCCTGGAGCCTGGGGGCCGAGGTACGGGGCGGCTATTGGTGCAGGGAAACAGATGCCCTCGGAATCGCCTATGGTATGGCGATGATCAGCGATGATTACAAGGCGTTTCAGCGCTTTTCTGGGGAGCCCTGGTTCAGGAAGAATGAGTCTCATCTGGAGCTCTACTACCGCTTCCAGCTGAACGACCATATTTCCATCTCCCCTGATATTCAGGTCCTCTGGAACGCCCAGGGGGATGCCAGGTTCGACCCTGTGACAATCATCGGGGTACGGGGTACCCTGGAATTTTAGGGTGTCATGGGTACTCAGACAGATACAAATGATTCAGCAGTGTCAATCTGAGTCTACGCATTTTAGATGAGAAAGGAGAAAACATGCATATACCAGACGGATATTTGGGGCCGGCGACAAGTGGCTTTTTCTATGTGGTGATGCTGCCGATATGGACAGTTGCTGCAAAGGTAGTTAAGAAAACCCTCAAGGCAAAACAGGTTCCCCTGTTAGCCATAGGTGCTGCCTTTAGCTTTGTGATTATGATGTTCAATGTCCCCATACCCGGCGGTTCAACCGGGCATGCAGTCGGGGGTGTTTTAGTGGCCATCCTTCTTGGGCCGTGGGCGGCATGTATCGCAATAACCGTTGCCCTGGTCGTTCAAGCATTATTATTCGGAGACGGCGGTATTACGGCGATAGGGGCTAATTGTTTTAACATGGCCTTTGTGTTACCTTTTATAGGATACTATCTCTACAAGGCCCTGAGTCACAACGCCCCCCTTGATTCAAACAGAAGGGTGTTGGCAGCAGGAGTGGCAGGTTATATTGGCATTAATGTAGCTGCCTTGTTAGCAGGGGTTGAATTGGGGTTACAGCCGTTTTTACACCACACAGCAGATGGCCAGGCCCTTTACTGTCCCTACGGATTACAGGTGGCAGTACCGGCAATGGCAGGGGAGCATCTTTTGATATTCGGCTGGGTCGAGGCCGTTGTCACCGCCCTCGTGATAAAATTTTTACAAAAGCAAGCGCCTGAACTTCTTACAGAAGGGAGGGGATAACTATGAAAATTACGACTAAATTGTGGATAGGCTTAGGTGTATTGATAGTTCTTTCGCCACTCGGGTTACTGCTCCCCGAACATTTTAAGGCAGGTGCTGCATGGGGTGAGTGGGGAGTTGATGAGATCAAGGAACTCGCAGGGTATGTCCCAAAAGGTTTAGAAAAACTTTCACGCTTGTGGAATGCACCTATACCTGATTATGCTTTTAAGGGATGGGAAGAAAAAGGGTTGTCGCATCTCAGTTTTGCATATATCATATCGGCCATAGTGGGTCTTGCCCTTACCTGCATTGTGGCATTGCTTATAGGCAAGATGTTGGCCAGAAAAGGCGAATAGGAGTGCTTAAAAACAATAATTTCATAGAGCGCTCAATCATGGGCGCTCTATCCTTTTTAAAGGAATCGATTTTTGCGGACGACTATGCATCACAGAAAGGCCTTTTGCAATCGTTAGATCCAAGGATAAAGACGGTGACCTTCCTCCTATTCATCATCCACATACTTCTTACAAAGAATCTCTTTATTTTGTTATGTCTGTATGCGTTATGTTTGCTGCTGACGCTATGGTCTAAAATCAGTTTAGGATTTTTCTTGAAACGGACGTGGATATTTATACCCTTATTTTCGCTCCTGATCGCCATTCCTGCCTTGTTTAATATCGTCTCCCCCGGGGAACCGTTAATAGCGTTCAAGATAGCTGGGTTAAAACTCAGCATTACCCGCCAAGGGTTGTTTGGGGCAACATTGTTTCTCATGCGCGTGGTAACGTCCGTATCGTTTGCTGTCCTTCTAAGTGTTACGACGAAGCATTTTGAACTGCTCAAGGTTTTACGTGTTTTGAGGATACCACAAGTCTTTGTGATGACCCTCGGGATGTGTTACCGATATATTTATCTTTTTGTTGAGATCATCGAGAATATCTATCGAGCCATCAAGAGCCGAGTAGGAACAAAAGTTCATTACAAAAGAGGACAGCATATTGTTGCGTGGAACATCGCCTATCTTTGGAATCGCTCGTATCACCTTAATGAAGACGTGTATAAGGCAATGCTTTCAAGGGGATACAGGGGAGAGCCGGTTGTCATGGATGATTTTAAGGTCACCGTAAAAGATGGGTTGTGGTTATGTTTCGTTGCAATAATTTCTGCAGCGATGATATATTTAAATTACCGGCTCAAAGCATGAAAGGATAGTATGGACAATAATCTAATCTTTGCATTAAAGAATGTTTATTTCTCATATCTTGGTAAATATCCTGCCGTATGCGGCGTAGATATCAATATCCGGCAGGGAGATAAGGTAACTATTATCGGCGCAAATGGCTCTGGTAAATCAACGCTTTTACATATGCTGGATGGGCTTATTTTCCCTGACAAAGGTAGCATTAAGGCCTTCGGCAACGAATTAAAAGAGGGCCTCTTTAACGATGAAAACTTCTCGGTCGATTTTAGAAAGAAAGTAGGATTGGTTTTTCAGAATCCTGACATCCAGTTGTTTTGCCCAACCGTAAAAGAAGATATTGTTTTCGGACCACTACAGTTAAGAGTTAGTAAAAATGAAATTGAGAAGCGTCTTAATGAGCTCATAGGTATTCTGAATATCAAGGATCTATTGGATAGATCGCCGCATCAGTTAAGCATCGGTGAAAAACGCAAGGTTGCGATAGCATCTACGTTGATGATTGATCCCGACGTTCTTATCGTGGATGAGCCGACAGCGGGGTTAGATCCTCTGACAACTCGGCACATCATTGACTTGCTCCTTCAGGCCAATGAAAATGGTAAAACAATCATTACCTCTACGCACGATCTGCATATCGTTGAGGAACTATCCGACATAGTGTACGTATTCGGCCAGGAGAAGAGAATAGTACGGTATGGCAGTCCGCGGGAAATCTTGGAAGACAACCAATTGCTCCAGGTCAATAATCTCATACATATACATAGCCACAGGCATAAAGATAAAACACACTCGCACCCCCATCTACATGTATACCATCATGATGAAGGGTAACCCAAGTATCTCCATCCCTGAAGGAATGTTACGTACACAGGGGGTTCGCGGAGATCCCCATGACCTGACCATTGAGGAGGCCCGGTGGGAAAGAAAGGGAAAGATCTTCTCCTGATTAACCCCTGGATGTATGACTTCGCCGCCTATGATCTCTGGGCCAAGCCGCTGGGGCTCCTCTCTCTGGCCGGCCTTCTTAAAAAAAATGCGTGGGCCGTGCACTATATCGACTGTCTGGACGTCCAC
>CAZFIR010000246.1:0-9110 GCA_964519535.1 uncultured Thermodesulfobacteriota bacterium | reverse complement strand
GTCCAGACCACGCAGCAGGTCAAGGAGATCATCGGGGGGATCACACCCCTGGAAGAGGAAGAGGTCGTTTTACAGGACGCTGGGGGAAGGGTCATGGCGGAGGACTGCATCTCTCCGCTCGCCTTCCCCCCTTTTGACCGTTCTGCCATGGACGGCTACGCCGTGCAGGCCAAAGATACCTTCGGTGCATCGGCAGGGGGGGCTCTGCCCCTGGAGATAGGGGGGGAGGTCCAGATGGGGGAGAGGCCTTCTCTGATCACAAAAACCGGAGGGGCGATAAAGATCGCCACCGGGGGGATGCTCCCCGAAGGGGCCGATGCCGTCGCCATGGTGGAACACACCCAGGTCATGGATGCAGGCACCATCCAGGTCTTGAAGGCCGTGGCCCCGGGCGAGAACGTGATCCACCGAGGTGAGGATCTCAAAGAAGGCGAACGGATCTTGGAAAGAGGCCATGTGCTGCGCCCCCAGGACCTGGGGGCCCTGGCCGTCCTGGGCAGAGAGCGGATACGGGTCTATCGCCAACCGCACGTGGGGATCTGCTCCTCAGGGGACGAGATCGTCCCGATAAACGCCGTCCCCAAGGCCGGACAGATCCGTGACTCCAACCGATATACCCTCTGGGCCTTGGCCATGCAGGCAGGGGGTGTCCCCTTCCACCTCGGCATCGCCAAGGACGAGCTGGAGGCAGTGCGAACAAAGCTCGAAGCAGGGCTCGCTCAGGGGGACATAGTATTAATCTCCGGGGGGAGTTCGGTGGGGACCAGGGACCTCACCATCGAGGCCATCCAGTCCCTGCCCGGGGCCGAGCTCCTCCTGCACGGGGTGGCAGTAAGCCCTGGCAAACCGACCATTCTCGCCAAAGCAGGCGACAAGCTCATCTGGGGTCTGCCCGGGCACCCGGTATCGGCCATGGTGATCTTCACCAGCCTGGTTGCCCCGTGCCTCCGGAGGATGGGGGGCCGCAAGGACTGGGAAGCTCCCCAGCAAAGGCCGCTCAAGGCCCTGGCCTCCCGCAACATCCCCTCTGCCCAGGGCAGGGAGGACTACGTCCGGGTCAAGCTGGTAGAGCAGGATGGCACGCTCATCGCCACACCCATCTTCGGAAAATCAGGCTCCATCTCCACCATGGTCAAGGGGAACGGCCTGCTCCGGATTCCCATGGACGCCGAGGGGATTCAGGAAGGGGAAGAGGTAGAGGTCTGGCCCTTCTGAAAACCGTTCTCAAAAAAATTCATTTCTGACATCCCAAAAAGATTATGCTACAATGACAAGACATCATTGACAGGGATGATAGATAACGCAGTTACGCATCAAAACAAGTATCTCACCTTTGTAAAATGGAGGTGAACAATGAAGACCTTTACTGCCTATATAGAGTGGGACCCAGAAACAAAACTGTATGTGGGGGTTGTGCCGGGGATTCCAGGAGCCCATACTCAGGGTGCTACTCTTGATGAATTACAAACAAACCTCAAAGAAGTTTTGGCGTTATGTCTGGAAGAATACAAGGGGTCAACCGACGAACTCCCTCGATTTATGGGCCTTCAGCAGATTGAGATAGCGGTATGACACGCCTTCCCGTTGTCGATTCCAAGACAATGGAGAAGCTGCTCCTTCACCTTGGTTTTAAACGCGTTAGGCAAAAGGGAAGCCATTGCTTTTACCGTCACCCTGATGGTAGAACAACAACCGTGCCCCATCATCCGGGGAGAGACCTTGCCCGGCCTTTGCTCCGTGAAATCCTCCGTGAGATCGAGCTCACGCCCGAGCAATTCAGAAAAGAGCTAGAGAAGAGGTAAGCAACTCGATAACCAAAGAAGTGAAGACAAAAACGACTGAAAGTCGTTTTCTTGAAGCCGTGAACCCTGCCGCCAGCGGCCCTCTACCATTCGGATATTTTTATGGATGGGGTGTCGCAGGGCGACACATCCCGCTTCCGTAAATCTATATTGTGTCGCTTTGCGACATCCTGCTTTCCTTAGACTTGAAATTTTAAGGAGCAGAGCGGGGCGGGATCGACCCCTTGAGTCCTTTTTATTAAATCCAATATCCTATCGCCAAGATCCCCCCCGCCACCAGGGGGATGGTGAGGTTGTCGTCCAGGCCCGTGGGGAGCAACTCGACCAGGGCACCCCCCAACACGGCCAGCGTCCCCCACAGGAGGTTGTCTTGCATGGTGAAGCCTACGAAAATCATCCCGCTGATGAAAAAGGCGAGGCTCCCCTCCAAGGTCTTTTTAAAGATACGGATGCGCCCCCAGCTGCTCCCCACAATGCCTGCCGTGGCGTCGCAGATGATCAGGATGTAAAGGCTGGCAATGGCCACCGGTTTGTGGAAGAGGATCATGCTAAGAAGCATCCCGAAGATGAAGTAGCTGGAGCCGATGAGTCCGTGTTTCTCCTGCTCCCGCAGGAAGCGGGAAGTGATGAACCGGTCGAAGATCCGCCGGAATCCCTTGTGAAAGTGCCTGAAGACATCACAGAAGACATAGCAGGCGCCGATGGGAATCAGGACCGTCAAGGCCGTCTCCTTGGAGACGTAGTGATACGCGATGGGGATGGCAAGAGGATAGGTGTGCATGATCTTGCGGCGGATCTCCAGCCAGGGTATCTTAAATTGATGTTGATTTTTGGCCTTGTCGTTGTTCATTGCAAATCTCGCAATTCCTCGATCTCTGCCGCTGACAGGGGTCGGCAATCCCCCGGCTCCAGCCTCCCCCCCAGCTTTCCCAAAGTGAGGGGGCCGAATCTGATCCGCTTGAGCTGCAGGGCCGGATGATGGATCGCCTCGAAGGTCCGCTTGATCACCCGGTTCCTCCCCTCGTGCAGGGTGACCCTCAGCCACGAGTTCTTGGCAAGCCTCCTCGCCGGGGTTATCTCCATGGCAGGGCTCATCCCATCCGCAAGCATGACCCCCTGCCCCACCTGCTGCATCTCCCCCGGGGTCAATACCCCTTTCACCTTCACCAGATACGTCCGGGGAACACCGTAGCGGGGATGGGAGAGGCGCATGGCCATTTCCCCGTCATTGGTAAGCAGCAAAATCCCCTCGGCGTCGTAATCGAGCCTCCCCACGGGGAACACCTTGACCTTGATCCGCGGGATGAGATCCTTGATTGTCGGTCTCCCCTCAGGGTCCTTGAGGGAGGTGATGACTCCGCGGGGCTTATAAAGGAGGTAATAGACCTTGGGTGAAGGCCGGGGGATCGGTCGCCCATTGACCTTGATCCGATCGAGGGCGGGATCGGCCTTAAATCCCAATTTGCTGATCACCTGGCCGTTGACGCTGACCCGCCCGGACCGGATCAGGTCCTCCCCTCCCCTTCTCGATGTCACCCCTGCCTCGGCCAGGATCTTCTGCAGCCGGACCAACATCATTCCTCTCCCCCCTCCGTTTCCTCCTTCGGGGATGGCAATCCCTCTTCCCCCTTCAGGGCATCCATCTCCTGGAGCGTAGGAAGCCCGCCCAGGCTGTTCATCCCGAAGACCTCCAGAAAGCGGCCGCTGGTCCCGTATACCAGGGGCCGGCCGGCGACCTCTTTCCGACCGATGATCTTGATGAGCCCCTTCTCCAGCAGGGAGTTCAGCACCCACCCCGAGTCCACCCCCCTGATGTTCTCGATCTCGGCCCTGACAATGGGCTGGCGGTAGGCCACAATGGCCAGGGTCTCCAGGGCGGCCTGGCTGAGTCTCATCGGCTTTACCTTGCGCAGCCTCCTGATCCACGGGGCATGGTCTGTCTTGGTGCGGAACTGGTACCCCCCGCCCACCTGTGCCAGGTGAAAGCTCCTGCCCATGCCCTCATATTCGGCCACGAGCTCCTCCAGGGCCTCCTTGATCACTTTCTTTTCCCCCTCGTCTTCGAGTATCTTCGAGATATTATCCACCGTGAGGGGGTGCTGATGGACGAACAGGAGGGCCTCGATGACCCTTTTGACCTCCTCTTTCTGCACGCTACTCCTTCCTCTCCATGGGGATGACGGCGGCAACGGCATGCTTATAGATGAGCTGTTCGCCATCCCCCTGCAACAGGATGCAAAAATTGTCGAATCCCCCGATGGTCCCGTAGAGCTTCTCACCCGAGGACAGCGCCACGGTCAGCCATGTCTTTTCCCTGCGCATCCTGTTCAGGAACTGATCCTGTATATTGACCGGACTCGTCACGACAACTCCTTATCCGATTAATTCCGCCAAAACCCCTCGATCATTCGCACCACAACAGCCCGATCCCTGGGAAATTCGATCCACTGGATCTCGGGATCGGCCTTGAACCAGGTGACCTGCCTGCGGGCATACCGCCTGGTATCCCGCTTGATCAGCCTGACGGCCTCTTCAAGGTCGTACTCCCCCTGAAGGTGGTTTATGATCTGTTTGTATCCCAGGGACTGCATCGCCTTCAGGGAGGGGGCATAGCCCATCTCCAAGAGCCGTCCTACCTCTTCTTTTAATCCCTGCTTTATCATTTCATCGACCCTGCGATCGATGCGCCCGTACAGCTCCTCACGCCCCATCTGCAAACCTATCTTCAAGCTCTGATAGGGCCCCTCCTTGAATCGGTGCCCCCCCCTCAGGGCCGAGATCGGACGACCGGTACGCTCATACACCTCCAGGGCCCTGATAATGCGGTAGGTATCATGGGGATGCAGGCGTGCGGCAGTTACCGGGTCCGCCTCCTGGAGGCGCTGATAGAACCGCTCCCTCCCCCCTGCCTGGGCCTCGGTCTGCAAATGCTTTCGGATACCCGGGTCCACCTCCCCTCCCCTGATCAACCCCGAGGTCAGGGCCTTGATGTAGAGCCCCGTGCCCCCCACTATGATGGCCCTCTTGCCCCGCGCCTCCACTGCCGCTATTGCTTGCTGGGCCTCCTCCCGAAAGAGGGCGGCGCTGAACTCCTCATCAGGGTAGAGGATATCTATTAAATGATGCCTCACTGCATTCCTTTCTTTGACGGCGGGCTTGGCCGTGCCGATGTCCAGGTAGCGATAGACCTGCATCGAGTCGGCGTTGATGATCTCGGCATTGAAAAGCCCTGCCAACTCCAACCCCACGGCGCTCTTGCCGCTGGCAGTCGGGCCAACTATCACCACGATCTTGGGCCTGTCCACCGCACAGAGTCTAAACTACCGACTGATTTTGTTCAAGCAAAATATGCGGCAGAGAACAGGATGTATTGGCGCGGGGTTCGTGTTAGGATATAATGAGTAACATCATCACTTGAGGGATAAAGGCATGGCGAAAAGGAAGGGGACAACAACCAGGCCGAACAATCCAAGGGGCGAATATGCCCCCTTTTCTTTAGTGCACATACAACAGCAGAAGAAGAGTACAGGAAAAGGCTGTGTCCTCAGCCAAAGCCAGACTCCAGGTTTTTTGAAATGCTTCATAATAGTTCCATAACTATCAAGAGGGTACAATGAAAAAAGCGTTCGTTTCGGCTCTGGTGTTTGTACTAATGACGCTCTCCTATGGCTGCGGCCAAAAGCCGGCGTCAATAGAAGGGAGGTATGATCTATACGTGGACGGGCATCCGGAAGAAGGGGTGAGGACGCACATGGAAATTTTCGGTCAGAAAGGAAACAGTTTCTCCGTGCGGGGCATAGAGCAGGATTGGGGAGGCCAGGGAACGTTAAAAAAGACAGAAGGGTATTATGACTGGAAATTCGGCGACGGCAGGACGGGCCGCACGACCATTACCGTAAACAGTGACGGCACCATCACGGGACATGTGTCAGGGTCGGGTATTGACTGGGTATATATGGCCAAGAAGAAAAATGAGGGAGGGAGATAGCCCGCAGTGATAGAATACCTCGTATCGAAATTCCATGCTATAATGAAGCAGGCTATCGACCATTATGACGTTAATCCTGCGATCTTCCTGGTAATTTACCTCATGAGTGTGCCGTTTTTCTATTACTCGCTGTTTCGCATGATGCGGGCGTTCGCAAAGAAACGCGGAAAAGAAGTATTGGTCTGGAGCACGGTATTTCTCTGCGCGACCGCAGCGCCTTTTATTTACGTACTGTTCTTCGGTAGAAACCTGCCGTGGTGGGTATATGGCATCATTGCCCTTCTCATAGGACAAGGTATATTTTCTCTTATAAGGAAACTCAGAGATACAAACAATGCTAACCCATCGGTACCCTGATTGCCTGTGCCCGTAAGATAAGCTATCCCACTTGTGGATGTCTCACCTAAAGAGATAAAGATCTGCCCCCTCATCTCTCCCATGCACGGTGGTTCGGTCCGGCGTACGCCTTCCCGTCGCTGAGGCCGCTCTATCGGAAGAACCGCCGCACCTTGACGTCGAGCAAAGATATACCCTATACTGGAGCGGGAGAACGGGGACTATCTTTCTCCCCGCGATAGAAAAACTGAGACAGCACACAGGGTGGTGCTGTTCTTCTGGCGAAGGATCACATAAGTGAAGACGAAGAGCGCTGCAAAGGCCTGGGTTGTCTCGGCCGATATGGGCTACGGCCACCACCGGGCCGTCTATCCTCTCAGGGGCATTGCCGAAGGTGAGGTAATCACCGTCGGCGTGAACGATGCGACATCTCCGAAGGAACGAAGGCTGTGGCGGCGCACCCTCGGGATCTACGACCTCTTCTCGCGCGCCAGGAGCATCCCCGTTATCGGCAAGCCCGTGTTCGGGATTCTCGACCGGCTCCTCCGCATCCCTTCATTCTATCCCCTGAGGGACCTCTCGAAAAGCACCTTTCAGGTGAACCTGCTCGAGTCCTACGTCAAAAAAGGCCTTTGTTCCGGGATGCTGGAAAAGATCAGGACCAAACGCCTCCCCCTGGTGACGTCATTCTACGCTCCGGCAATCGCAGCCGACAAGTACGGGATGGAAAAGGTCTTTTGCATCATCTGCGATGCGGACCTGAACCGGGTCTGGGTCGCCCGCAACCCGTATGAGAGCAGGATCGAGTATTGTGCCCCCTGCGCCACCGCAGTCCAGCGTTTGAAAGAATACGGCGTGCCGCACGAACGTATCTTTTTGACCGGATTCCCCCTTCCCCTGGAATTGCTCGGTGGCCGCGACCTGCGCGTGCTGAAAGCCGACCTCGGACGCAGACTCCGCTTCCTGGACCCCGACAACAGGTTCTGGCAGCTGCATGGAGTCAACGTTGAACATTTCCTCGGCGCGAGCAACTGCAACCAACGCAGCAAGCGAAAACTGACCATCATGTATTCCGTCGGCGGTGCGGGAGCCCAGCGGGAGATCGGCCGGCGGATCGCCCTGAGCCTTCGCACCCGCATCAGGAAACAGGAGGTGAAGCTGATCCTCAGCGCCGGGGTGAGAGAGCCCGTCCGGGAATTCTACGAAGGCGTCAAGAGGGAAGTCCATGCAGGCGACGACAGCCTCCAGGTGCTCTTTGGAGAAACGCCGGATACGTATTTTGAGGCGTTCAATAACGCCCTTCATGATACCGACATCCTGTGGACGAAGCCGAGCGAGCTCAGCTTCTACTGCGGACTCGGGATACCGATCGTCATGGCTCCGGCAATCGGTTCACAGGAAAAATTCAACGAGCGATGGCTGTGGGAGATAGATGCGGCAGTCCGGCAGCTCAACCCCGATTACACCGACCAGTGGCTTTTCGACCTGCTTCAGAAGGGTGACCTCGCTGAAGCTGCCTGGTCGGGTTTTCTCAAGGCGCGCAAACTCGGTACGTTCAACATCATGGAAATCGTCCAGACCGGCCAGATGTCGCGCGAATCCTCGCCCGTCATTCGTTGAAGTCCACAACCCTGCTCATCTACCTAAGGGCCTGTGTCCGTAAGATAACGTGTCACCTTTGAGGATATCTCACTTGTGGACGCCCCGCCTGCGGCGGGGTGCTTTAGCATCTGCTTAAAGCACTTTTATTTTCTATTGTATTGTGGTAAGGTTCGGTCAGTAACGTCACAGCCTGAGGGGGCAAAGGCATGACGCAAAGGGACAGGGAGAAAAAAGGCTGAACAATCCAAGGGGCTCTTTCTGCCCCTATGTTTAGGGGCCCTTGCGCCCCTATTTTTAGGGGCCCTTGCGCCCTCTTCTTTTTTTTAGTGGCCCTTGCGCCATTTTTTGTTTGGTGAACATAAAACAGTAAATAAAGAAATAAGGAGGAAACTATGAAAAAGTTTGTCACCGCATCAGTTTTTTTGGTAGTGGGTTTCATCATGATGGGAAGCCTTGCTTTTGGACAGGGGGACAAGCAAGGATGTACCGATCCTCAGCTCTTCACGCGGGTCCCCGACTTCGAACTCCACAACTGCACAGAAAAAGAATTTGATGCCCATAACTTTGTTGACCCTGCAACCAAGGAGAAAGTCTCTGTTGAAGGGCGCTTGTACTATTATGCCTATTACATCAAAAAGGAATTAAGCGGACAAAAATCAATGCTCCAGATCGCGCGAAACTACACGAACGCGATCGAAAAAATTGGCGGCGTTTCCTTTATCGAAAGTCCCAGTGGAAGGGGCAATACCTGGATGAAGGTCGTGAAGGACAATAAAGAAATCTGGGCGTCCATAGAACAGGACAACTGGAAAGGTAACATTTACTATCTCTACATTCTCGAAAAAGAATCCATGAAGCAAGAAGTCACCGCAAATGCGAAGCTCATGGCAGAGGGGATCGGTTCGACCGGCCATGTGGCGATCTATGGCATCTACTTCGACTTCGATAAGTCGGATGTGAAGCCTGAGTCTGATCCTGCACTCCAGGAAATCAGCACACTCCTCTCCAATAATCCCAACCTCAAGATATTCATCGTTGGACACACCGATAATGTAGGCGGTGTTGATTACAATATGAAGCTCTCCCAGGCCCGGGCAGACGCTGTTATGAAGTCGCTCACCACAAAATACAAGGTAAACCCCGAGCGTCTCAAGGCCTACGGGATAGGACAAATGGCGCCCGTAGCCCCCAACAAGACAGAAGACGGCCGTGCCAAGAATCGCAGAGTCGAATTGGTGGAGCAATAAGGAGTATTTTCAATTATCAAGAAACCAGGGTCAGCAATGGCCCTGGTTTCTTTGTACCTCTTTCAGATGGTAATTGTTTATTTCTCTGGTACAGACTTCACGGACGCTTTTCAGATATTTTCATTGAAGATACTG
>CAZFIR010000245.1:0-3261 GCA_964519535.1 uncultured Thermodesulfobacteriota bacterium | reverse complement strand
CGGACCTTTCCCCTGCCGCGCCAACCTTTGATAGCGCCTCAAGACCGCGAGGCATCCCTGATCCTCGCAGAGGGTCTTGGCCTCCCTCTCTACCTCGTCATCGTGCCTGATGATCCCCATAAGCCAGTAGTAATAGACGCTTAAGATCTCATGGGCCCAGGTCCGGTCCTCCTCTTCAGGCGGGAGATGGCGATCAAAGAAGATCTTCCCTTCATCGAAGCGCACAAAACCCCCGATCCCCCGCTCGCGATACGGCCGGTATTCCTCCGCGTCGAAGTCAGCGTAGCAGATGGAAAAGGAATCAAGGATCTTTTGGAAGACGGTATCAAGGAAACGGGCGTCCATGACGTGGTTTTGCATCAGAAGAACAGAAATCGTCTCTTCATCCGCTTGGATACCTCATGTTTGAACTGCTCCACGTCGTCCTTAACCCCTTTTATGATATCAGGATAGCGGTAGAACTCCAGCACCCTGATGTTTTTCAGCTCCGGTTTGATGTAGATGTCGGGTTTGGATAGCCGCATCTTATTCTCCACGATAGACCGCTGCATGATTTGAAAGGTGCATAAAATGCTCTCAATGAGCGAAGGCATGTGATCACCGCCAGGGGGAGCCTTTGCGCCGGAGACATCAATGGCAATGAGGACGTCGCATTCCGTGCGGATGATGTCATAGGGCAGAGGATTGACGGCCCCCCCATCCACCAGCACAGTATTGCCGTCCTTAACGGGTTTAAAAAGACCCGGAATGGACATGCTGGCCCGGATGGCGGGGATGAGCTCCCCTGATGCGAAGACGACCTCTTTGCGTTTCCAGAAATCGGTCGCCACGACCTTGAGGGGGATTTGCAGGTCTTTAAACCGTTGGGCTGGGATATGTTTATGAAAAAATCGCTCTACCCCCTTCCCCTTCAGGAAGGCCGAGGCCAGGGGACCGGAGAAATCCACCATCTTGTTGATATCGAAAACTCTTACTTTTCTGAGTATCTCCTCCATCTGTGCGCCAGAGACCCCGGCGGCGTAAAAGCCCCCGATGATGGCCCCGATACTGGTCCCGGCTATTACCGAGGGCTTCAACCCCATCTCATCCAGGGCCTTCAAAAAGAAGATGTGGCAGAGCCCCTTGGCCCCACCACCACCCAATGCCAACCCGATCCTTTTCTTCTTCATCAGCGACCTTCTCATGCTTGGCAGTCGTAAAACAATCCCCTTTTCTTATCACAGCCCCCCCCTTCGGGTCTATATTGATTCGGACTTATATTGGAAGCTAAGACCTAGAATAACGCAAATATACTTGACATTTAATAAATTCTTATGATATAGATTCAACTTATGGAGTTCGAACGGAAAACCCGGCTACAAAGTGTTCCGCTCTAAGGGCTTCCACTCAACTCCAACTGTAGATTTAATACTTCACACAACGTACTCTTTTCATCCCCCCCAACAGATAACATTGTTCAGCATGCGCTCCAACTGCTTACATGAAAAAGCATCACAACATATTAAACATTGACAAGTTTTGCATAGGAAGAGTATATAGAGCCATGAACGGGCATTGCAGAACCGCATCCTTTGTGCTCGCCTTGCTTGCCTTCAGTATAGTTTCCATATTGTCCCTTACAAAAGTACCGATCCAAACCTGTCAAGCATTGGAATTCAATATTGATGATCCTTATGCAAGGTTTGAGCAGCATGTACAATTCCTCTATGAAACGATCGGGCTCAAGGACAAGGGGTTGGGCTTCAATGTCTTTCGTTACGCGCTCATCGGATATTATAATTTAAAGAGGCATGACGCTATCAGAAAAAGAGGTATCATTTCCATTATTGACTACCGCAAATCCTGCAATGACGAGCGGTTCTATGTCATCGATCTCAGCGAAAAGAAGGTCCTCTACCATACCCTTGTCGCCCACGGCAGGAACTCAGGGGAGATCTATGCCAAATATTTCTCCAATAAGCCTGGCAGTCTTATGACCAGCCTCGGCTTTTTTGTGACCGGCGACACCTACGACGGCGAGCACGGATACTCATTATATCTCTACGGAAAGGATAAGGGCTTTAACAACAAGGCACGAGCTCGGCGTATTATCGTCCATGGTGCCTATTACGTCAGGAGGTCGTTTATCGAACAAAACGGCAGGATAGGCCGCAGCCAAGGGTGCCCGGCCCTGCCGGTTGGAACGCACATCGATATCATCGATACCATTATGGGAGGTACGTGTCTCTTCCATTTTTACGACGATAGTAATTACTTAGAGCGTTCCTCCCTTCTCGATGTTGAGGGAGCCGTTTCTCAATTTGCGGAGGAATACTCCCCTTTTATTCTCATCAAAATACCTGATCTCTGAAAACCCCTACAAAGTCCGTTCTCCTTCCAGACCTATCCAGTATGACACGAGGCCCCTCATGAAGAGGGGCCTCGTGCATCCACAGTCTTGGTTGTCCAGTGCCCGTAGGAAGAGTACGGTACCGTTCTGCTATCTCTTCCTCCTTGCTTTCCTCTGTGTTTTTCTCGGTGCCTTCCTCTGAGTCTTCCTCTGAGCCGCCACGGGAACTGCCTTCCACAGAGCCGCCCACATAGCCCCCAGGCTGAGCAGGAGGATAAAGAGCCTAAAGAGCCAGCCTACAACGGGAATCAGGCTGATCAGCGCGATAATAATGACGCCCACTACCAAGGGCCAGAAGAATGCGGTTGCTATAGATTTCTTAAGGTAGCCAAGGACCTTTCTCCCTATCCAGACCCCGATATAGACACGGCTGATATATACGGCGATCCCATAGAGGAGCCCGGCGATGATCCCAGTGGGTATTCCCACCAAGGTGATAAAGGCGATGATGATGGCAACCGGCACCACCACTAAAAAGATGAGGCCGAACCAGAGGTTCTTCCAGGGAGATTTCGAGATGGCGCCAATGACGGCGTCGGTCCTCTTGGGGAACAGGTAGTTGATGAGCACCCCCACGATGATGAGGGCCGCAAGAGAAACAAGCCAGAAAAACATTCCGACAGGCAACAGGGCCAACAAGCCTCGGCGCCCCCACTTCTCGACCCGTTCCTTTTTCACCACCACCTGCTTTTGGACCACTTCCCCCATGATCCGGGAGCCCTTCTGAAGATTCAGATCGGCAGTCGCGTGTATAAGATTACCCTTGATCAAGGCGGTAGGAGCCACTGTTACCCTGGCCCCTCCCACCTCCACATCACCATCGAAGACCCCTGAAAGGGTCACATTGGCACCCGCAGCCATAACCCTACTGT
>CAZFIR010000244.1:0-4017 GCA_964519535.1 uncultured Thermodesulfobacteriota bacterium | reverse complement strand
TTCAACACGGACACCTTCTGCTTTGCCCCCCCAGATTGGTCCAAACCCCTCCCCCCACGGGTGCTGCATCCCAAGCGGGTCTTCGAGGGGGTCAGGGAAGGGGTGGAGCACGGGGGGAACAAGAGCGGCATCCCCACGGTGAATGGAAGCATTGTTTTTGATGAAAGATATGTGGGTAAACCCCTGGTCTACTGCGGCACCTGCGGGATCATGCCCCGCTCAATCGGAGGGAAGCCGTCCCATGTAAAGGAGGCCCGTCCCGGTGATGTGGTTGTGATGGTAGGGGGGCGTATCGGCAAGGACGGGATACACGGGGCCACCTTCTCCTCGGAAGAGCTGCACGAGGCCTCCCCCACGAGCGCCGTGCAGATCGGGGACCCCATCACCCAGAAGCGGATGACCGATTTCCTCCTGAGAGCCCGTGATCGTGGCCTCTACACCGCCATTACGGACAACGGGGCCGGAGGGCTCTCCTCCTCCGTAGGTGAGATGGCAAAAGAGCCCGGCGGGTGTGAGATCCATCTCGACCGCTCGCCCCTCAAGTACCCCGGCCTCGACCCCTGGGAGATCCTCGTGTCCGAATCCCAGGAGCGGATGACCCTGGCAGTACCCCCTGACAAGCTCGCAGAATTCCTGAAACTGGCCGAGAAGATGGATGTGGAGGCCACCCAGGTGGGACAGTTTACCGATAGCGGCGTATTTCATTGCCTCTGGAACGGGGAGACCGTTGCCTACCTGGCAATGGGGTTCTTCCACGAAGGGGTCCCCAAAATGGACCTCAAGGCCCGGTGGAAACACCCTCACAATCCGGAACCAGACTTTTCACAACCTGAAGATCTGACCGCAACCCTGGAAGGGATGCTCTCCCGGCTCAACATCTGCAGCAAAGAATCGGTGATCCGCCAGTACGACCACGAGGTCCAGGGGGGGAGCACAATCAAACCGTTAGTTGGCGAGAACGCGGACGGGCCCGGCGATGCCGCAGTCATCCGTCCCCTGCTCGACTCCTGTAAAGGTATCGTGGTCTCGAGCGGTATCTGCCCACGGTACAGCGATATCGACACCTACCCAATGATGGCGTGCGCCATCGACGAGGCCGTCAGGAACAACGTGGCCGTGGGGGGCGATCCGGCCAGGATGGTGGGCTTGGACAACTTCTGCTGGCCCGATCCGGTGCAGTCGGAAAAGACCCCTGACGGCGAGTACAAGCTGGCCCAGCTGGTGCGGGCCAACAAGGCCCTCTACGCGTACACCATTGCCTATAACGTCCCCTGCATCTCCGGCAAGGACAGCATGAAGAACGACCTCATGGCCGGCGCGGTAAAGATCTCCGTCCCTCCCACGGTCCTTTTCTCGGTCCTGGGGAAAATAGAGGACGTCCGCAAGGCCGTGACCATGGATTGCAAGGCCCCCGGGGATCTGGTCTATTGCCTGGGGATGACCCATGAGGAACTGGGTGGATCGGAATACTTCGCCATGCGCGGCTCAATCGGCAATCAGGTACCGCAGGTAAGAGCCGAAGAGGCCAAGGGGCTCTATCAACGGCTCCACGCAGCCATCATGGAAGGGACCGTGGCCTCGTGCCACGACTGCTCAGACGGGGGGCTGGCAGTGGCCCTGGCTGAGAGCACCTTTGCCGGAGGATTCGGGATGGAGGTGGATCTCAGGAAGGTTCCTTCCGAGGGGATAGAGAGGGATGATTATCTCCTCTTCTCCGAATCGCAAAGCAGGTTCGTCGTAACGGTTAACCCCGCAAAAAAGGATGCCTTCCTCGCCATGATGAAGGGGATCACTTTAGGCGAGATCGGAAGAGTGATTGAGGGGAAAGCATTCATCGTGATTGGGCTTAATGGAAAAAAGATCATCCAGGGAGAGATTTATAAGCTGAAAGCAGCCTGGCAGAGGACATTGGGGGTGTAGTGCAATCTAGGTAACAACGTTCCCCAAAGTTGTTGAGGATGGGAAGTTATGGAGGAGCCTACCCAATCTTTATTTAGACTTTCAATCACCGAATATGCTGCCTGGTGGGGTGCAATTATTGCTACCTTTACCCTATTGTGGAATATTTATAAATGGATAAAGCGAGGGGCAAAAGTCATTGTGAGAATCAGTCCCAACATGAGACAAATGGGCGAAGGTAGGACATTTATTTTCGTCGAGGTGGTAAATCGTGGCGATTTGCCAACGACAATCACCCATCTTGTCGGCGTTTACTACCCATCTATCCTCAAAAGATTGCTACGCAAAAAACATAACTACATATATCCATATCCAGGACATGGCCCGGCTATCCCTTTTATGCTTAACCCTGGCGATCGTTGGACAGGGTCAATCGACCAGGCCGAAGCAGAAAAAAAGTTCAAGGGCAAAGGCTTCTTTTATTGCGGCGTGATTCATTCAACTAAGAAGAAGCCAGTTTTTAAAAGGGTAGACCTAAAAAAGCTTCAGAGCGAGGCATAATTCATGTGGATCATCGGGGGCACATCTTCATTTGTCATTTTTCCGGTTCGGTCTCAAGGGGGGGCAAGATCATCCAGGAGGACATCTATAAGCTGAAGGCGGCTTGGCAGCGAACCCTGGGAGTTTAAAACCTTAAAAAATGATATATCTCCCTTTTTTTATGCTTTACTATAGAAATAGTCATAAAAATTTTCCACATATTGATTCTGTTACATGACAGAATATTATGCCAGGATATCACGATCGAGATTACTTTTACAAATACGTAACGAAAGACGTTGCAAAATTGATAATTAAAGATCATAAGCTCAGATGGTCGTGCCCTCTCGACTTCAATGACCCATTCGACCATCAATTCGCCTTTATTGGCGAAGAGCGCATCGAAGCCCTATCCGTGCAACTTATACAGCGAATTCAAGAATATGTGTGGGATCGTGACGACATCAAGTTCGATACAACAAACGACCCTTTTGGCTTTGGCTTGCTCCTAACTCAGCTCAAGCAAATGAAGAACAAAATACCGCGAGAAGAGTTTCTTCTGGATGAATCGATTTTACAGCAAACGATTGCTTCGGGCAAGCAAGCGCTCATCAATTTCAATGAGCAAACAAGGCTCTTTCTGCTTCAAACCAGGGTTATGTGTCTTGCAGAAGAGAATGATAACCTATTAATGTGGTCACACTACACTGAAGCACATACTGGCGCAGTTTTCAAACTAAACGCCATTGAGAAACTTGACGTCCCTTTCTTGGCGGCAAGGAAGGTCGAGTATTCGACTGCATATCCGGTACTTGCGACAGATGAGGAATGGTTAAACCATTTGTTGTATATAAAGCGAATAGAATTTGGAAAGCGGCGACTTGACCTCTGTTACGTAAAAAGTAAAGACTGGCGTTACGAAAAAGAGTGGAGAATCTCAATAACCAGTGAGGATTATCCTTTAAACGATGCCATCTATTACGAAGAGCCATCAGAGGTATTCGGAGCCATATATCTGGGTTGCCGTATGCCTCAAAGAGACAAAGAGCAAATAATGAAATTGGCGAGCCAAAGCTTGCCTAATATGGAAATATGGCAGGCGATTCAAGGGAAGAAAGCCTACAAAATTCAATTTGAACGGCTTAGATAGATTGCATGGGGGGCATGATAAGGGACGTTGGTTCACAAACAATTTTCTCTTGATCTCTGTCAACTACCTTGTGCATCAACGTCGCCTCTCTCCTCGTTGACTATCGTCTTTTTTTATTCCTAGGGCGGGGACGATTGCGGCTCGCTCCCGACTTTTTTTGTCCTTTGTCTGACGGTGCTTCAGAGGGTTGCGGTAGGAGGGTATTGGGGGACGTTGGTGCACAAGATACATAATGGCGGTGAGGAGAGAAGAGAGGGAATGGGATTGCGTTTTGTGCTTGGGGGAAGTGCTGCCGGACGGAGGTGTACCAGGTACGTGACAGGGGCAGGAGGAAAGTTAGTCTGTACACCAACGTCCCCTAGTTCCTCCCTGTCCATGGCTTCCGCCACTGTGGTAGGTCTCATGGCATTGGCAAGCGGAAAAACGGT
>CAZFIR010000243.1:0-2552 GCA_964519535.1 uncultured Thermodesulfobacteriota bacterium | reverse complement strand
CACCGGTGCCGCTGAACCCGAACGGGCACAAAAGCTCTATAACCACTTTGTCGCCAAGCTCAAAGAGAGCCGGATTACCGTCGCCACCGGCAAATTTCAGGCCCTGATGGCAGTGGAATTGATCAACGACGGGCCGGTCACACTCCTGCTCGACAGCAAAAAACTCTTTTAGAGACCCCCTTGCTGGTGTGCTCTCGTATGTTATACTTATATATAAGGTGGTATGAAGGCCTTGTGGTATGAAGAGATGGATCTTCATCATATCTTTAGTGTTATCCCTTATCCCCTGCGCTATATGGGGGGAGGCGAGGGAAAAGGGGAAGGCCATGTCTGGACAGCATGTGAGAGAGTCGGTCATCGCGGGTTCATGGTATCCCGGTGATCCCGCTACGTTGACTAAGGATATCAAGGGGTATCTGGCGCAGGTCCCACAACACACGATACAGGGTGAATTAGTCGCCCTCATCTCACCCCATGCGGGCTACCTGTATTCCGGTCAGGTGGCTGCCCATGCGTATAAGCTCCTTCAGGGGAAAAAGTATGACGTCGTGGTCATCATCGCCCCGAGCCACCGGGCATACTTTAAAGGTGCCTCGGTCTACCCCCAGGGGGGATATCGCACGCCCCTGGGGATCGTCCCCATTGCGGAGGAGGTCACCGAGGCCCTGATGAAAAAGACCCCTCTTATCGACGCTATCCCCAAAGCCCACGCCCAGGAACACTCTTTGGAGATCCAGCTTCCTTTCCTTCAGATAGTACTCAAAGACTTCCGCTTGGTCCCCATCGTGATGGGAGACCAGGATCTCCAGACCTGCGAGGAGGTGAGTAAGGCTATTGCGGCGGTGATCAAAGGAAAGAATGCCCTCTTGATTGCCAGCACCGATCTCTCGCACTTCCACCCCTACGATGAGGCGGTGACATTGGATCAGGTGGTCTTGGATCACGTGAATGCATTTGACCCCGAGGGGCTGAGCAAGGCCCTGAAGAAGGGGGAGTGTGAGGCCTGTGGCGGCGGGCCGGTCGTGGCGGTGATGCTTGCGGCCCAGGCCCTGGGTGCGGATAAAAGTGAAGTCCTCAATTATGCCAACTCCGGCGATGTCACCGGGGATCACAGCAGTGTGGTGGGATATATGTCAGCGGCTCTCTATCGCAGCACTGACCCCCAAAAGGCGCACACCAAGGAGAAGGTAGGGATAGACCTCGGCCTGAGCGATGAGGAGAAGCGGACCCTTCATGAGATCGCCCACACCGTCATCTGGAACAAGGCCTCAGGCAAGGAGGTGCCGGAATTTAACATCACGTCCGAACGGTTGAAAGAGCTTCGGGGGGCCTTCGTGACCATTACAAAAAAAGGCTCCCTGCGGGGGTGCATCGGGCACATCAGGGGGGTCAAGCCCCTGTACAAGTCAGTGGAGGAGATGGCCGCAGCTGCGGCCTTTCAAGACCCCCGCTTCCCACCCGTCACCAAGAAAGAGCTGAAGGACCTGGACATCGAGATCTCTGTGCTCACCCCCTTCAAGCAGATCACCGACGTCAGCGAGATCGAGGTGGGGAAACACGGGCTCTACATAGAGCAAGGGTTCTACTCAGGGCTCCTGCTCCCCCAGGTGGCCACTGAATACGGATGGGATAGAAATACTTTCCTAGAACACACCTGCCGCAAGGCCGGCCTCCCCCCCGATGCCTGGAGGGAAAAAGATATTAAGATCTACATCTTCTCAGCGGATATCTTTTAGAGAGATTATGATTCCATCATCCATAGAATAAGCTTAAAAATAAATGTTAAGCGATTATATAATAACTTCATAAAGCTATCTCGTGGGTGCTTTAATGTTCTGGTGGATAATAGGCATTCTGATAATCTCTGCGATTATATATTTTCTATATAACATCATTAGTCCTACCTACGCCGAGAGAGATTTAATAAGAACAAATGTTAAAAGCTATCTCAAAGCAAGATCAGCATCGAAATCACACGAGGAGGCCATTGATTATGTTCTTTGGTCACGTTATCCGCTTGCTGAGGAACATCGCCAAAAGGTATCCGATTATTTCATGAAGAGCCTCGCTTCTGATGATAATGAATTTGAACAGTTAAAGAAATTGGTACATTCCATTTACAATTACGAAGTGTTAGGCGGTGGGCATGAAATTGAGGTAAAAGATGTATATGACGTTATACATAAATCCAAATACGCAGAAATAGAGGACGTAATCAATAAAATTAACAAGAAATATCAAATCACATTATAGCAGGTTAATAAAACGCCTAACTCGTCAATCCACCTGATATAGTTATGGGCTTGTTTAAGGAGAGGCTAGTGGCGCTCCATACAGGCAGATGGTCTCGACGTTATTCGCGAATAGGAATAATTCCATGCAACTAAAACAAATCAAAATACTTTTTATTTTCTTGATATTGGTAATGATTCCCAGAATGGCAGCGACCGAAACCATAATAAGTAAGAAAGAAGCTGATCACATCTTTAGTCTTACAAAACCAGAATGGGAGGCTTACGCTCAAAAAATTGTGTACCCCCCCGACTGGAAAG
>CAZFIR010000242.1:0-11023 GCA_964519535.1 uncultured Thermodesulfobacteriota bacterium | reverse complement strand
GAGATGTGCAATTGTTATGGACGAAGGCGTGCTCTTTGGCACGAACGAAACCGCTTTTGTGCAGACCAAGCGCAAGCTTCTCAATGAGTGCAACCTGTGGTGCATTGTAAGCCTTCCTCCAAAGGTTTTCATGAATGCCGGCGCTGCCAGTAAAACCAACCTGCTATTCTTCACTAAAGGGGAGCCGACAAAAGAGATCTGGTATTACGATTTATCCGACCTCAATATCAAGAAAAAACAACCCTTAACCTTGGAGCAATTTGAGGAATTTTTCAAGTTGTTTCCTGAAAGAACAACCAGTGACCGCGCCTGGCGCGTGCCGATAGAAGAGATCCAGGCAAAAAATTATGATATCAAGGCAGTTAACCCAAACCGTAAGGGGGAGAGAGATGACAGAACCCCCGAGGAGTTAGTTGCCATCATTGAATCACAGGCAGAAGAGATAAAAAAGGCATTGATAGAATTAAAAAACAAAGGCGTATGAAATGGTACGAGTACGGTGAACAGGAGGGAATCTCAATTAACGCTGAATTTTTTCAGAAATTATGGCCGTGGGGAGGGGTGAGATAACATGACCCAACCTATTGCCGAAGGTGAGTGCATCATCCTCCTCGATCCGGAGGACGATAAGGAGTTCCTTTACAGGATGAGGGAGAAGGGGCACATCAACCTCCACAAGGGCAAGATCCTCCGCGCCGAGGACATTTCCTTGAGACGCTCCGATTTGAGAGGTCTGGTTTACTCTTTTAAAGAAAAGGATACTTATGAAATTGTTTTACATTAATCCTTGAAAGTTCTCAGGGAAAAGAAGAGAATAAAGAAAAATTATTGTAACATTTTATAGGAGGTTTTGGGATGAAAACCTTTGAAGAGATCAAAGAGATGCTTAAAAAGCAAAAACCCTTTTTAATGGAGAAATATGGCGTGAAAGAAATCGGGGTTTTTGGCTCTTACGTCAAAGGGGAACAAAAAGCAAAAAGTGACCTTGACATATTGGTTGAATTTGGAAGATCTATCGGCTTTTTTGAATTTCTTGAGATGGAAGAATACTTGGCAAATATACTAGGGGTTAAGGTTGAACTCGTAACCAAGGGAGCGCTCAAGCCGAAGATAGGCGAATACATCCTCAGCGAGGTTGTGAATATATGAAGGACCGAGATTTTACCGATTATATAAGGGATATCTTGATCTCTATTCAAGATGTGGAAGAATTCATCACGGGAATAACCTTTGAGGATTTTTTGAAAGATAAGAAGACCATTAAGGCGGTCATAAGAAGCCTTGAGGTCTTAGGGGAAGCGTCAAAGAAAATCCCGGATGAGGTAAGAAACCGCTATCCGCGTATCCCCTGGAAGAGGATGGCGGGCATGAGAGACAAGCTCATACATGAATATTTCGGGGTTGATCTGGAGATCGTTTGGAATGTGGCAAAAAAAGAATTGCCGCCGGTAAAATCCTCTATAGAAAAACTCGTGAGAGAAATCGACCAATGAAGAGTCAGAAAATTATACGGAAAAAGCGATGACCCAACCCATTGCCGAAGGGGAAAGCATCATCCTCCTCGATCCGGAGGACGATAAGGAGTTCCTCTACAAGATGAGGGAGAAGGGGCATATCAACCTCCACAAGGGCAAGATCCTCCACACCGAGATCATCGGCAAGCCCGAGGGATCAATCGTGCGCACCTCCAAGGGAGACCCCTTCCTTGTGTTCAGGCCGACCCTCTTCCAGTACATCATGCACATGAAGCGGGACACCTCTATCATCTATCCCAAGGACCTGGCCCTGATCCTGCTCTATGCCGACATCCACCCCGGCTGCACCGTTCTCGAAGCAGGGATCGGCTCCGGCTCACTGACCCTGGCCTTGCTGCGGTCAGTAGGGACTGAGGGCAAGGTCATCTCCTATGAGAAGCGCGAGGAGTTCATCCAACGGGCCAGGAAAAACATCCAGCTCTTTATGGGGGACCCCCCAAACCTGGAGATCAAACAACGAGATGTCTATGAAGGAATAGAAGAAAAGGGGCTCGACAGGATCATTTTGGATATCCCCGAACCCTGGCGGCTGGTCAAGGATGCGGCAGAGAGCCTGCTGCCTGGCGGGATATTCGTGGGCTACCTCCCCACCATCATCCAGGTCAAGACCTTGGTGGATGCCTTGCGAGAGGAAAAGAGGTTTACCTCCATTGAGGCCTTTGAGTCCCTGTTCAGGGATTGGCACATCGAGGGGCTTAGTGTACGTCCTGCCCATCGGATGGTGGGGCATACGGGTTTTATCACCCTGGCCAGGAGAGGGGAATCTTTCTAGGTCACTGATGCCAGATATAATCTAAGCCGGGACGCGCGGTCTCGTGCACCTCCTCCTTGAGACGCTGGGCAATGCCTTCCGTGAGGTAATCAAACAAAGAAGGCCTCCTTTTGCGGGGGTAGACGACAACGGGCTTCCCTTTGATCCCAGCCATCTGGGCGGCCATGTCTATCGTATCCTCCAGATTGCCCAGCGCATCCACCAACCCCAACGCCCTGGCCTGCTCTCCGGACAAGATCCGTCCATCGGCAATTGCCGTTACCTCTGCGATGGGGAGTTTCCGCCCGTCGGCCACCGCCTTGACGAACTGTTGGTAGACGGTATCGATCACCTCCTGGAGTAATTCCTTTTCTTCGGGGGTCATCTCCCGGAAAGGGGAACCGACATCCTTGTGGGTACCGCTCTTGATCACGTAACCCTTATACCCGATCTTTTTGAATAACTCCTCAAGGTTGGCAAACTGCATCACCACCCCAATGCTGCCGGTGATGGTCCCGGGATTGGCCACGATCTTTTCGGCTCCGCACGCTACATAGTACCCGCCAGAGGCGGCCACCCCTCCGAATGAAGCAACCACCGTCTTCGCATCCCTGGCCTTGACCACCTCCCGGTAGATCTCCTGAGACGCCCCCACCCCCCCACCCGGAGAGTCGACACGCAGGACAATAGCCTTTACTCCGCCGTCTGCGACAAAGGCCTTGATCCCGCGGATGGCCTCCCGAGAGTCGGAGATGACTCCGGTGATCTCCACAACCCCCACCTTATCTCCCAGGGCGAAGGAGGGGGCCTCCCTTCGAAACATAAAGGTCAGGAGAACGATGAAACCCACGAAGACCACCATGATGATCCCAATCGCGATGAGTCCGATAAGGACCGGGTTTTTCTTCATCATATACCTCCCCTCTGTCGGAAGGACCTCAGCGTGATAATACTACCTCCAACCGCTCAGGGCTCAAGGCGACAACCCTGGCCTTGAGGCCTCCGAAGTCATAGTACAGAAACACGTTGGCCAACTTTCCTGTGTCTCCCTTCATGGTTGCCTTCCAGGTAAACTTGGTCGGTTCAATCTCAGAGAGGGAAAACGCTTGAACCTCCGCATTCTCACCGAGCAATTGCTCTATCTGGAGATAGACGTGATAGCTCCTGATCCCCGAGACCACTATACGGGCAGTCCGAAGGGTGGGGTGCCCTCCCCTTCCCTTCACGAGCCCCAGCGATATCAACCTGTTCTCAATGCCTTGCGTATCTACGACAACCTCGAGCGAGGCCTGGTAGCCGGTGGGAAGAACCGTCCGTTCCAGAATCTTATAGCTGAGCACAAATGACTCAGCCTTCTGGTAAAATTCCTGGGATAAGATCTCCTGGCTCTTGCTCATGGTCTGGGGTGAAACCATAGTCCGCACAGTCTCCTCTAACGCCCTCGTCAATCCATCTTGAATGGCCATCTCCAAGGTGGGGCTCTGCACAGCTTCCCCCTTTTCGCTTGTGCCCAAGACTACGATGGGTTCTTCTCCCCACCCTGCGCCGCAGACACCTAACACAAAAAAGATAACCACGATAGCCGGTAGGATTCGTTTCATCCTTGATCCCTCACGCAGTTACGGTGCGTGTTACCCAGAGGGGACCAAAGACATCCCTCTGATAGGCCCGTAACATACCCGATTTGATTAACTCCAAGAGGGCGAGAAACGTGATGATCATTTCCACGCGCGAGGCCACAGGGGCAAAAAGGGATGCAAAGGGCACCGCTTCCTCCGCCGCGTGAAGCCTCTCATACAATTCCCTGATCTTTTCCCGCAAGGTTACCCGGTCCAGGGTAACCTCATGAAAGTCTTCCACCTCCTGGCGATTGAGGAGTTCCCGCAACGCATCAATGAGGTGAAAGAGGTCCGCCTCAAGCTCCCCCGCCTCTGCCTCGATCTCCTGGGCTGGCCTGATGAAGACATCCCTCCCCAGTAACGCCTGTTGCGAAAGGTGCAGGGCCGCCTCTTTAAAGCGCTTATACTCCACCAAGCGCTGGACAAGCTCCGCCCGGGGATCCGCCTCTTCTTCCTCTTCCTCTTCGATGGGGGACGGAAGGAGCATTCGAGACTTGATATACATCAGGGAAGCCGCCATCACCAAAAATTCCCCGGCAATGGCGAGGTCGAGGGCCTTCATGAGCTTGATGTATTCCAGATATTGCTCGGTGACCAAGGCAATGGGTATATCGTATATATCCAGTTGATTTTGTTTGATGAGATGAAGGAGAAGGTCCAACGGACCCTCAAAGATATCGACTTTTACCGTATACCCTTCCATGACTACATCCCCATAGCCTCCCTCACCTCAGCCATCGTATGGCGGGCCACCTCTCTCGCCCTGTCGGTCCCCTCGTGCATGATATGCTCTACCTCATCCAGGTGGGTGAGGTAGTACTCTCTCTTTTCCCTAATGGGGGCGAGGTACTCCTGTACCTCCTTGATCAATTGCTTCTTACAGTCCTTGCACCCTATCGCAGCCCGGCGACACGTACTGTCGATCTCCTGGACAACCTCGGGATCGGTATACAGGCGATGATAGGGGAAGAGACCGCACACCTCGGGGTTGCCCGGGTCCTTCCGATATCCCCGCTGGGGGTCGGTGATCATCTGTTCGATCTTGGCAGCCAGGACATCTGCGGGATCAGAGATAAAGATGGCGTTGTTATAGCTCTTGCTCATCTTTCTGCCATCGGTCCCTCCCAGATTGGGGACCTGCGTCAATAATGCCTCGGGAGGGGGAAACACCTCTCGATAGAGGTAGTTAAACCGGCGGGCTATCTCCCTGGTGATCTCCAGATGGGGGAGTTGGTCCTTCCCCACGGGGACATAATTCCCTTTATACATGAGGATGTCGGCAGCCTGAAGTACCGGATATCCAAGGAAACCATAGGTCCCGATATCCTTATCCGCTAACTCTTCTTGTTGCTCCTTATAGGTGGGGTTGCGCTCCAGCCAGCCGAGGGGGGTGATCATGGAGAGGAGCAGGTGAAGCTCTGCATGTTCCATCACCCATGACTGGACAAAGAGGGTGCTGCGCTGGGGATCGAGCCCGACACTCAACCAGTCGACAATCATTTCAATTAAACTCTCTTTAATGACGGCGGCGTTTTTGTACTCAGAGGTCAAGGCATGCCAGTCAGCGGCGAAGTAGAAACACTCATAGGTATCCTGCAGGTTGCACCAATTCTCCAAGATACCATGAAGATGTCCCAAGTGGGTCTTCCCCGTGGGACGCATGCCACTCAATACCCTCTTCTTCTCCATACTCCCGCTACCCCCTCAATCCAGGTTTCCAATACGTACTATGCTCCCACGAGTCATCAGGAAAGACGAGATACTCGACTACCCAGGTGATGACCAAGGAGATAACGATCACATATCCGATCGCCCCACGAAAAAATCTTTCTTAAATTATCAGAGCAGTGCGATAAAGTCAAACGTGTCGAGCCTGGTAATGGGCTTTGACATACCGCATCTCATCCGCTTTCGTCTTGACCGTGCCCTCGAGCCGGGCGAGAAGGAGGGAATCGAGGATCTCACGGTAGAGAGGGCCCGGTTGGATGCCTAACTCCTGCAAGTCCTTCCCCCGCAGACTCACCTTTATTGCATTGAGCTTAGTGAAGAAGAGGGAGATCGCCTTTTTTATACCCTTCTCCTCCGTCTTGGCCATTACATAGAGGAGGACTTCAATGGGAAGGGGCTTGAAGAGGGTATAGATTGTTTTAGGACTCATCCGCTTTCGGCGCGCCCGTTGAACAACCTTGTTCCCCTCTCCCCTCCCCTCTATGAAACTTTTCCTGTATCGTGGGGGGAGGGAGAGTCTCTGGAACAACTCCTCCAATCCTTTGACCGGCAACTGGTCGGCCAAACCGAGGAGATAGACCATCCATTTCGAGTACGTACCCTCTAAAAAGAGGAGGTCAAACCAGCTGACCACTTCATATACCCTGGTCATCAGGGCCTTGGTGTGCGCGTCATAGGCCACGCGTGGATGAAGGAACTGGAGAAGCTTGAACTCCTCCATCCGCTCTAGAACGGGAAGGGGATTTTTCTCACGCAGGATCAGTTTCAGCTCCGAAAAGAGCCTCGTGCCGCTCAATCGCTCCAAAAATCCCATGGCAATGGCGTTCTTCATCAGGCTCTGGGTGTGTTTTCCGATATGGAATCCGAACCGTTGCTCGAAACGGATGGCCCTGAAGATGCGTGAAGGGTCCTCCACAAAGCTAAGATTGTGCAAGACCCTGATCACCCCTTCTTTTACATCCCGCTGCCCCCCGAAGAAATCGAGCAGTTGCCCGAAGGCACCCGGCCTCAAATCGATGGCCAAGGTATTGATGGTGAAATCCCTTCGGAAGAGGTCCATCTTGATGGAACTAAGCTCTACGGTCGGTAAAGCAGCAGGGCGTTCATAATATTCCATCCTCGCTGTGGCCACATCGATTGTGTATTCATTAGTAAAGAGGAGGGTAGCGGTCTTCATCCTCTTGTGCACCTTCACACGGCACCCCTTCTGCGCACCAAAGACCTGAGCGAAGTGGATACCGTCTCCCTCCACCACCACATCGATATCGTAGTTCTCCCGCCTCACCATCAGATCCCTCACGAACCCGCCCACGGTATACACCGGTTGCCCCAGTTCCTCCCCCACCTGCCCTAACTCTTGCAAGAGGGAGACGATAGGGGAAGGTAACCGTTCATTCATGAGTTTGGTGACCGCCTTCTTTATCGCCGAGAGAGGAGGCAACGGGGAAGGGGTAAGGGCATGATGCAGTGCCCGCAAGAGGTCCGTCCTGGTGATTCCCCCGATCAACCTCTTTCCCTCCACCACCGGCAGAAACCGTTGATTCTCCCCCACGATATGCCCCTGTACCTCTTGCAAGGGAGTGTCTGCTTCCACGACCACAAAATCAGTGGTCATATATTCCCCCACGGTGCGTTCCTCAAGGCCATGAAGCATTGCCCGCTCCACAATCGGCCTGGAGATCAAACCCACCACGTGCTCGCCTTCTAAGACCGGCAGCACATGGATGTTATAATATTTGCTCAATATACCATGGGCCTCTTGCAGGGTATCATCCTTCTGGATAATCTTGAGGGGGCGGATCATAATATCGTGGGCCCTGATCCGCGGTTTTACTGCCTCCTGCAAGATACTCAGCAGTCTCTCCTTGGCCTCAGCCATGGTCAAATCCCTGATAGTAGCTGAGGCCGCAGTGGGGTGTCCCCCTCCGCCGAATTCCACGGCCACCTCAGCCACATTTACCTCCGCTACCCTGCTCCGGGCGATGAGATAGATCCGATCCTCCATCCTGATCAAGGCAAAGACGACATTGAGATTCTCCATATCCTTCAGCTTATGAACCAGGACTGCCACATCGCCGATATAGCTATCGGACGAGCTGGTAGTCACCACTATCTCCACCCCCCTGATATGATATCGCTCCACCGAGCGAATGAGGTCATTGAGCAAGAAGACCTGTTCAGCGGTCAGCTCTCGGGTGATCATATCCGCTATCATATTGAGACTCGCCCCCTGAGCGAGGAGGTAAGCCGCGGCGTGAAAGTCCTTCTCGGTGGTGGAGCTGAAGGTGAGCGATCCCGTGTCCTCGTAGATCCCCAACATCATGATGGTCGCCTCATCAGGGGTGATCGCAATCCCGCGTTCCCGCAATTGCCTGAGAAGAATGGTAATGGTTGCCCCTCCCTCCTCGATGACTTCGAGGGTCCCCCTCACATCGTCTACAGAGGCGGGGTGGTGGTCGTAGATATGTATCTCCAGGCCCGGTTTATCCACGATCTCGGCAAATCGTCCAATGCGAGACCGCTGTCTCGTGTCCACCATGATGAGCCTGGTAACCGCTGACAAGGTGATATTCTTCATCTTATCCGCTTCCAAGACATAGAGGGTAGAGCGCACAAAAAAGTCCCGCAGGCTCTTTTCCTGAGATCCGGGGAAAACCAGTTTCGCCTCTGGATAGAGTTTGTGGACCGCCACCATAGAGGCCAAGGCATCAAAATCCGCATTGATATGGGTAATGATGACATCCACCGCGATATACCTTCCTGACTTCTTATAACCCAGTCAAGGTTGTGATGTAAAGGCGGGTATAATGATTATCCTTGCACCAGTTCTCCGTCTGTGATAGAAGGTTAGCTTAGCAACAGGTACAAGGAGAGCAGCGATGGCCAAATGTCTCAGGTGCGGCAATACCGCTCATTTCAACATGTGGTGCTCTATCCAGAAGGTCCTCGAAGTAGAAGTGAATGAAAAGGAGGAACTGGTAGAGATATGCGGGGAACCTGAGGATGAAAGTTTGCGCGGGCTCGAGGATGTCGCACTGGTGGAAAAGGATTTGAGCTTCGCTATGGTCAGTTGCGCCTGGTGCGGAAGCAAGGAAATTGCAGTCCACGGTCCAGGAGAGGTCCTCTCCCCCCGTATCCTCCAGTAGGAAACAGATGGCTCATCCTTCTTGAGGAGCGGGAAGCGTGAGTCTGACCACCTGACCGTCATTCCCAAGGGACTCCAATTCCTTGCCGTCAAAGATCACCGTGACGCCACCCGCATTGCCTATCACAATCGCCAACTGGTGAGAGCTTTGGCGTGTAAAGCTATCCCCTGCATACAGGATGACATCGAACGGAAGGGATGACCCCTCTTGTATTTGTATCCAGGTCCGCTCCGAGGCCGTGATAACGAGGGTATGCTCACGCACCGGCGGGGGTGTCTCCTCCTGCACTGCAACTACTTCCTCTTCTGTCTCTACTTCAGATACTTCTGGTACTTCTCGTACTTTCCGTACTTCCTTGATTTCCTGTGCTTCCTCTGCACCGACAGGAGGGGTTTGAAGAGGCATGGGTTCCTCCACTGAAGGAAGCGACGGGGAGGCTTGCAGGTCTTCCGAAGGAATCATGGTTGTCTGCCCTGTGGAGATGGTCGCAAGAGCCGCCTCGTGTGCACCATCCCGAGGCCCACGTTCATAGAAAATAAGGAGCAAGATCATGATAATAATGAGCGTGCATACCCCTCCTGCAAAAACATATTTCGCGGGGATCTTCCGCTTACCGTCGGGAAGATGCTTGCCGTGCGCTGAGGCTTCGTCTCCCCGCCGCCTTTCCGCATACGTGGCCATGACCTCTTTTGGATCTAACCCGATATGCCGGGCGTAGGTCCGCATAAAGCCCTTGACCACCGCCTCCGGAAGCAAGACCTCCTCTTGGTTCCCCTCTATGGCCTCCAAGATAGCGCGACGGATCTTGGTGGCCCGACTGATCTCATCCAAGGAGATCTTTTTCGCCTCACGGGCACTCTTGAGATATGCACCGAAGCTTTCCATCTGCATCGCCAGCATACTATAGAGCGCAGTATGGGCTTTGTCAATTCATACTTACGTGAATCCGAACTCCCGAAGGGTATACTCTTTCTTCGTCCAGTCCTTTTGGACCCGCACCCACAGCTCCAGATATACCCGAGCACCCAGAAGCTCTTCGAGATCCATCCTGGCCTGTCTGCCGATCTCCTTTAACCGATTACCCCCTTTACCGATGAGGATCCCCTTCTGAGACTCCCGCTCCACATTGATCGAGGCCCTGATCCAGATGGCACCTGCCTCCCGTTCCTTAAAATCCTCCACCACCACCGCACACGAATAGGGAATTTCCTGACGGGTCAGGTGAAAAATCTTTTCTCGAATGATCTCCCGCGCCATAAACCGCTCCGTCTGGTCGGTCATGACATCTGCCGGATAGTATTGCGGGCCAGGGGGAAGAAGTGACACCACCTCTTTCTCCAAGAGATCAACCCCCGTACCCACGAGGGCCGATATCCGGATGACCTTTGTATAGGGGACAGGAAACGGTTGTTCGGATACCGCATCATTCCCTCCCCTCACGTCGATCTTATTGATCACCAAGATGACCGGGGTCTGAATCCCCTGCAGGAGCTCCCATATCTGTGCCTCCCCCTGGGCTTCGGGACCGGGCGCCTCCACCATATGGAGGATCACATCGGCATCGTGCAGAGCACCCTTGGCCGTAGCAAACATAGATCGGTTGAGTTTGGATGAGGCATCATGAATGCCCGGGGTATCGACGAAGAGGATCTGGGCGGAGGGAAGGGTCTTGACACCCAAAATTTGGTTCCAGGTGGTCTGTGGTTTGGGAGAGATGATGGCGATCTTCTCACCCACAAGGCGGTTGAGGAGGGTCGATTTACCTACATTGGGGCGCCCTACGATGGGGACAACGCCCGAGCGGAAATCACTGCTCTGTTTCTTCAACCGCCTCCTCTTTCTTCTTCTTGATGGTATAGCGCACGAGACCCTTAACGGTCTTGCTCCGCTTGGCCCCCCCTAAAATCACCTTGAGGTCTTCATAGACCGTGGGGTCGTTGATAATGCCTCCCAAACTTCCTTCCCCCCGCTCCACCTTTTTGACGATATTATTGACTGACTTGACGGCGGAAGAGAGGTCTTGCATCAGATCGCCTGCGGAGCCAGAGGCCACCGCGAGATTATTCACCAACTCCCCCCCGGCAGGATCGTAGAGGATGGCGTGGAGAAGTCCTTTTCCGCCCCTGATCTGCCTACTGATCTCTTTCACGTCTACCAAGATAGTGTTTATCACATCGATGGTCTCTTCTATCTTTGTCGCATATTCTGTGAGATCGATGGGCTCAACACCCTTGATACGGGCTT
>CAZFIR010000241.1:0-3902 GCA_964519535.1 uncultured Thermodesulfobacteriota bacterium | reverse complement strand
GAATTGTCAGCCGATTCTTCTGCAATATTAAGCACAATGGAATGTAAGGCCCCTTCCAATTGGTTTGTAAGTCCTTTGCCCTTTTTTCCAACATATCTTTCAATAACGTCCCGGCAAAACCTGCAATAATCCTTGGCTTCCAGGTAAACCCTAAAATTCTTGAACCTAAATTTCATTATCTACCGCATGCGGGTAGTAAAAGCCTCCAGCTAAAAGCTATAAGTCGCAAGTGAAATTTAGCTTTGCTAAATTTCCTGGCGGAGAGGGTGGGATTCGAACCCACGGTCCCAGTTTCCCGGGACAGCCGATTTCGAGTCGGCCCCGTTATGACCACTTCGGTACCTCTCCGGCTATCCCCTCCGAGCCTGAAAAAAGGCTTGCAGGATCTCTTGACAGCGCTCGGCCAGTATACCCTCTGTTACCTCGACCCGATGGTTCAGTCTCGGATCGTTCAGAAGTCGATAGAGGGATTCTATCGCCCCACCCTTTTCGTCCCGCGCCCCGAAAATGAGGCGGGAAAGACGGCTGTGCACGATGGCCCCCGCACACATGGGACAGGGCTCAATAGTCACATAGAGCTCACATCCGTTCAGCCGGTAATTTCCAATCTGTGCGGCCCCTTGGCGCAAGACTAGGATCTCAGCATGGGCAGTGGGATCGTTCTGTGAGAGAGAGCGGTTGTGATTCTTGGCCACGACTTCGCCTGCGCTGACCAAGACCGCACCGACAGGCACCTCGCCCTCTTGCGAGGCCTTCAGCGCCTCCCCTATGGCCAGCTCCATGATATCGTGATCTGTCAATGAGCCGCTTTCCACCCCAGCTTCGACACATACTGCTAACAACATGCTAACAGAAAAACAAGGAGGGAGCAAGGCATATCCAACGAAGAGACTTGAAGGTTTTGCTTGACAATAATTACATTTTAAACTAGCGTCCTTGTCTAAGGACAAGCATTGGACCTCAGAAGTGGGCCTGATCGGCAGAGCCCGGAAAAATCGTTAACCATAAAAAAAGAATATTTAACGTAAAGGGAGAGCATTATGAATATCTTTCAAAGGATCGTTCTTGTGTTGGGCGCTATTGCGTTAGTCGCGGCTATCTTGACCACCCCTCAGTTAGTAATCCTGCAAGGTACGTACGCAAAGCCATCTGTCGTACTGGAGCAACTTGCGCAGTTAGAATTGCAACCCATCATAGCACCTGCAACAGCCACCATGCGCGCAGTGGGTGTGATCGGGGCAACTATATTGCTCTTTTTTGCGCTGAGCGGCATAAAGATAAAAAAGCGCGCCCAAAAGCCCAAGACCAAAAAGTAGCATAAACAGATTACAAAAAAGCTGGCAAGAAAGGGCTAGCCAATAATTGGCTAGCTCTCTTCTTTCCCCGACGCCCACACGAGGATTCGATTCCCTGACTTACGAATTCGTCGCATATCAGACATTATTCTTACTGCAGAGAGGAAATAAAGATGGCTTCACTACAGTATGGATATAGCTAAGGGGATTTTGTTACCACTTGGCGACAAAATTGACGAACCACCCACCTGATTCATAATTCAAGTTCGTAAGATCATCGTTAAAATCGGTGAAATTATACCCCACGCCGACCTTAATGTGGTCACCAAAATGCCGGTATAGACACACAAGGGGCCCATGTTTATAGTCCTCTGCCTGAACGACTCTTAAAAAGCGGTATTCGAGTTCCGCATCCCAGTTCTTGATAACATGATAATTAACCCTCCCTACAAAAAGCATCGTTTCTGACGAAAACCACTCTCCACTCGTCCTCCCAAGCCTCATCTGTCCCACCTTGTATGCCGCCTTTCCTCCTAAACTAAAATACCTGGAGAGATCGTATATACCTTCTAATGAGACGACATGACTTCTCTCATCGACATCAGTGCTCCCATCCTGGGAGAGAGGCGCGAGGTCTTCTAAGAAGGTATATTTAAAGAGCACATTGAGCCTATCCAGTTTTATCGGTCTGTACGCAAACCCCGTGCTAATCTCGAAAAAGTGGGCATCATCCGTATGATGTGTTTGATTACGTGTTAACGAAAAATTGCATTTGCCAAGGAAGGTCCATTCCTTATTCACATCATATTTGAGAGAGTTTGTCGTAATATATTGCTGTTCAGTCTCGTCGCCCCTATCAAAGCGCAACTCGAACCTGGAAGATGCTTTAAGGTGGCCATAGTCGTACGCTACCCCGATAGAGGCTGTATCCCTCTTTATGATATTGTGTTCAACGTATGAATCTGTCCTGTCTTTTTTGACATGAGAGTTTTCATACTTCACATCAATATTCCACCTATGAGTCGGGAGGTACGTAATGCCAATGATGTCTGAATTGGAGGTCTCCTCCTGTGTGCTCTTGAATTGGTTTTCGGAATAGATATCTGTCTTGTCATTCATCCTGTACGTAGAGCCAACAGTAACCTTGTGTGCTCTCCCGTCGGTCCTGTCGGTAGAAATAATATAGCTGGTATAAATATTTGTCTTCTCGTTAACGCTGGTCGTGAGACCAACCCTTCCCCCATAACCCAGATTTCCCCCAAAGCCTGCGAGATCAGCCTTGAGCCACTCCGTGATCTGTGATCTTATCCCGAGGGTCGTCTTGTTGTTCTCTGGGGTGTTGTCGTTTCTATAGAGTGATACCTGCTGGGCTGCATACAGCAGGATACCTTTTTTAAGATCGTACTCAACCCTGGCCCCAGCCATAACATCCTCTTGTGTGCCGAGGATGGTGTCAGCCTCAGGGTGTTCAGGTTGCACGTTGTCTTCGCTCTCTCTCAGTTTTTTATGCCTCACCTCGAGGATGCTCCTTAACCTCTCTGTCCAGCGGCTTTCAAACTGAACCGTTGAGATGTACTCAAAGAAATCGTCCTCTTCATCAAATGTGGAATGCTTGATCCGTATGGTATGATTCTTGGTTACATCGTATTGTAATCGCATACCGAATTCGGTGGTATCGTATTCTGTGTCTTTCCCTAGACTGGAGAACCCTTCTTCTCTAAAGACATAATAGGCCTCGAGATCGAGCGGGACATCACCGTCTGTGATCTCCTTAAAGTCGATTATCTGTTCAATCTTATAGGCATTCCCGGTGTCGTTATGGGCCGATGTCTCTAAAGATGAAAAACTCAACCCGCCATCGACGGAAAATGATCCGGGGATCTGGGTCTGTCGAGAAGAGGCAAACTCAATATTGGTATACGTGCCTTTTAATACCTTGATCTTCGCATCGATGCCATAGAGATTATAATCCGTGTCATCTCTCTTTTCCCGCACAAAGGTTGCGCCCACCCCAACATGATCGCCGAGCCACCCAAAACCCCTGACCCCTCCCGTAAGATCTTCTACTCCGCAGAAGCATTCTGTGTCATACTCATAATCCACAATTAAAAATACATCATCGCCGTTTAAAAGTGCGCTGCTGATAATGGAATAGGAATCGGCGAGGATGGGGAGCGGCGCACTTAAAATAATACGGCCTTGATAGTAGTCGATATCGTAATCTGCCCCTGCCAAGAGTGTTGCCGTATTGATCACCCTTCCGGAATCCTTGTCTCGTATCTCAATAGATACCTTGTCTGACCCCTCTACGACCCTTTGGTGTCTTAAATAATAGAGGCTGCCGCCGGTAGATAAAAATTCATTGTGATCTTGGAGGCTCGGGCACTCAGCAACAAAACCTGTGAAGAGCCCTTTGGGATCTCCGAATTTTGTCTCAGCAAGGGATTCATAATACAATTTGGCACCGTACAGGCTCCGGTTGTACTTGGCGAGCTCCGTACCCGTGAACTGAGTATGGTAGTTCCCCCAGAGGGCCATGGATTTGTTCCATTCCAGCTTGACATAGAACTTGCCCTGCGTTTCAACATCGCTGACGAGGGTGGAATC
>CAZFIR010000240.1:0-3578 GCA_964519535.1 uncultured Thermodesulfobacteriota bacterium | reverse complement strand
GGCCTACGAGGAACTCAAGGGACGCCACGCATTCATGGTAGTGGAGGGTGCCGGGGGACTGCTGGTGCCCATCGCCAAGGGGACCCTGTTACCGGAGCTCATCAAGCTCTTGGATCTCCCCCTCCTCGTGGTGGCCAGGTCCACCCTGGGGACGATCAACCATACCCTGCTCGTCCTCTCTTACTGTCAGCAAAAGGGGCTTGACATGCTGGGCCTGATCATAAACAAGTCAACCCCCGATGCTGATCCTTCCGAAGATGACAACCCCCAGCTCATCGCCCAATTCAGCAAGGCGCCCCTGCTGGGGTCATTCCCTTATCTCAGGGACTGCGCTGGGGTAAAGGGAAACAGGGATTTTTTGGCCCAGCTATTCACCCAACACATCGATATGGAGGGGCTTCTACAGAGACTGGGTCTATCGGATTGTTCTACAGCGTGAGGAAAACCGTTTTTCAACAACCTCGTGAACTCAGTGTCTTACCGCAGTCCGTATTTCTTTGCCACCCCCTCAAATCCCGGCAGGGACCGCTCGATGACGTCCATGTCCACACAGTAGGCGATGCGGAAATAACCCTCTATCCCGAAACCCCTCCCTGGGACGGTCAGGATATGAAAGCTCTGTTGTAGGTCTGACACAAAGGCCAGATCGTCCTCGATGGGTGTTCGGGGGAACATGTAGAAGGACCCCTGGGGCTTTGTCAGGGAATAGCCGTATTCGGTGAGGGCGCCGTAGAGGATGTCCCGTTTCCGCTGGTATTCCCTGGGTCCAACGTGGTTGGTGCCGACATGGGGTAACAACCGCTGCATGAGGGCAGGGGCATTGATATACCCCAAGGTACGATTGAGGAAGATCATGGCACCTATGAGTTCCTCGGCCCCCGCGTAAAGGGGATTGACCGCTACATATCCAAGCCTTTCCCCCGGGACACCGAGGGACTTGGAGTACGAGACCACCGAGATGGAAGGTTCATAGATCTCAAATATCTTCGGGAAGGGGATATTGTCATAAATGATGGTCCTGTAGGCCTCATCAGCAAGGATATAGATGGGCGTCCGTCTCCCCTTGCTCTTGCCCCGCAGGAGATCGGCCAATGCGTGCAGCGAACCGGCAGAATAGACGACCCCCGTGGGGTTGTTGGGGGAGTTGATGAGGACGATCTTGGTCCTCTCTGTTATGGCCTTTTCGATGGCCTCCAGGTCGAGGGTAAAATCCTCCTTGGTGTCCACCAGACGCATGACCCCACCGTGGTTGTCAATGTAAAAGCCGAATTCAACAAAGTATGGTGAGGGCACGATCACCTCGTCGCCGTGATCAAGGATGGCCTTGAGGGCAACGTTCATCCCGCCGGCGGCCCCGACGGTCATCACGATATGGTTTTCCGTAAATGATATGCCCGTCTCATCGGAGATCTGCTGGGCCACGAATCTCCTGGTCTCTGGGTAGCCGCTGTTGGGCATGTACCGGTGCATCCCCCGGATGGGGTTGAGGGCGAATCCCTTCAAGGCTTCCTTGAATCCCTGAGGAGGTTCTTCCACTGGATTTCCCAGGGTGAAATCGAAGATGTTATCCTCACCATGCTGCACCTTGAGCTGGGCTGCCGTTTCGAACATCCTCCTCACCCAGGAGGATCCCCCCATAAGTTTCTTCACGTTTTCGGAAATGGCCATATCGTGCTCCTTTATTTCGTTCGAAAATTAAAAAGGCCATGGGAAGCAGATCCCATGGCCACGTTATTCAGAGACAAAAAAGCCATGGGTACCATCTGGCTCACCCATGGCTCCCTGCCACTATGCTAGTGGGCTCAGGGACATGGATGAGCCCTGCTAAAATAAAAGAAGAAAAAGAAGCTACCGCATTGCATTACTTATCCTCACTCTCGGTGATTGTCTATTAATTAACATATCTTTCTGAAATGTCAAGGGAAATTTTTTCCGCTGGGCTCTTTCTTTTTACGGGAATAGTAATTATGGTATACTTATGATGAGGGGGGACCTTCATTGGGGTTTGTAAATCAACCTCGGGATTGGCCCTTTTGTAGGTAGGAGGCAGACCCGGCCATATCGATAAGGCGTATGATACATTTGGAACCTTACAACAGTAAGGAAGGGATTCGCGTAAAATTGAGAACGAGAAAGATCAGACTATAAATATTTAAGGAGATGAAAAAGGTGGCAACGAACAAAAAAAACATGATGTGGGTACTGGTGGCCGTCCTCGTTGGTAGTCTTGTCTTGGCTGGGGGATCTCTGCATATCACAACGAGCGCTGCGGAATCGCGTCCTCAAACACAGATCTTCGAGGATGTCACCCCAAAAGAGGCCTATAGCCTGATCCAGAAGAATAAAGATAATCCCGATTTCGTCATCCTCGACGTGCGGACTCCGGCTGAATTTCAAGACGGGCATATTGCGGATGCCATCAATCTCGATTACTATTCCAAGACCATTCTGGACGATCTAGACCGCCTAGACAAAACCAAGACGTACCTCATCCATTGCCGCACGGGGACCCGCAGTGGCAAGACGTTTAAGTTCATGAAGGAACTCGGGTTTCAGGAGGTCTACCACATGGTGGGGGGCATAGTGCGCTGGAAGGCAGAGGGGTTGCCAACGACGAAATGAACCGTTTATCTTGGCCCGATTCGTTCCTTGTAACGGCCTATCCTTGGAAATATCCTACGAACCGTGAAAATGATATAAATAGACCCCCTCTCCCGCTGGCGGGAGAGGGTCGGACCCGCTCCTCTTTTTAAGGATTATGAGAGGCGGGATGCCGCAAAGCGGAGCGGGATTATATCCTCTCCCCTCGGGGAGAGAATATAGTGATGACTATTTTCTAGAGTAATCTCAGGTCAAAGATCACATCCTCTCCCAGCTGTTTTACCTTGCGGGAGGATGGCCTGATGGCCTCTTTCAGATCGGTAATCCCCAGATCGCCGATCCCCTCCTTTCCTTTTCCCAAGATAAGGGGCGCGATGATAACCACCATCCTGTTTGCCAACCCTTCTTGCAGCAGGGAGGTAATAATCTTCTTGCCGCCCTCTATCAGAATCGAAGAGATACCCCGTGCGGCCAGGAGCTCCATCAGGGGCCTCAACGCCACTCGCCGATCATTATCCCTGTGGGTCACGAGGATCTCTTTTCCTCTTTTTTGTATTGCCTCGACCTTTTTCTTATCGTGAAGGTCAGTGGTAACGATGAGGGTTTTCCCCTCCCCCTGAAGCACTTGAGCGTTGAGTGAGATCCGCAGTCTGCTGTCGAGGACGATGCGCAGGGGGTTCCTCCCCTTCACCAATCTCACGGTGAGCAAGGGGTCGTCGGCAAGAACGGTCCCAATCCCGACCATGATCGCATCGTGCTGGGCCCGGAGGCGGTGGGCAAACCGCCGAGAGGCCTCCGAGCTGATCCAGCGTGAGTCGCCGCGGGATGTGGCGATTTTGCCGTCCAGGGTCTGGGCGTATTTGATGGTGACAAAGGGGAGCTTTGTACGAGTATAGTGAAAGTAGACCTCGTTGAGTTCGCGCGCCTCCTTCTCCAAGACCCCTACCACAACGTTTATGCCGTGGCCTCTCAAGATC
>CAZFIR010000239.1:0-18098 GCA_964519535.1 uncultured Thermodesulfobacteriota bacterium | reverse complement strand
GTTTGATACCCCTTACGCCTTCTCAGCTGCTATGGTTACCATCAATCAGGATGGAACAGTAGAACTGCATGTCGGCGCCCAGGACATGGGCCAGGGCTCCAACACGACGCTGGCCATCATCTGCGCGGAGGCGTTGGGCGTGAAGATGGAGGATATCAAGTTACACGCCAGCGACACGGACCACTGCCCTCCGGACCTGGGTGCATGGGGCTCCAGACAGACCCTTATGTCCGGTAATGCCGTGAAGATGGCCGCAGAGGATGCGAAGAAACAGCTTCTCGAGTTTGCCTACGCGCATGCACACATAGTAAGCAAAACCGGTCTTAATATCGTGTACGACTTAGATATAAAAGACCGATGGGTACACAACGTTGCCCGCCCGGAAAGGGGTGTTGACTACAATGAACTGGTCAAAATAGCTCTACGCGGCAAAGAAGGTCAGAAGATCGTCGGCAGAGGTTTTTATACGCCTCACCGAAAGGGCATGATCTCCCCCGCATACAGCTATATGCTGCAAGGGGTGGAGGTGGAAATCGATGAGGAAACGGGCAAGATCAAGCTCATCGACAGCCTCACGGCCCACGATTGCGGGCAGCCCATCAACCATCTCGGCCTTATCGGTCAGCTCGAGGGCGCCTTTTCCATGGCTGCCGGCTACGGTTACCTTGAGTATATGCCCTTTGAGGACGGTATGCTGATGAACCCGAACTTAGTGGACTACCACATGATCCGGGCCACAGAGATGCCCCCAACGGCTGTGGCCGAGATTGACACGTACGAGCCGGAAGGACCGTACGGGGCAAAGGAGGCGGGTGAAGGTCTTACCAATCCGACCGCTGCCGCCATTGGTAACGCCATTTTTCACCGGTTCGGCGTGCAGATGAAGGAAAATCCCATCCGGCCCGAGATGATCCTAAACGCCCTGAAGGAGAAAAAAGAGCAAGAAAAGTCAGGGAAGAAGAATAATTAAAAGAAGGGGGATACCGTGAGCTATAAATGTCCCGTATGTAAAAAAGAGTGGAAAGATAGTTTGCAGGTCGCACGGCACATGTTCGGCACAGGCGATAAACCACATAAGGAATGGGTTGACGAACAGGGTAAAACCGAGGGGTTCACATTTATCGATCTTATGATCGAACAGGCGACGACACCGGGAAATAAAAGCTACGTTACCCTGGCCGAGGTCATTGAGAAGGCGCAGAGTTCGATCTAGGTCTAGGCCCGAACGAAAAGAACAGGAGGAACAGAATGCTGATAGAGGGAAAGTTTACGGTGAAGGCACCGATAAAGAAGTTGTGGGATACGCTTTTCGACATGGAGGCTCTCGCGGCTTGTCTGCCTGGCGCCGAGAAGATCGAAAAGATCGATGACAAGACCTATGACGCCACCATAAAACAAAGAGTCGGCGTCGTAAAGGTGAAAATGAAGGGCCGCCAGGTGCTCACCAAGGTTGAGGCGCCTACGCACCTTGAGATGGAAGGAGAGGCAGAGGATATAACAAAACTGGGTCGCTTGAAAGACAAGGTCTCCATGGATTTGAAAGAAATCGGCGGCGGCGAAGTAGAGATATCCTACAAGGTGGATGTCAGCATGGGAGGGAAGCTTGCCATGTTCGGTGACAGGATCTTGAGGGCCAAGTCAAAGGACGTTGAAAAGGAATTCACCAAGAACCTCCAGGAAAAACTGAAAGGCGTAGCATAGAACCCTTGTTATCAATTCCTTATTAGATGTAGCAAGAGGTACGTCACCAAGGTGATACTCACATCCCCCTCCTGTGGAACATACAAGACATGGAGGGGGAATTTATTTGATAGACACGTACAGGGCATCATTGCTCGTCGGGCACTCATAATCCCACCCCCCAGCCATTTGCGTGTTGACTTGCGTCCAACTAATTGATATTCTTCCGTGTTAAGATGTAAGGCGTAACTATCATGAGAGCAAGAAGATTATTTTTGAGTCTCATCCCATTGATAATTGCCACCAGTTCTCTCGCCTTTGCTCAGGAAACCGACGTTTCGCTGCTGAAGGAAAGGATCATTAATCTCCAGAATCAGAATCCTCTTGGCATTCGTACCCTTGTTGCGTGCTCCACGGTGACGGATTATGGTTTTTATGAACCTTTGCCCGACAACAAGGTGAAAGCTGGTGATGTGGTCTATTTCTATCTTGAACCCCAAAATCCCTCTACCAACAAGGCGAAAGGAAAATATGAGATCTGGCTCACCCAGGATATGGTCGTCCTCACCGAACAGCAGCAGGAGGTCTTCAAAAAAGAGAATGCCGTCGAAATCCACTACCAAACCAGTTCACCCCGGCTCGACATCTATGGCGTCAATCAACTGACATTGGCTGAAGTTCAACCGGGAAAATATCTCTTCAAGGTGATCTTACACGATAAAATAAAGGGTGAGGAGGCCTCAGCTACGTGGGCCTTTGAGGTGATACAGTGACACTTTTTGTCAAAAACACAGGCGTAGAAGGGCATTGTGAACCCGAGATTACCACCATTTGGCTGCCCTCTTTTTCCTAACTAACCTTATGTATAAGGATATGTATGCCATTTCCTCTACGTGTCCCTTTTCTTGCAACGTGGCACCCAAAATGCTTTAAAGAGGGAGTAAGACCGAGTATTAGGAGAGAGCCTTGAGCGACGAGCAAGAGGCAAGGTATAAAGTCACCTTTTTAGGGCCTGTTCAAAATGACCTCCCCACTGTGAGCAAATTGGCAGAGGGCTTGAAAGATCGCTTTAAGCTTTCCGACGAGGCGATCACCAGGATGATGAGGATGGCCCCAGTCGCTATCAAGGCTGGGGCAACGTTATCAGAGGCAGAAAAGTATAAAGAGATCCTGGAGGCCATCGGGGCTAAGGTACAGGTAGAGCCTATCGAAGAGGTGCCAGAGGAACCGCAACAAACAGAGGAAGGCCCCCCCCCTCTCGATAGAGCGCCTCAGGTCATCCCCGTTAAGACAAAGACTCCCCCGCCCGCACAAGAGTCGACTAAACCGTCCAGAACTGGGACTGCGGTTACGTCGGAGCCACAGATGGTCAAGTGTCCTCAATGTGGTTATGTGCAAGCGCAGACAGATGAATGCTTCAAATGTGGCGTGATCATCTCTAAATTTTTGAAATATAAGGATGCAGTCAAGGCGCCGAGACTTGACAGCCCCCCCCCTGGCGCTGTCGGAGCCCCTGCAGAGGGACCCCAACCTCAACGGATGATCATCGGCACCCCGATGGAGGAACCGTCAGGTTACAGTCCCTGGGAGGATATGGCCAACCTTGGCTTCTTCGCCGCTTTTTTCAGGACCATAAAGGAAGTCCTTTTTTCCCCCTTTAGCTTTTTCCGCGCGATGCCCGTGGACAAGAATATACACTACGCCCTCATCTATGGAATCATCATGGGCTTTTTTGTAGCGCTCTCCGCTATCTTATGGCAATTTGCCTTCTCCGGTTTTATGGGACAAACAGAGGGCACGCAAGGGATGAAGGCCCTTTTCGCCCCGTTTTTCTTCATTATTTATGCACTCGTCCTCCCCCTTCTGATAGCCTACGGCCTCTTTGTAGTGAGTGGCATTCTTCACACTGCGCTCATGCTTGTAGGAGGGAATCGAAAGGGTCTCGATGCCACCTTTCGAGTGGTGGCCTATACGCAGAGCACGCAGGTCTTTTTTTTAATTCCCATTTTGGGCATTTTGATCTATTTAGTCTATACACCCATCTTGCTCGCCATCGGCTTCAAGGAGAGCCATCAAATCAGCACAGGCAAGGCGGTTTTTGCGGTACTTCTGCCGCTTATCGTTGCAGTGATCTTAACGATAATTGTCGTCATCATGTTTGTGCCCCTCTTTCTCTCACTTATCCCCCAGATGATGATGCAACAACAGTCACCCCCTGGCTTTTAACGGCTGTTGCCAAGAAGCTATTTTTACTTTTTTTTAATATTGAGATAAGTAAAAGCTTCGATTTACAAGGAGGGTTCGAGGATTCCGCATTGACGAACACTTTTCCCTCTAGAACCCTCGGTACCTGACGCGTGTTTCAATGGTTTGCCTGAAGGAAGACCCCCATTGTTAGTCTTCTAAGAGATCGGGAAGGATATCGATAAGGAACTTCCGGTCAATCTCCCATACCCCTTTCATTAACCCTCTGATTTTACCCCACGGGACTCTGGGATCCCTTGTCGTCTGGGTCAGACGCTGCAGGAGGGCCTTCTTTCCCTTCACCCTCAACAGCTCCTCCATGGTCTTCTGAACCTTGCGCATCTGCACATTGGGGTCCTTTATCTGCTCCTCCAACACCTGAATGAGTTCCTCGACCCTATTCTCCTCGTTGTGGAGGCTGATTCCTTCCAAGGCCTCTTCGAGGGTAGCCTGTACCTTCTCAAGATCCCGTTTGTCCTGCTCCAACTCGCTGAGCAGTTCCTCGATATCCTTTTCGCGCCTCCGCTCACCCAGCTGATCGATTGACACCTGCGGGTGGGACTCGGGTGGCACCTGTGGCGGTGTTTCTGGAAGTGTCGCTGGCTGTGCTTCTCGAGGCATCGCTGGGGGTGCTTCTTGAGGCGTCGACGGGGGTGTTTGAGGAGGCGTTGCTAAGGGTGTTTCTGGAGGCGTTTGCTTATCCGCAGGTATAGCTTCCTTTTTACTTACGGAACTGATGAACTCCTCCTCACCGATTCCCGCTCCGTCCTCGCCCAGGAGGTGAGATAGCTCCAGCGCCTCATCGAGGAGGTCCCGTGCTCGTTCCAGGTCCAGCTTAAAAGCCGCCTTCCCTTTTCCCCGAATGTCATGTTCCTCCTCCCACATCCGATCCTCGCGGCGTCGAGAGCCTACTGCTTCAAACTTCATAAGGAGGGGGGAACCTTCTCCATAAATTGCCTTGAGGGTAGAGATCGCCTCTTTCTTCCATTCCTGGAATTTAGGATGTTGGTGATCGATCCCGCCATGTTTCAGGCTGTCGATATCATCCTTCAGCCTTTCAAGTTTCTGCCTGTCTTTTGCTCTCGCCATGCTCAGTGCTTGAAGGCCCTTTGGCCGGTAAAGACCATGGTGACCTGAGGATTGGCCTCATTGCAGGCCTCGATGGACTCGAAGTCTTTCTCAGAGCCCCCGGGGTGAACGATTCCTGTGATCCCCTCCTTGATCCCGACATCTGCCCCGTCGCGGAAAGGGAAGAAGGCATCGGAGACCATGATCGACCCCGCGATCCCACCCCGCTCCTTCTTTACTTGCTGATCTATTTCTTCCTTTTGTGCGCGATCTCTCTTGCCCGCTTCGATCTCCCGTTCCAACTGCTTATACGGGATCCCGTATTGCCGGAAGCAGAAGGCGTCGGCATACTTGGCATAGGCCTTGAAGACGGCAATCTCCGCCACCCCTACACGATCCTGTTCACCTGTTCCAATGCCCACGGTGACCCCGTCTTTTACATAGAGCACGGAATTGGAGGTCACCCCTTGCTCCACACACCAGCCGAAGAGCATATCCTCATATTCAGCCTCAGTGGGAGGCCGCGCGATCCGGTACTCCTTGCCTTGATAAAAGGCGACGGCCGGTTTAAAGTCCTCCGGAGAAGATATGGCATTTATGGAAGACTGCTGGACGATGACCCCTCCGTCGATGAGGGATTTAAAATCGACAGACCTGAGGGACCGATACCGCTCCAACCCCTCTATACGCCCTATCTTGATGATCCTGAGGTTCTTTCTCTTCTTTAAGATTTCCAGGGTCCCCTTTTCGTAATCAGGGGCTACCACCACCTCCAAGTAGTTTTCGCTTACTATCTCAGCGGTGGTTTTGTCAATCGGTCGATTGAAGGCCGCACATCCACCAAAGGCCGCGATACGGTCAGCTATATTGGCCCTTTCGTAGGCCTCGGCCAAGGTCTCCCCGTACGCCACGCCGCAGGGGTTGTTGTGCTTCATAATGGAGACGGCGGGTTTTTTGGTGAGGAACTTCAGGATATTCAGCGCATTGTCGGCATCGGTCAGATTGGTCTTGCCCGGGTGTTTGCCCGACTGCAACATATCGTCCTCGGTGATGGCGCTCACGAGGCCGTTGCCCGGTTCGATGAACTGACAGTTACCCAGGGTCAGATTCCCTTTGACCAGCTCATAGAGGGCCGCCTCCTGCCCGGGGTTCTCGCCATACCGCAACCCCTTCTCGATGAGTTCTTCCGTCCCCTCATCGGGGATCTTCCAGGTGCGTTTCCGATAGGTGACGGTTTGATCTCCAAAGGTGATAACCATGTCCTCAGGGAAGTGATCATCCATAATGGTTCGGTAGGCCTTCTTATAGTCTTTCATTGTCTCTGTCGTACCTCCTGCTCATGACGCCTTTTTTTCACTCCCCTCCGTTGTGCTTATTGCCATCCCGCTAATATATTCATTACGCAACAGCAACAGTATATCCTGGCCCACGTTCCCCAATCGAAGACCCTTTCAGTCCCCCTCACGGTGTAACGGGGCGGCGGGTAGAATTAAACAGACTTACTTTCCCTTCCCGCCGATAACCTTTTTGAGAAAGGGCTCAAAGAGGTCGACAGGTATCGGGAAGAGGGTGGTTGAATTGTTCTCCGCTGCCACCTCCCGCAGGGTCTGCAGGTACCTTAACTGCAGGGCGATGGGATAAGGCTGGATAATAACTGCGGCTTCTTTAAGCCGTTGGGCAGCCTGATATTCCCCTTCCGCGTTGATGACCTTGGCCCTCCGCTCCCGCTCCGCCTCGGCCTGCTTCGCCATGGCCCGCTGCATCTCCTGGGGGAGGTCGATGTGTTTGATCTCCACCATGGATACCTTTATCCCCCAGATGTCGGTCTGCTTGTCGAGGATGCTCTGGAGTTGCTGGTTGATCTTCTCCCGCGCTGCCAGGATCTCGTCCAGCTCCGCCTGCCCTACGATGCTGCGCAAGGTAGTCTGGGCCAACTGACCGGTGGCATAGAGAAAATCCTCCACCTGGACCACTGCGTCCTGCGGAGTCATCACCCTAAAGTAGATCACCGCGTTTACCTTAATGGAGACGTTGTCCTTGGTGATGACATCCTGAGGGGGGACATCCAGGACCACCGTCCTCAGGCTCATCCTCACCATCTTTTCAATCCCCGGAATGATAAGAACCAACCCTGGTCCCCTGGTCCCTACGAGCCTTCCCAGCCTGAAGACGACACCCCGCTCGTACTCCTTCAAGATCTTGATGGCGGCGGACAAAATGATAAAAAGAAGAATAGCAATAAATATCCAAGCGGTCATAATTTCCCTCCTTCTCCTAATGTTTTATATCTTTATTACTTTTACCTTCATCCCTTCCATTTCCTTCACCTGTATCTTCTCACCAGCCTTGATTGCCTCATCCGCCACCGCATTCCAGAGTTCGCCGCGGATCTCGACGACGCCTTCCGGCTTCAAATCGGTCGTGGCGACCCCCTTTCCTCCGACCAAACCCTCTTTCCCGGTGGTAGGACGGCGGCGGTGGGCCTGTACAACCATGATGAGGGCAAAGAGGAAGAACGCGGCGCTGACCGACACCACGGGCAGAATGACTTTGATAAAGGAGATCCTCAAAAACTCCGCCGGGCTATCGATGAGCATGACAGAACCCAAGAGGAGGGAGATCACCCCCGCAACGGAGAGCATTCCATAGCTGGTAATCTTGACCTCCGCGATAAAGAGGATGATTCCCAAGAGGATAAGGGCAGCACCCGCATAGTTGATAGGCAGCATCTGAAAGGCGAAAAAGGCCAGTATGAGGCAGATCCCCCCGATGACCCCGGGGAAGATCACTCCGGGATTGGCGAGTTCGTAGATAAGCCCGTAGAAGCCCAACATAAGGAGGATGTAGGCGATGCTGGGATTCGATATGATGGAGAGGAGTTGATCCCGAAAGGACATGTTTATATTCTTGACCTCAACCCCTTTGACCTTGAGCGTGACAACCTTTCCGGAAGCGATCTTCACCTGCCTTCCGTCTACCCTGCTGAGGAGATCTTCCAAACTGGGGGATACCAGATCGATGACGCCCAGTTTCAGGGCCTCATCCTCATGCACCGAGACGCTTTCCCTTACCGCCTTTTCGGCCCATTGTTGGTTTTTCCCCCTTTGTTTGGCAAGCGTCTTGATATAGGCAACGGTGTCGTTGAGTATCTTTTCCTCCATCTCCTTGCTTATTTCCTTCTCGCCCATCTGCACGGGGTGGGCCGCACCGATATTGGTCCCGGGCGCCATAGCGGCGACATGTCCTGCCAAGGTAATAAAGACCCCTGCCGATCCAGCGCGGGAGCCGCTCGGTGCCACGTAGACGATAATAGGGATTTGGGCAGTGAGGATGCGCTTCACGATGGACCGCATCGACTCCATGAGCCCCCCGGGGGTATCCATCTGGATCACCAGACACGACGCCCCATCCCGCTCGGCTTTATCAATCCCCTTGACGATATATCCTGCTGAGGCGGGGTTAATAATTCCATCGACCTTGAGGAGATAGACAACGTCGCCTTGCGCAGAGAGACTGGAGATTAATGCAGCGAGTAGCAATAAAGACAACAATAGCTTTTTTAACATCTTTTCTCTGTTTCGAATCAATTTTTTTTAAATTGTACCCTGATGGATGCACCCTGTCAACAGAAAGACCTGACTTATAAAAGGGACAAACTGATCTGTCCCCTTTGCATACAGCGCGCGATAAAGATTTACCTTGCTTTTTTCTTCACTTTTTAGTATAACATAACGCATGCCTGACAATCGAATGGTGCGATATAGGGCAATCGTTGGATTGCTGCTCCTACTCTCAGTGACCTCGGTGGCGGCATGTTCGATCCTACCCTGGAAGAAATCCCGTTCCCCTTACACAAAGGAGGAGGTCGCCAGACTATCGGATAAAGATATCTATGTCATCGACGGGGAAAAATACGTCAAGGTCCCGTCAGGCAAAGATGAGCAGGGGAATGTACAATTTCAATATGTCAAGGTGGAACGGTACTTGGCCGGGGAGGTTGAATTATTACCTCTTGAACCGCAGCGGGTGGCAAGCGAAGAAGTGCAAGGGGGAGAACGGGAGATACAAGATGAGGGGTTTGTAACGGCACAGGAACCGGGGGTTCAGGAGCAGGAAGCAAAAGAAACCCCTCCCGTTACCATCAGGAGCATCAAGCATCCTTACCTCAAACGCAAGATAGCTATTCTCCCATTTGAAGACCGCACTCAGTTTACCTTTGAGAAATTCGGGGAGATCATCGCGGACAGATTGGCCACGCAGATGGAGGACAAGATCTTCACCTCCTTGGTGATGGACCGGGAGATGGTGAGACTTTCCCTTGCCAGATCAGGCCTCACCTTCGAGGATTGTAAAAACCCGTCAAAGAGCACAGTGCTCAACAAGACCTTGGGGGTGCAGGGGGTCATTGTGGGAGCGGTGTATGGTCCCTTTGTCACCACGATAACTCCAGCCGAAGATGAAAAGGTCTCTATGGCCATTGTACGGATAGCAGCGAAGTTTATCGATACCGCCCAGGGTAGCATTGTGAAGGAGTTTGTCGTCACCAGCCCCCTTGCCGGCAGCGAAGGATTTGGGGAGTTGAGTGAGGAGCGGGCCAAATACAGGGCGGTAGATTTGGCCATAGACCAAATCATCGCACAGGTCGTGAATGAGATTCAGGGGATGGATTGGCTTACGCGCATTGCTCTCGTTGAAGGCAAGACAGTCTATCTGAATGCAGGGTATCGGACAGGGCTCAAAGAGGGAGATCTCTTGGCGGTCTATCCTGCTGGAGATCCTGGAGGGACAAAGCCCATCGGAAGGATAGAGGTGTCCAAACTGTTCGGTGTCGATGCTGCCGTAGCTCAGGTCATACGGGGAAGTGTTCAGTTGCACGCCGTGGTGAAACCACTTCCCCAAAGCTAACCGACAATCCAAGGTGGTGTGAGAGGGGGAGGGGGCAAGCAAGAAAAGGAGGGATGGAGGAGATGTTTGATATAGGGGACTTCGCTGTTTATCCTGGTCATGGGGTGGGGGCCATCGAGGGCATCGAGAGGATGGACATGAATGGAAAGACGCAAGACTTCTATGTACTCAGCATCCTCGACACACAGATGACCATCATGGTCCCGAAGGACAACGCCTGTATCACGGGCATGAGGGAAGTGATTAACCCGGCAAAGATCCCAGAGGTCTACAAGATCTTGAAGAGTAAGGGAGTCCACAACAATCATCAGCCGTGGAATCAGAGATATCGCGGCTATATGGAGAGGATCCAGAGCGGTTCTATATTTGAGGTAGCCAAGGTATTCCGAGAGCTCTACTCCCTGAAAAGCGAGAAGGGACTTTCCTTCGGGGAGAGAAAATTGATGGATACTGCGAAGAGGCTCCTCATTAAGGAGCTGGCCATCTCAAAAGATGCTGAAGAGGCGGACGTTGGGGAGGAAATCCAAGGTATTTTGACGTAAATACAGTAAGGCCTTATCATATTTTTCTCTCATATAGATTTCAGCACCACAGCTTGCCCAAGCTGTGGTGCGGTTGTATGTCCCTCCCCTCTATCCCGCCTGAAGAACAGCTCCACACAACAACCATAGGTTACGATCAGGAGGTGTCATATGGGGCGGGTAGGTTTAAGCACAGCGCGGATACGGATAGCCCTCTTTGTCTTTTGTTGTCTCGCCGGGATATACCTCGGACCAGAGCTGCTCCACTTTACGCACGCGCCCCTCTGGGGGGGCGTAGGAGGGGGGGCGCTGGCCGCGATGGTTATCATCCTGGAGATCAGTATCAAGCGTGCCTCGGGGAAGGGGATTGTTGGGGGGATCATCGGACTGGTGACGGCATTTTTCCTCACCCACCTGGCCGGCACGATCTTTATTCCTTCAGCTTGGAAAGGAACCGCTCTCTACCCCTTGATCTATATCCTGACGGGATATATCGGGATCATGATCGGAGCGTGGAAGGGAAAAGAATTTAACCCGGCCAACTGGAGGGTTCTCAGCAAGACCGCCCCGCGCGGTGAGATACCCAAGATCCTCGATACCAGCGTCATCATCGACGGGAGAATTGCTGACGTATGCGAAACAGGATTCATCGAAGGACCCTTTATCATCCCGCAGTTCATGCTGCGCGAGTTGCAGCATATCGCCGACTCCCCCGACCCCCTCAAGAGGAACCGGGGAAGGAGGGGATTGGACATCCTCAACCGAATACAAAAACAAAGCGACCTGGAAGTGAGGATATCGGACCAGGACTTTCCAAAAATAAAAGAGGTAGATAGCAAGTTGGTTGAGTTGGCCAAGGGGATCCATGGAAGGATTATCACCAACGACTACAACCTGAACAAGGTGGCCGAGCTTCAGGGGTTGACGGTCTTGAACATCAATCAGCTGAGCAATGCCCTGAAACCCGTTGTCCTCCCCGGAGAAACCATGCACGTCCAGATCCTCAAGGAAGGGAAGGAACCGGGCCAGGGGGTTGCCTATCTGGATGACGGTACCATGGTCGTGGTGGAGGAGGGGAAGAAGATCATCGGCAAAGAGCTCGATGTGGTGGTCACCAGTGTTTTGCAGACTACGGCGGGCAGGATGATCTTCGCTCGGCCCAAGGATGCAGAATCTGATTCCGAAGAGTCCTCGTCGCGGACAGGCAAGGGGCATGGTTGAGAGGAAAACCCCAGGCTTTCGGATAGGGATGGGTTATGACGTACACCCCTTTGTGAAGGGGCGCCGCTTGATCCTGGGGGGAATAACAATTCCTGACCACCAGGGGCTTGCGGGACACTCGGATGCCGATTGCCTGGTGCATGCCATCTGCGACGCCCTTTTAGGGGCCATCTCCGCAGGAGATCTCGGCAGACACTTCCCCGACGCTGATCCTCAGTATAAGGATGTGGAGAGTCTGCTTCTCTTGCGAAAGGTGATCGAGATGGTGGAGCAGAAGGGTTTTAGGATAACCAACATCGATGCCACCATCGTGGCCCAGGCCCCCAGGCTGGCGCCCTATCTCCCCCAGATGGAGGATCAGATCGCCGCGACGGTGGGAGTGGAAAAAGAACGGGTAAACGTCAAGGCCACTTCGACGGAGGGATTGGGCTTTGCGGGCAGGGGAGAAGGCATAGCCGCCTATGTTGTCGCCCTCGTGGAGGGGAGATGAAGGAGGGGGTGAGAGTTCGGTTCGCCCCAAGCCCTACCGGTTTGCTTCATATCGGGAATGCCAGAACTGCCCTCTATAACAAACTCTTCGCACTGAAACATAATGGCTCCTTTATCCTCAGGATTGAGGATACGGATGTCGAGCGGCATGATCCCGCTGCCGAGGCTGCCATCATGGAGGATCTGCGTTGGTTGGGATTGGCGTGGGACGAGGGGCCAGGGGCGGGAGGAAGACATGGCCCCTATCGTCAGTCCGAGCGCGAGGAGATCTATCACGAACACGCCCAACGGCTCTTAAAGGAAGAACGGGCCTATCAATGCTATTGCACGCCCGAAGAACTGGTCCAGATGCGCGAACAATTGCTGGCCAAAGGGGAGCGGCCTCGCTATCTCGGACAATGCCGAGAACTCTCCTCCCAGCAAGTCAGGGAGTTTGAAAGCGAGGGAAGGCGGCCCTCTCTGCGCTTTATGATCCCGGAAGGGGCCACCGTGGTGCGAGATATCATCCATGGGAAGAAGGTATTCGCGAACAATCTTCTCGAGGATTTTGTCATCATGCGCTCCGATGGCAGACCGGCCTATAACTTCGCCGCCGTGGTGGATGACGCCTTGATGGAGATCACCCACGTCATCCGCGGGGAAGACCACCTCCCCAACACACCCCGGCAGATCCTCCTCTACGAGGCCCTCGGTTTCACCCCTCCTAGCTTTGCCCATCATCCCCTCATGGTAGCCCCTGAAGGGGAGCGGCTGAGCAAGAGACAGGGCGCGGCCTCAGTACGGGCCTACCGGGACGAGGGATTTCTTCCCCAGGCCGTGATCAACTATCTCGCCCTTCTTGGGGGGGGGGTATCGGGGGGTGAGGAGATCATGTCATGGGAGCAGATGATCGCGCGGTTGTCGTTGGAGGGGATCGCCCGAAGCCCCGCGGCATTCGACTTAGGGAAGCTGCGCTGGCTGAACCGCAACCACGTGCGGACCATGGGGGGTGAGGAGATTATGCGGTATGCCCGCCCCTTCCTCCGGGGCCTCCCCCTCGAGGGGGTGAAAGAAGAATGGTTGGTGCGGGTTATGGATGCAATCAAAGAAAACGCTGAGACCCTCGCGGAGATCAGGGGATATCTCTCCATCTTTCTGCCGGAGGAGTTCTCATTGGGTGATGAGGCCCGATCAGTCCTTGCAGAAGATGGTGCCCTGCAGGCAGTGAAGGCCATGGAGGAGGTCGTGCAGGATTTGGGGGAGGTGGAGGAGAAGGATTTTCCCCAGATAGTAGCCGAACTCAAAAAGCGAACCGAACTCAAAGGGAAAAGGCTTTTTGCCCCCATCAGGGCGGCCCTCACCGGGAGGGTGGAGGGACCGGAGCTGAAGAATATACTCCCCCTCTTGGGTAAGCGGATGATCCTGGAGCGGTTGACTGCGGCCTTGAGATAGAGGAATAAGCAATGGCTGTGCGCGTCTATAACACCATGACCAAGAAAAAAGAGGATTTTGTCCCCCTGCACGAGGGGCTCATCGGCATGTATGCCTGCGGGGTCACAGTCTACGACCTCTGCCACATCGGCCACGCCCGCAGCGCCGTGGTCTTTGATGTGATCTATCGATATCTCCTATACAGAGGCTATAAGGTCACCTATGTGCGCAACTTCACCGATGTGGACGATAAGATCATCAACCGGGCCCGGGAGGAAGGTGTCAGCACCGAGGAGATCGCCGCCAGGTACATCCAGGAGTTCTATGCCGACATGGGGGCCCTGGGATTGCTGGACCCGACCATTGAACCGAAGGCGACCGAGCACATCCCCGAGATGATCGAGTTGGTACAGCGGCTTTTAGAGAAAGGTTATGCCTACCAGGTAGGAGGGGACGTGTACTACGCGGTGGAGTCCTTTCCCGAGTACGGTAAGCTCTCCAAGAGGAGCCTCGATGAGATGCAGGCTGGGGCCCGCGTGGAGGTGGACGAACGGAAACGCAACCCCCTCGATTTCGCCCTCTGGAAGGCGGCCAAGCCCGGGGAGCCCTCGTGGGCATCCCCCTGGGGGGAGGGGAGGCCCGGATGGCACATCGAATGCTCCCCCATGAGCCAAAGGTATCTGGGCGATACCCTGGATATCCACGGCGGGGGGAAGGACCTCATTTTCCCCCACCACGAGAACGAGATCGCCCAGGCCGAGGGAGCCACTGGCAGGCCCTTTGTCCGCTTTTGGCTGCACAACGGCTTCGTCAACATCGACAAGGAGAAGATGTCCAAGTCCCTCGGGAATTTCTTGACGATTAAGGAGATTTTGAAAGAACATCACCCGGAGGTGGTGCGCCTCTTTCTCCTCTCCCGCCACTACCGCAGTCCCATCGACTATTCAACCCAGGGGATGGAAGAGGCCCGAGGGAACCTGGGGCGGTTCTATCAGACCCTGGCGGGGATTGATGATATCATTGCTCAAGAGAAAGCACGTGAACCAGTATCAGAAGGGCTTTCTCCTGAGGAGATGGCGGTTTACCAACGGGCGGAGGAGTTCACCGATAAATTTGAAGAGGCCATGGATGACGACTTCAACACCGCCGTGGCAATTGCCGCCCTCTTTGAACTCAGCCACGACCTCAATCGCCTCCTGCGGGATACATCTTCTCATGCCCCGCAGGTCCTCCACAGGGGGCGAGAGGCCTTCGCTGTGGCAGGAGGCGTCCTGGGTATATTTCAAGAAAACCCCCATGCCTTCCTGGAGGCTGAAAGGGTGCGCAGGACTGAGGCCCTTACGCTCTCAGAAAAAGAGATCGAGGGGTTGATCACGGAGCGCAATGCGGCCCGCAGCACGAAGAACTGGGCCCGGGCCGATGAGATCAGGGACCACCTCGCCTCCCAGGGTATCGTCCTGGAGGACACATTCAAGGGGACGACCTGGCGGGTTGAATAGCCCTCTCGATCAAAAAACAAAAAAGGGCGGGTTTTCCCCGCCCTGTGAAGTCACTTACCCACTAATTTAGAGATCAAACAAAACAGAGAACCCCCCGCCGATGTACCATGCACTCATCTGCTTTTCCATATCTGTGAGGAGGATCACCGTACCCGCTGCTGCAGCCGTTCCATCCCCGTCCAGATCAAGTACCTGATAGCCGGCACTGACAAAGGGCTCGAGGGTGAGGCGTTGAAACTTCAGCGCAGCCCCCACCGAGCCTCCGATTCCCCAGTGGGAACCATCCAGGGAGATATCATCGGCCGTCGCAGGGAGAGAAAGAGGATTGTAAGCCTCATAATCCTCCCTTACCCAGCCGAAAAAGAAGTCCAGCCCCATGCGCAGGGCCACGGTAGGGGAGAGTTCATGTTCACCCGCAAGGCCCAACCGGACCCGGTGCTCGGTGTAGTCAGGAATATCGCTATAATCGAAAAAGAGCCCTATTGGCTGCACCTGCATAGAGAGGTCGTTCTTGGAATTATTGTAGCTGTAGTAGATCCCTGCAGCGAGCCTGGTCCCTGTGACAAGCTCCTTGTCAAGGCCACCTCCCACCTCGAGTTCAAAGCTGTTTTCCTCGTGCTTGTAATCAAAGTCCAGCCCGGTAAGCAATAAGCTTCCCAGTCCATCCCCATCCCTGGTCTTTGCCTGGTAGTTGATCCTCACGAGGAAGGGCAGGGCAAGACCGTCAGCCACGGGGTAGCGCAGCCAGAGATCGCCCCCGATCCGCCAGCCCTCTACCGAGCCATCCATGTCCAAGCCTTCTGGTGGAGCTGGGGGTGTCAATGCATATTCCCATTGATTATCTCCGCCGAAGATGAAGCCTCCTTCCAGCGTAAAGGCAGCCTCCACAGGACCGATGGCGCCCTCGAGAGAACCCTTGAGCAGGGCCTCCATGTACGAGGAGTCATAGGGCAGCATGAAGGGAAACAGAGTAAGATCATAAGGAAAATCAACCGGATTGAATGAAGCTTCAAAGTTGTTGACAAAAGTGGCGCCCCCAAGGTTTAATTGCGTCTCATTTTCTTCCTGGCAATAGGCGAACTGGACTTCACCCCCTAACTGAAGGCCGCCTACCGGCAGGCCGTAAAACAGGCTCAACGTGAACGCATCAAGATCACTTTCGAGGTCATAGTCAAAAGGCGCGGTCGCAGGAAAGGTCGTGTACCCGTTGCCACTGTAATCACCCCGCATGCCCGCATACTCGAAGAAGATCCCCATCCTCCCCGAACCTGCGGGAAATGCAATCCCCATCAGGGCATCATGCCTCAGCTCATCGCCGGAGGTGTCATAGTCTATGGAACCTAGGTAGACACCAGGTGGGATGAACCAATCCAGGCTATAACTCCAGTCAGTCACCCCTCGATACGTGAACCGATAGTCCCCATAGAACCTTGTCCCTTCTCCTGTGGCGATCTTTGCCGGATGGATGAGGAAATCGGACTCATCCGAGATAAGCCCGTACGGGTCACCCATGCCGCCCATCCTCCCCTGCCAACTGTATGATGTGCCTGCCATGACAAAGACCAGCAACGAGAAGCACACCAAAAATACTAATGTCCTTTTCATAATACCCTCCTTTCTTCCCCGATCTAAAGATGATTCCTTTTTACCCCGGGAAAGAGATCCTGTCAATAATTTTATGAAAAAACTGAATATTTACAACTTTGTCGAACATGTTTTGTTAGAAAGGGCAAGAAAAAGGGTAAGGTACTAGGATAGGCCTGTGCCCGGGCATGTCTTCTGAATCGCTTACGATCCAAATAGTTCTGTGTTACAATAAAAGATCTCTCAGTCTCACTGTATTTTTATCGCTCAAGCATCAGCTGGAATAATCAATGGCTCGTTTTAAGCTCGTATCCTTATTTCAACCCACGGGTGATCAGCCCCAGGCCATCGAGCAACTGGTCCAGGGGCTGCGAGAAGGGGCAGGGTACCAGGTCCTGCTGGGCGTCACCGGTTCGGGCAAGACCTTCACCATGGCCAATTGCATCGAGCAGGTCCAAAGGCCGACCCTCGTCATCTCACACAACAAGACCCTCGCGGCCCAACTCTACAGCGAGTTTCACGAGCTCTTCCCCGAAAACGCGGTGGAGTTCTTCGTCAGCTACTACGACTACTACCAGCCCGAGGCCTACATCCCCAGCAGCGATCTTTATATTGAAAAGGACACCTCCATCAACGAGGAGATCGACAAGATGCGCCACTCGGCCACCCACTCGCTCCTGGAGCGCAACGACGTGATCATCGTGGCCAGCGTCTCCTGCATCTACGGCCTGGGCTCACCGGAGGCCTATTACGGCCTGCTCCTCTATATCGAAAAGGGCAAGCGGATATCTCGGGGTGCAATCCTCTCCAAGCTGGTGGAGATCCAGTATGAGCGCAACGACATCGACTTTCATCGCGGGACCTTCCGTGTGAGAGGGGACGTGGTGGAGATCTTTCCGCCGTATGAAGAGGCCAGGGCCATCCGTGTCGAGCTCTTCGACGAGGTGGTCGAGGGGCTCTACGAAATCGACCCCCTGCGGGGAAAGGTCATCTCCTCCCTGGAGAAGGTCGCCATCTATCCTGGGAGCCACTATGTGACTACCTCGGAACGGACGCAACTGGCCATGGAGGGGATCAAGGTGGAGCTGCAGGAGCGCCTGGCTGAGTTTAAGGCCCAGAACAAGCTCCTGGAGGCCCAGCGGCTGGAACAGCGCACCATGTTCGATCTGGAGATGTTCCAGGAGATCGGCTACTGCAAAGGGATCGAGAACTACTCCCGCCACCTCACCGGACGCCAGCCCGGGGAACCCCCGCCCACGCTCATCGACTACCTCCCCGAGGACGCCCTCATCATGATCGACGAGTCGCACGTGACCATCCCTCAGCTTGGGGGGATGTACTATGGGGATCGCTCCCGCAAGCAAAACCTGGTGGAGTACGGCTTCCGCCTCCCCTCGGCCCTGGACAACCGCCCCCTCACCTTTGAGGAGTTCGAGGAGCGGGCCAAGCAGATCATCTACTGCTCCGCCACGCCGGC
>CAZFIR010000238.1:0-3184 GCA_964519535.1 uncultured Thermodesulfobacteriota bacterium | reverse complement strand
ATGAGCTGCAACAGAAGCTTGCGGCTATTAGACAGGCTGGCATCACGACCAGGGTTATTGCACTCAGTAACATAACTGGCTCCGGATTTGACGAATTCCACCAGGTATTAATACCGGGTCGAACATATTGCCTGCTTGGGTCATCCGGAGTCGGCAAGACTACACTGATCAATCATCTGATTGGACGGGATGATCTTGATACTAAAGCTGTCAGTGGAACAGGAGAAGGCACACACACAACAGCGCGTCGGCAACTCATTGTTCTTGATAAAGGCGTTATGTTCATAGATACACCTGGAATGAGAGAATTAGGGCTTCTGGGCGCCAGTGAAGGGGTAAACAAAGGGTTTGAAGATATTATTGAGCTTTCCATGGCTTGTCGCTATGCCGATTGCAGCCATGCTCAGGAATCAGGCTGCGCAGTTCTTACTGCAATTACAAACGGCGAGTTGAGTGAAGAGCGCTATTTTAGTTATTTGAAACTCAGGAAAGAGTCAGAGCACTATGAGATGTCGTACTTGGACAAACGTAAAAAGGACAAAGCATTCGGACGCTTCATTAAGACAGCTAAAAAGAATATGAAAAGATGAATGACCTGCTCCGAACAAACGGCTCCAGCGGACGCGCTGACGCGCGCTGCTGACCCATGTACGTTAGGCGGCATTTTACTTGTAAAAAAGGAGGTGATGATAAGAACAAAAGGTGGTGCCTTTATGGCTGACAAATATTTTGTCTTTTATAATAACAGCTAAATTAAAAACTAAAAGGAGAATGCGATGACAAAATCAAAAAACCATCATGTTAAACCTTTTGCTAACGTTGGTGAGAATTCTAAAAAATCTAAAGATAACAAAAAACAAGTTATTGATCCTTGTCAGATTTCCTGTACGGATAGTTGTAAACCTTATTGTAAAGATAATTGCAAGAGTGCCTGTAAAACTAGCAGTGAACAGGGATGTGAGACAGCTTGTAAGATTACTTGCATGGACGCATGCAAACAAACTGTTAAGACATCAAAGAAATAAGATGTAATGCAAAAAGACAGTATTTATTTCATTGTAACGCTATTGACGACTCAAAGATAATAAAAGTAATTTTAATAAACAAATGGGGAGAAAATAATGAAGTCAAAAAACCATCACATTAAACCTCTTGCCAACGTTGGAGAGAGTTTAAAAAAGTCTAAAGGTAACAAAAAACAAGTTATAGAGGATTGTGATAAGTCAAAAGATAGTGTACCTGCTTGTCACGGTTGTAAAGATGATTGTAAATATTATTGCCAGACTCAAAGTAAGATTGCTCCGAACCCACCACCACCCCCAAAACCAGATACTCCTCCTGAGGATAATCCTTGTAATAGTACTGGTATCAGAGCTCCCGGAGGACCGATATAAGAGAAGTTTTAAAAGGGAATTTTACTAAAAAAGACAAGGAAAAATAAAACTCCATGCAAAGAAATAGTGTTCATTTCTTCTCTGTAAAAGATAGGTATTTTGCTTATGACATTAATACTACATTTTGCACCGAGCTGGATAGCGTAGCTTTAACAATCATGCCTGAGCTTTTGTCAGGTGCTAGCGGGAATTTGGAAAAGAAGTATGCTCATGTTTATCCAACGCCACAACTTCACAGGTGTATCAAAGAATGCAACGAATTATTAGACAGTGGGTATTTTGGTGTAGGTCATTCCCCTTACAAACACCGTATTCAAAATAATGTTTCTGCTATTTGCCTTCACATTGCACACAACTGCAATTTGAGTTGCGAATATTGTTATGCAGATACTGGTGCCTTTGGGGCTAATCGTCAATTAATGAGCCGCCACATAATGCAGAAGGCTATAGATTTTGCCTTTGTCCATTCGGGAGATTTCGAATCAATTAATGTCGGATTTTTCGGTGGTGAACCTTTGCTTAATTTCAAACTTATCCGTGAAGCAGTAGAGTATGCGAGAAATACAGCAAATTCATTAAATAAAAAAGTGACTTTCTCTATGGCTTCTAACGCGGTGTTATTGACCCCAGATATTATGGATTTTATCAACCGTGAAAATTTTTCGTTGCTTTTTTCTCTTGACGGACCACAAAAGGTTCACGACCGCATGAGGAAAACTAAGCATAGAAAAAAAACACATGCTGTCGTGATTAAGAATATTAGCGAATATTTGCGGAATTATTCCGATAATTTTACTGTTAGGGGCACATTTACAAGAACTACACCGAATTTCTCTGATCAGGTGCTTTTTTTAAATGATCAGGGATTTAAGAGCGTTTCTGTAGAACCTGCTCAACTTGTTGAAACTCATCCCCACTCTATTTCAACACATGGCGAGATAACCAGAATATTGTATGAGTATGATAAATTGGCTGACCTTTATCTGAAAAGGTTCAACAAAGGTCAACCTCTTCATTTTTATCATTTTGATCATTGTTTAAAGAAACTTCTTGATCCTAAGCCGACGCATACGGAATGTGGAGCAGGCGGTGGATTTATAGCCATTGCCCCAACTGGAGAAATTTTCCCTTGTTTTGAAACAGTTCCAGAAAAAGAAAATTGCATTGGTCATATAGACTTTGGTTTTGACACGCACAAGAGAAGAATATTCCAGCGCATGCATGCAGATTTAAGAGAGGAATGCAGAAGATGCTGGATAAAATATTTCTGCGGCGGTGGTTGCCACGCGTTCAACATTCGTTATAACAATAACATAAAAATTCCATATAAACCTCAATGCGAATTTATAAAATACAGATTCAAATTATCAGCTTGGATATTATCCGAAATAATGAATGGCGGAGAAAGATCAGTGAAAATATTAAAGAAACATTTAAATGAATAGGCGCAGCAACCAATAAAAGCCTAACAAAGTCAATCCAGCCGATCGCTGCGCTCCGGCTGATTTCTTCGTTATATGAAAAGAAAATAACCCCTCTGTTAACCTGCCTCTGATTCTTCTTCCGCAGCTTCTGCCTTCTCTTCTTTCTCCTCTTCAGCCGCTTCTATTTCAATTACTTCCTCTTCGACCACAGGCTCTTCGTAGACGGTCGGTGGTACGACGGTTACGATGGTCTGCTCAGGATCGACCTGTATCTTGGCCTTTTCTAAGGTAATATCCCCTACATGGATGGAGTCGCCGATGTCGAGCGAGGAGACATCGACATTGATACCTGGAGGGATATCTCCC
>CAZFIR010000237.1:0-2705 GCA_964519535.1 uncultured Thermodesulfobacteriota bacterium | reverse complement strand
CAAAACTAGCACAGGGAAGAGGACAAAAAGGCAGCAATAAGCGAAAATATTGACAGTATCTTATCTTATGCATATCATTTATTATTATATAGTAGTTTTGGGAGGGGAGAGATGGTTGCCATGAAAAAGGGCAAGAGCTTTCTCGACAACCGTTTCAAGAAGCGGACGCGATTTCAGCTGCAGGATGTGGTCGAGCCCAATTTGTTTCGGGATGTCTTCCCCTATGATGAAGTATGTCGCATTGAATTCGACCACCGTGTCGAGCTGATAGATCCCCCAGCGGAGATATTTATCACCGATACCACCTTTCGTGATGGTCAGCAGGCCAGGCCTCCCTATACGGTGCAGCAGATAGTTGACCTGTACGATATGCTCCACAGGCTGGGGGGTCACAACGGCGTCATTCGCCAGTCTGAGTTCTTCCTCTACAGCGATAAGGACAAAGAGGCCGCGCAGCAGTGTTTGGCGAAGGGATATCGGTATCCCGAGATCACGGGTTGGATCAGGGCGAATAAAGATGATTTTAAGCTGGTGAGGGAGATGGGGCTCAAAGAGACGGGGATCTTGGCCTCTGTCTCGGATTATCATATCTTTTTGAAGCTGAACAAGAACCGTCGGACCGCCATGATTGACTACCTCAGGGTCGTGGAGGCTGCCCTGTCCGAGGGGGTAAAGCCGCGCTGTCACTTCGAGGACATCACGAGGGCGGATATCTACGGTTTTGTGGTCCCCTTGGCCCAAGAGCTCATGCGCTTGGCTCAGGAGGGGGGGGCGACGGTGAAGATCAGGTTGTGCGATACCCTCGGATTGGGGGTACCCTATCCCGGTACGGCCCTGCCGCGGAGTGTGCCGAAGCTCATACGCGCCCTCGTCGAGGATGCCGGAATCCCATCGGAGGAGCTCGAATGGCACGGTCACAATGACTTTCATAAGGTCCTCATTAACTCCACGACCGCCTGGCTCTATGGCTGCTCTGGGGTGAACGGCAGCTTGATTGGGTTTGGTGAAAGGACCGGCAATGCCCCTATAGAGGGTTTGATCATCGACTATGTCAGCCTTACCGGGGATCAGAACGGGGTCGATCCAGCCGTTATCACCGAGATCAGGAATTACTATGAGCGGGTTTTGGGTGAGCATATCCCCAAAAACTATCCCTTTGTCGGGGCCGAGTTCAATACCACCAGGGCCGGCATCCATGCCGACGGCATCCTCAAGAATGAGGAGATCTACAATATCTTCAACACCAACAAGATACTCAACAGGCCCTTGACCGTGACCATAAGCGACAAATCGGGCACGGCGGGGATCGCCCAGTGGATCAATTCCTACTTCGCCCTGGCGGATAAAGAGCGCGTGGACAAGAGGCATCCCGGCGTGGCCAAGATATATAAGTGGGTAAAAGATGAGTATGCACAGGGGAGGACTACCGATATCTCCTCCGACGAGATGGAGAAGAAGGCCCGGAAATATCTCCCCGAGCTCTTCATCTCCGATTTCGATCTGATCAAACAGCGTGCCTATGAGATGGCTGCCCACCTTATTGAGGAGGTTGTGGACGATCCAGCCATACGGTCTATGGATCCCGCTCGCCAGGAGGCACTCTTGGAGAAGATCGAGCAAGAGAATCCCTTTATCCAATTCCTCTATGTCACCGACGACAAAGGGTACAAGATCACCAGGAATATCACCCGTCCCGAAGATCGGGCGAAGTACGAGCAAATCGGTTCCGACGTGGACTATTCCAATAGAGAATGGTTCATTGAGCCCTTCAAGACGGGCAAGGTGCATGTGACCAATTTCTATACCTCGGTGATCACCGGGGCCCTCTGCATTACCGTCTCCGCCCCCATCCGCAGCAAGGATGAGGCGATTGTGGGGATCCTGGGAATGGACCTGAGGTTTGAAGAACTGATCAAGACAGAGGATCTGGCCTGAGAGATGGCGGGGGAGATAGGGGTACAGCATGGCAAGGTCTTCTCGGTGCCGGCTCGACCCGTCATCCCTTTTATCAAAGGGGATGGGGTGGGCCCGGATATCTGGCGCGCGGCGGTTTTGGTCATAGATGCCGCAATAGCAAAGGCCTATTCCGGCACGCGAAAGATCCTCTGGCAGGAGATACAGGCCGGTGAAGAGGCCGTCACGCACTTCAACGACCCGCTCCCGCCTGAAACCTTGCAGGCCATCGGCCTGTACAAGGTGGCCATTAAAGGGCCCTTGACCACGCCGGTGGGGGGCGGGTTGCGCAGCCTCAATGTGGCCTTGAGGCAACAATTTGATCTCTATGCCTGTATCAGGCCGATCCGTTATATCCGGGGTACTCCCTCTCCCGTGAAAAACCCCGAAAAGGTGGATTTCGTCATATTCCGTGAGAATACGGAGGATGTCTATGCCGGGATAGAGTGGCGGGGAGAGAGTGCGGATGGAAAGCGGGTGACGCGCTTTCTGCGTGAGGAGATGGCTGTTGCGATCAGGGATGGCTCAGGCATCGGGATAAAGCCCATCAGCCCCTTCGCCACCAAGCGTTTGGTGCGCAGGGCCATCAAGTACGCCCTGGACAATGGACGGCGCAGCGTGACCCTGGTCCACAAGGGGAACATCATGAAATACACGGAAGGGGCCTTTCGCGATTGGGGGTATGAGGTAGCTGATCATGAATTCGGGGGAGTCGTCCTCAGGGAAGAGGAACTGGAGCGTGATGGCGTAGT
>CAZFIR010000236.1:0-3030 GCA_964519535.1 uncultured Thermodesulfobacteriota bacterium | reverse complement strand
AACAGATGCTACTCATCGGGGAAAATATACACATCATTGCCAAACAGGTCTCCGACGCCGTCGATAAACAGGACAAGAAGGCCTTACAGCAGATGGCCAAGGAACAGGCCGATGTTGGGGTGGACTATATTGATCTCAATGTCGGGCCGGCGCGCAAGAACCCGGAGGTCATGGGGTGGTTGGCAGAGACCGTACAAGAGGTGGTCGATTGCCCCCTCGCCTTGGACAGCACGAATCCCCTGGCGGTGGAGGCTGGTCTCAAGGTGGCCAAGCGGCCTCCTTTGATAAACTCCGCCTCGGGCAAAGGGGAGAGTAAGGAGCGGATGCTCCCCCTCGCGGCACAGTATGAATGTGCGGTGATCCTTTCTGTGCTGACCGATCGGGGGATCCCCTCCGATGCAGAGGCCAGGGCCGAAAGCATCATGGAGACGGCGGCCTACGCCAATGAGTTGGGGATCGAGAATGAACGGCTGTGGATTGACCCCATTCTGCTCCCCGTCAGTGTTGCTCAACAGGGGGTCGTGGCATGTTTGGAGTTCACCCAGATGCTGCCGGACCTCCTCCCAGGGGTGAAATCGACCATTGGGCTTTCCAACATCTCCAATGGGGTGCCCGAGGAACTGAGGGGTATCCTCAACAGGACCTATATGGTAATGCTGGAGCGATACGGCATGCACTCGGCCATTGCCGATGCCTTTGATGCCGAGTTGCTTGATCTAGCACACGGTAAGCTTCCAGGCATCGTGGAGCTGATCCACAAGGTCATGGACGGGGAGGACGTGGATCCGGCTTCCCTTCCTCCTCAGGAGAGAGATTACGCCAAGACGGCTAAAGTACTTATGGGGGAGACCCTTTACTCCCATACGTGGTTGGAAACATAGACAGGAGGTATGGATATGGCCTATAAGGCGCCGGTCGAGAACTACAAGGGAAAGATTGTCGAGGTAACCATCGGAAAGGGTAAGCGGGCCGTAAAGATAGGGGGAGAGAACGTGCTCGCCTTTAACCAGACCTTTGATGAGGGGGCATTCCCCAATCCACCCAAGATCGCCCTGGAGATCTGGGATATAGAGCCTGAGAATTGGGCCCCCTGGGTCCTGGAGCCGTACAAGGATGTGGCCTCCGATCCTGCTGCCTGGGCCAAACGGTGCGAGGAATTGGGGGCTGACCTGGTCTACCTCTATCTCATCAGCGCCGATCCAAATGAAAAGGATACCCCCCCCGAGCAGGCAGCGGAGCTCGTAAAACGGGTCTATGAGGCCATCTCCATCCCGATGATCGTCTACACGACGGGGAATGAAAATAAAGATCCTGCCGTGCTCGCCAAGGTGGCTGAGGTCCTCAGCGGAGAAAATCTGCTTCTCGGACCGGTCATCAAAGAGGACTTTGAGCCGATTGCCAACGCAGCCAAAGAGCACGGCCACTGTGTAGTGTCGCAGGCCCCGGTGGATATCAACCTCCAAAAGGAACTCAACGTAAAGCTGAGCCGGATCTTGTCCAGTGACCGGATCGTCCTCGATCCGTTGGCCTCTGCCCTGGGATATGGCATCGAGTATTGCTTCTCCGTCATGGAGAGGACCAAACATGTGGGTATCCAGTTCCAGGATGCGATGATGCAGATGCCGGTTATAGCCAACTTCGCCGGGGAGGTCTGGAAGAATAAAGAGCCCAAGGAGCGAGAGGAGTTGGGGATCGCCTGGGAGGAGGTGACGGCCATCAACTACCTCTTGGCCGGGGCGGACATCATGGTGATGAGACACTCCGAGGTATTCAAAATAGTGAAGGAGATGATCCAGTAAGGGGATCAGAAGCCGGAGTGGTCAAAGATTTTTGGGCCTCGTACTCGTAAGGGAAATACCTTGACAAAGGGGAGAATTAGAAATATTCTAAAATAAGATATCATCTAGAAAAGGTAACAATGATATATGGTATAAGGGGAGGAGACATCGATTGTGATGTCACAAAATCTTAATATCACCACGAGGGTGAGTGGATTTGGTTTAAGGAGGCAATAAAACAATGAAGGGAAAGAGAAAGAAGGAGGAGAAGGAAAAGATCATCAGGGCGGAGGATGAATGGGAGCCCATCGGGCACACCCCCATGCCCCATGTAACAGACCTGAGGAATTGGGACAGACGCCTGCTCGAGACCTATAAACCATTTTATGCACCCTTTTGCGATCTTTGTTGTCTGTGCACCTATGGGAAGTGCGACCTTACCGGGACCAACCGGGGTGCCTGCGGTATCGATATTTCCGCCCAACAGGGACGCATCGTGACCCTGGCCTGTTGTATGGGTATGAGCGCCCATGCCGGCCATGCCGCCCACATCATCGATTACCTGATCGAAAAGCACGGGGAGGATTATCCCATAGATCTTGGAGATCAGGTGAATGTGGAATGCCCCAATATCCGAACTGTCTTGGGCCTGAAGCCGAAGACCTTGAGGGATTTGAAAACGGCCGTGCAGTATGCCGCTGAGCAACTTGTCCACGTCGTATCCTCCACCCACACCGGGCAGGAAGGGGATGCGGTGGACTATGAATCCAAGGCGTTGCATATCTCCATGCTCGACCACGTCTGCATGGAGGCGGCCGATGTGGCCCAGATTATCGGTTTTAAATTCCCCACTTCAGTAGCCGATACCCCTATTGTAGATATGGGGTGGGGGTCTGTTGATCGAACGAAACCGGTTATCCTCGTGGTCGGCCACAACCCGGCCTCTTCGGCCGAGATCATCGATTACTTGAGAACAAAGGGGCTGGAGGATAAGGTGGAGGTCGCCGGCATCTGTTGTACGGCCCTGGAGACCACCCGATATTCGGACAAGGCCAAGGTCATCGGTCCCCTGTCCCGCCAGCTCTTCTTTATCCGCGCGGGGATTGCCGATGTGATCGTGGCCGATGAACAGTGCATCCGGACGGACCTGACAGACGAGGCGAGCAAGGTGGGATCAGTTGTCATTGCCTCCTCGGACAAGGCCTGCCGGGGACTCGAGGAGGTGAGCAAAAGGCCGACGGATGAGGTGGTC